>JAJRWL010000145.1 GCA_024276875.1 Gammaproteobacteria bacterium
CAGTAACATCAGAGCGATAGCCGCAGGTGCAGATCACAGCCTGGCGCTGAAGACGGATGGCACCCTGCTGAGCTGGGGTGACAACTACTATGAACAGCTCGGTGATGGCACTAATAATGATCAACTAAATCCAGTTCCTGTTATGGATATTGCTGGGCAGGCTGCCATCTTTACTGCGCCTGACAATGATGGAGATGGTATTCCTGACGTTAATGATTCAGATGATGATAACGATGGTCTTCCCGATACCTATGAGGATCAACGCGCCTTCCTGGATCCATTTAATACTGCTGATGCTAATCTTGACCAGGATGGTGATGGACTCAGCAATCTTCAGGAGTATCAATTTGGCAGTGATCCAGCTAAAAAAGATACTGATAGGGATGGTTTATCAGATAAGTATGAGCTGGATAACCAGCTTGATCCAACGGATGGCATTTGCCCAAGCTGGGTGTGTGGTGGCCTTAATAGCTGGCGGCATGTCATCCGGATGCAGAATAGAAAGTAGGTTATTTGTCCTTTGATATGGTGAGAGCTGGGGTGAGGTGGATTGAAACCTGGAAAACTTTAAAAAAGATTTGAACCTTTTTTAAAGTGCCCAGTCTTATTTTGCACATGTCATGCGACATGGGGTCAACCCTCCAAGATTTAACCGGCCCTTATCCCAGCCCTCAAACTGGGGTATTTTTTAAATCCTGACGACTCCCCAATTTCGTCAGGATTTTTTTTGTCTGCAATTTATTGCGGTGGTTTTTGTAGATCTAACCAGCTATCCAGTACCTGATGTACATCATCAATACCTTGTCGCTTTAGTGAAGAGAAGAGTTGGACAGTGACGCTATCACCATATTCAGCAATATCACGGCGTATTTTAAAAAGAGCATTCTGTGCGGGGTTCTTCTTTAGTTTGTCCGATTTGGTTAATAGAATGTGTGTGGGAAGGTCGTTGTGTACATTCCAATCCAGCATTTGGCGATCAAAATCAGGCATGGGATGACGGCAATCCATGAGTAAAATCAACCCTTTTAGGCACTGCCGTTTTTCCATGTATTGTGCCAGTGATCTCTGCCACTGGTTTTTTATTGATACGGCCACTTTGGCATAACCGTAGCCTGGCAGATCAACCAGTCGTCGTTCATCGTCCAGTTCGAAAAAATTTAACAGGCGGGTGCGGCCAGGGGTTTTGCTGGTACGTGCGAGTGCTTTTTGCTGACAGAGCGTGTTGATGGCGCTTGATTTGCCGGCGTTGGAGCGACCCGCAAAGGCAACCTCGTAACCTTCATCGGGTGGGGTTTGGGAGATCTCAGCAGCACTGGTGAGGTAGGTTGCACGGTGGTAGTAGGGGTTCATGGTTTAAAATCCCTATTCTGGGCGTATCCAATGACCGGATTTTCCGCCTGACTTTTCCAGTAATCGAACCTGATCAATCGTCATGCCACGATCAACCGCTTTACACATATCATAAATAGTCAGCAGCGTAACCTGAGTGGCGCAGAGGGCTTCCATCTCTACACCCGTTTGCCCACGGGTTTCGACGGTAGTGCGACAGTGGATGCTTGAATTTTCTGCATTGGGAGTCAATTCAATCTCAACATGGGTTAATGCCAAAGGGTGACAGAGTGGTACGAGATTGGCTGTTTGTTTACTGGCCATGATACCTGCAACACGGGCAATACCCAAAACGTCGCCTTTTTTATGGTTACCACGCTCAATTCTGGCCAGGGTTTCGGGTTGCATAAAGATGCGGCCTTCGGTGATGGCTACCCGTGAGGTAATCTTCTTGTCACCCACATCGACCATGTGGGCTTCTCCGGCTTGATTAAAATGAGTAAGACTGTTCATGGCTTTTTAGTTTCCAGTGGCGAGTGGCTACTCTGTGAAATCACAGAGCTTTACCACTCGCTACTTAATCACTAGTGATTAGAAGTGTGGTTTTTTAGGGGCATTTTTGTAGTTTTCTATACTGCTGGTGATCTCAGCTTTGGCGGCTGCTGCATCACTCCAGCCCTCTATCTTTACCCATTTGCCCTCTTCCAGATCTTTGTAGTGCTCAAAGAAATGTGAGATCTGATTTAGCAGACTGCCTCCACAGGGCAGATCGCCAGCCTCTCTTACGCCTTTGTACAGAGGGCTGACTTTAGCCAGTGGGACGGCTAATATTTTGGCATCAATCCCTGATTCATCAGTCATATTCAGCATGCCAATAGGACGGCACTCAATCACAGTTCCGGTCAGTACAGGAATGGGAGTGATAACCAATACATCAACGGGGTCACCATCCAGAGATAGGGTGTGAGGAACATAGCCATAGTTACAAGGGTAGTGCATTGCGGTTCCCATGAAGCGGTCAACAAACATGGCGCCTGTCTCTTTGTCCACCTCATATTTAACCGGATCCGAATGGGACGGGATCTCAATAATCACATTGATTGTATTGGGTGCATCTTTACCGTAACTGACTCTATCCAGGTTCATCTTATACCTTCTTACCTTAGGGAATAAAAAAGCCGGAGAGTCCGGCTTCACTGTGAGGCCGGTAAGATAACGGATTACCCCCCTGTAAGACAAGAATTTATAGGGATTTAGCGCTAAAACTTGCGTGTATTAGGGAAACAGTGTACTAAATAGGGTCGTTATACTGAATTTATCACCTAAAAACATCAGGGTGGTGAAGTCATTAAGAAGCACCCACATTTTGGTCTTGCAAAGAGATCGCCTGTCGAACGGCAGACAATTTCCAAGTACAAAAGCAGTTAATAAAAAAACAGCTGTTATCAACCTGGAGGAAAACATGAGTCTTGGCGAGTATATCCCCCCCCTATTGGGCATCATTGGTTTGGTGACTGCCAGTTATATTTATAAGATTGTAAAACAACATCCCGCAGGCGAAGCTAAAGTCGTCAAGATTGGCGATGCCATCCACGAAGGTGCGATGGTTTTTATGCGGCGTGAATACAAAATGCTAGGAATTTTTTCTGCCATTTTGGTCGTTTTGCTGGCTATCTTTCTTGGCATGGGTACAGCCTTTGCCTTCATCATCGGTGCAGTTACCTCTGCCGGTGCTGGTTACATAGGCATGAATACGGCGACTAAAGCCAATGTTCGAACCACGACTGCTGCCCATAATGAAGGCGCTGCTACGGCATTAAGTGTCGCCTTCTTTGGCGGCTCTATTATGGGGTTGGCTGTTGCTTCATTGGGGCTGCTTGGATTAGGTACACTCTACCTGATATTTGGTGGTGATCC
>JAJRWL010000146.1 GCA_024276875.1 Gammaproteobacteria bacterium
ATTAAATATTATTCGAGAATTGATTGCTTCTGAGAGGGGCATAAAACTCAGTAAAAGTTCTATTAGCCGCCTGCTTGGCCACCTTGGCTTGAGTCCACAGCGCCCCATTTATTCTGATAGGGATACCCCCGAGCTTATCAGTATCTAAGGCGGTGCAGTTTCTGAAAGGGAAGAGTTCTCATAAGATGCTGACGGAGTTTCCGGCGCTAAAAAAGAGATACTGGGGTTAGCATTTGTGGGCAAGAGGTTATTGGGTCGCTTCGAGCGGGAATGTGACAGACGAAATCTGGAAAGCGTATATAGAAAACCAGAAGCCAAATGACCCTGATGATGATTTTAGTGTGCTGTAAATCGCCTTAAGGCGAAATGACCGGCTTTCAGCCGTATTTGAAGCCACCGGCTTTAGCCGGTGGAGTATTCACAAAAACAGAGTTTGACACAAGTTTTAGTGCATTTGTGCCTTTGATAATAGCTTTAACGTGTTGTCTGCTGATAGTGGGTAGCTAAGCAGATAACCCTGTGCCTGTGGACAGCCAATTGAACGTAGATATTCTAATTGTGTCTCTGTCTCAACGCCCTCTGCAATCACGCTCAACTCCATATCTTTAGCCATGGTAACGATGGCGCTAATGATGGAATGTTTGTCATCGCTTGATTTGATGGTGTTGATGAAAGAACCATCTATTTTTAGTGTGTTGAGTGGCAATGATTGTAGATAGCAGAGTGATGAGTAGCCGGTGCCAAAGTCATCGACGGCCACTCGTATTCCGTGTTCTGCGAGTTGGCGCAGTTTCTCAACGACATGCTCGATATCCTGTACCAGAGAGTTTTCGGTAATCTCAAGTTCAAGTAGCCTGCCTGGCATTTGGTTCTCTGCCAGAATATCCAATACCGTTGGTACAAAATCCGCTCGGTAGAGTTGAGCTGCGCTAAGGTTGACAGCAATCTTAATGCCAGAGATCCCTTGATTGCGCCAGCGGCTGTATTCAGCACAGGCGGTGCGTAGCACCCATTCGCCAATATCGGTGATCTGTCCGGTCTCCTCTGCCAGGCTGATAAAATCAATGGGTGAGATGAGCCCCTCTTCTGGATGTTGCCAGCGAATGAGTGATTCAACACCTATGATTTTTCCTGTGTCAACAGCCTGTTGCGGCTGAAACATCAGTATGAACTGATTCTCTTCCAATGCCTTGTGTAGGCCGTTCTCTAGTGAGTTATGGCGGGATATACGACCCAGCATATTGTTAGAGAAGAACTCATAACCATTTTTGCCGCGTCCTTTGATATGGTACATCGCCATATCGGCATTTTTGATGAGCATGTCAATCTCTTCTCCATCATTTGGGTAGAGTGCGATACCAATGCTGAGGCCGATAAAAACCTCGTTACCATCGATCTCAAATGACTGCTTTAGATTATTGATAATCTTGTGTGCAATAACGGCGGCATCTTCACGACGATTAATTTCGGGCAGTAGCAGGTTGAACTCATCGCCACCGACCCTGGCCAGTGTATCGCCTTCACGTAGACTCAGGCGTAGACGCTGAGCGACCGCTTGTAGCAATTCGTCACCGATCATATGGCCGAGTGAGTCGTTAACGATTTTAAAACCATCCAGATCGAGGTACATGACGGCGAGCATTTTGCTATTGCGCTTAGCCTGTGAAATGGCATTATCAAGTCGATCTCGGAACAGGATGCGGTTGGGCAGAGAGGTCAGCACATCATGGTAGAGCTGGTGATTGATGATGGCCTCGGCCTTCTTGCGTTCGCTGATGTCACGGATAACGCCATAAGTGCCAATAAACTGCTTATTATGGGCTTCATCTTGGTTTTCATAGACACCAATGGCATTTAATTCAACGGTAACCAGCTGAGATTCAAGTAGGTTATCTGATAGACGATTGGCTCCCTTTTTTATTATTCGAAATTCGATATTAGATGTGGTGTTTGGCTCTATGCGATGCTCATCAAAGGTAAGGTGTGCCTTATCTAAATCATGAGGGTGTACGACTTCAGCGTAGTGTTTTCCCAACAGGTCATCATTGCTATAACCAAGCAGGTAGGAGATGCGATTGTTGATAAAACTAAAGCACCCTTTTTCATCAAGCATGTAGATGATATCAGGTGAGTTGTTGACCAGAAATCGATAACGTCGTTCTGAGTCAGCCAACCACTTTTGCATGCGGTTGTTTTCTGCTTTCAGTTGACGTTTTTGCAGCACCCTCTTAACTGAATGCAGTAGTTCACCATTGCCGTAGGGCTTGCGCAGAAAGTCATGTGCTCCTTGCTGTAGCGCCCAAGATGCCTCCTCAAAACTGGTTTCACCGCTGATGATAATGACATCACTTTGGAGATGCCGATTTTTGATGAATTGCATCACCTTGTGGCCATCCACCTCTGGCATATTGAGGTCAAGCAGGATGAGGTCATATTGGGTGTGTTGCAGTGCCTGGATCGCGGCTACCCCGCCGATGGCAATTTCACATTGATAACCTTGCAGCTCAAGCAGTTCTTTTAAACTGTGGCATAGACGCGGCTCATCATCCACAACCAAAAGCTTTACTTCGCTCTTACTGTTGTCTTTATTGCTACCTTGCGTTTTTTGTTTTTTTGGGAGTTCATAACCGGTAGCCTGCCATGTTCTATTCGATGCCATGATAGCGCTCCGATGCTTCATATTTTAATTTAATATAGATCAATATCTATTTGATTGATATGCGCATGTGGTGTTTTTTGCTATTTAATCCTTTTGTTTCATGGGTAACATTACTTGAAATTCAGTTCCCTTATTCACTTTACTTCTGCAACCAATGGTGCCTTGCATATCAGAGAC
>JAJRWL010000147.1 GCA_024276875.1 Gammaproteobacteria bacterium
GATGCGATGAATGATATGCGCAACCTGGAAACAGCTGTAAAGGCTGCGCTAAAAACAGCTAAGCATGCGCAGGGCACCATGTCTTACACCATAAGTCCTGTACACAATATGGACATCTGGGTAGACCTGGGAAAACGCATTGAAGATATGGGTTGCCACTCTATCTGTATTAAAGATATGGCGGGTTTGATTAAGCCATATGTAGCAGGCGAGCTGGTTAGTCGCTTGAAAGAAGCGGTCAATATTCCAATTGCTATGCAGAGTCATGCAACCACTGGCATGAGCACGGCCTCTTGTATGAAGGCAGCTGAAGCCGGTATTGACATGATTGATACAGCCATCTCATCCATGAGCATGACTTACGGCCATTCGCCGACGGAAGCGTTGGTTGCTATTTTTGAAGACACTGACCGTGATACGGGGCTGGATATTCCTCTGCTGGAGGAGATTGCAGCCTATTTCCGTGAAGTGCGTAAGAAATATGCCAGTTTTGAAGGTAGCCTGAGAGGTATTGATTCCCGTATTCTAGTCGCTCAAGTTCCTGGTGGCATGTTGACTAATATGGAGAATCAGCTGCGTGAGCAGGGTGCTTCAGACAAGTTAGACGCGGTATTGGAAGAGATCCCTAAGATACGTAAGGACTTAGGTTATATCCCATTAGTGACACCGACCTCACAGATCGTGGGCACTCAGGCCGTATTGAATGTTCTGACGGGCGAGCGCTATAAGACGATGACCAAAGAGACTACGGGTATGTTGCGTGGTGAGTATGGTGTGGCTCCAGCAGCGATGAACCCTGAAATTCAGGCAATGGTTTTGGAAGATGGTGAAGAGCCTATTACTTGCCGCCCAGCAGATCTGTTGCAGCCTGAAATGCAGAGATTGCAGGATGAGTTGATTCAAATTGCTGATGAAAAAGGCATCAAACTGGCAGAGAATGTAGTCGATGATGTGCTCATCTATGCTCAGTTCCCTCAGATTGGCCTGAAATTCCTAGAAAACAGGGGTAACCCAGATGCTTTTGAGCCTGTACCAGGCAGTGAGTCAGCACCAGCGGTAAAACCTGCGGCAGCAGGAGAGCAAGAGAATTATCACGTGGTTGTTGATGGTAAAGGTTATGATGTCTCTGTTGCACCAGGCGGTGTTGTTCAGCATGTTCAAGCTGCGGCAACATTGGTTCCTGCTCCTGCATCAGTGAGCGGGACAGGTGAGCCAGTTGTATCACCGCTAGCGGGGAATATCTGGAAGATTCAAGTAACTGAAGGGCAGACAATTGCAGCAGATGAGGTCGTTATTATCCTTGAAGCGATGAAGATGGAAACGGAGATTCGAACACCCTCTGCTGGCACGGTATCTTCTATCTGCATTAAAGAAGGTGATGCCGTTCAAGTTGGCGACACCTTAATCGAGTTGGCGTAATTTAACTATGGATATTGGATTTGCAACACTTTGGCATTCTACGGGAATTGCTAATTTTACAGGCGGCCAGTTTTTTATGATGATAATAGGTGGCTTGCTCATCTATTTGGCCATTGCAAAACAGTTTGAACCACTCTTACTGCTACCGATCGGTTTTGGTGCGGTTTTAGCCAATATTCCAGCCGCAGGTTTGGCCGAAAGTGCCGTTGAGCAACTTTTACACTCCAGTAATCCTGAGCATCTGGCCATGCTTGCAGACTCATTGGGTGTGCCCATTGACCAGGTTGCAGGGGCGTGGAAAAGTGCCACAGGTCAACTCCATGCTGCGGGCAACTGGGTTGCAGGTGATTTGGGCTATGAACCAGGCATGCTATACCGTTTTTATAGTGCATCAATTGCGAGTGGTATTGCTCCATTATTGATTTTTATGGGAGTGGGCGCGTTAACCGATTTTTCTGCGCTTATTGCCAGGCCATCGACACTGTTGTTGGGTGCTGCGGCTCAGTTCGGTATCTTCTTATCACTGTTGGGCGCTTTGGCACTTAACTTAGTTCCTGGCTTTGATTTTACATTGGCAGATGCCTCTGCCATTGCAATTATTGGTGGTGCAGATGGCCCAACGGCTATCTTTTTGGCATCGCGCCTGGCGCCAGATCTTCTGGGGGCAATTGCAGTAGCGGCATACTCCTATATGGCATTGGTGCCTATTATTCAGCCCCCCATTATGCGTGCGCTGACTACAAAGGCCGAGCGTAGCGTAGTTATGCAGCAGCTGCGCCCTGTAAGTAAGCTTGAAAAAATACTGTTTCCGTTCGCTGTATTACTGCTGTGCATCATTTTTCTGCCATCTGCGGCACCGCTGATTGGCATGCTGATGTTTGGTAATCTACTCCGTGAATCAGGTGTCGTAGAGCGATTAAGCAGTGCGGCTCAAAACGAGTTAATTAATATTGTTACCATATTTTTGGGGCTTTCTGTTGGCTCTAAGCTCTCTGCTGATAAGTTTCTTTCAGTGGAGACGCTGGGTATTTTGGCGCTAGGTGCTTTTGCTTTTTGCATTGGTACAGCAACCGGCGTTTTGATGGGCAAGGCAATGCACAAGTATAGCGGTGGTAAAATCAACCCATTGATCGGGGCAGCGGGTGTCTCTGCTGTACCAATGGCCGCTCGCGTTGTTAATAAAGTGGGGCTGGAAGCCAATCATCATAACTTTCTGTTAATGCATGCAATGGGGCCAAATGTGGCAGGTGTCATTGGTTCTGCTGTAGCGGCAGGTGTTCTCTTGGCTGTGGTTGGTGGACAGTAGAGTGGCGCATCTTCTTTGCTCTAGTTTTCATGAATATGATTGATTTCTTTGACAGTGTTATCGCCACATAATACTATTCCGCGCTTATGTCGTCTCACTTGCCAGATTTTGTAGATCCATGGCGCATGGTTGACCAGAGAAGAGTCTTCTCTGGGTATGCTGCTATTGCTGATCTTTCTCGCTTAGCAAAGATTGTTTTAGGTGCTGAAAGCGATATTGAATTGCAATTGGAATTTGAAAGAGATCGAGAGAAACGCGCCTGTATCAAAGGTTCTGTTAAGGCAGAGCTATTGTTGGAATGTCAGCGCTGCCTTTCTCCGATGTCGTTCTCAGTTATGTCACAGCTGAATATTGCTTTAGTTAGAAGCACCGAAGAGGCAGAACGATTACCTGATGATTATGATCCGTTGCTCCTTGGTGAACCGCGTATCCGGTTGTTGGATATTGTGGAAGAAGAGCTGTTGCTATCACTGCCACAAGTTTCACGACATGAAGTAGGCGAATGTTGTCCTGATGCACATCAGGAGACTGAGCAAGCAGCAACTGATCTGGACGAGCCAGATGAACGAGTTAACCCGTTCGCGGTGTTGGCTAAATTGAGACGAAAATAATTTTTTATATTTTATTTAGGAGTTAGTACCATGGCTGTTCAAAAAAGTAAGAAGACCCCATCAAAGCGTGGCATGCGTCGTTCACACGATGCACTCACCGCCAAAACACTCTCTGTAGATCCTACCTCTGGTGAGACTCATTTGCGTCACCATGTCACTGCAGACGGCTTTTATCGCGGTCGCAAAGTAGTTGAAGTGGCTGGTGAATAATATCGCTCTGTGTGCAAGTCAGCTTTGAATTTTCTCCAATTACTATCCTATTGAGATTAGGTTTTTTTGTAAATGACAAAACGGATAACTATCTCGTTGGATGCTATGGGGGGTGATTTTGGCGCAGAGGTTGTTGTTCCTGCGGCGCTAAATTTCATCAAAAATGAGCCTGATGTCGATCTTATTCTTGTTGGACGTGAAGAGATTATTAAACAGCATCTAAAAGGTGCTGAAATAGGTGGTCGGCTACGCATTCAGCATGCCTCGGAAGAGGTCGCAATGGACGACTCACCGTCCAAAGTATTGCGTACAAAAAAAGACTCTTCTATGCGCGTAGCCATTAATCTGGTTAAAGAGGGAAGTGCAGATGCTTGTGTGAGTGCTGGTAACACAGGTGCACTCATGGCTACGGCGCGTTTTGTGCTAAAAATGCTGCCTCATATAGATAGGCCGGCAATTATCGCTTCCGTGCCATCAATTGCAGGGCATACATGGATGCTGGATTTAGGAGCAAATGTCGATTGTAATTCAGATCATCTGTTTCAGTTTGCAGTGATGGGAAGTGAGCTGGTTTCTGCAGTTGAAAATATTGAAGCACCGCGAGTTGCATTGCTTAACATTGGCCATGAAGAGATTAAGGGTAATGAGCAGGTAAAGATGGCGCATGAAAAGCTGGAAAATAGCTCGCTGAATTATATTGGTTATGTTGAAGGTGACTCAGTCTACAAAGAAGGTGCAGATGTCGTTGTTACAGATGGTTTTGTTGGCAATGTCTCTTTAAAAAGCTGCGAAGGGGTTGCTACTATGATTACTCATTATCTGAAACGGGCATTCAACCGAAATTTTTTCACCAAGATGATAGGTTTTATTACACTGCCCATTCTTAAAAACTTCCGCTGCTTTATTGACCCGCGTCGTTACAATGGCGCAAGTCTAATTGGTCTGCGTGGCATTGTTGTTAAGAGCCATGGTGGTGCTGACCAATTGGCTTTTGAAAATGCAATTCAATTTGCCAAAAAAGAAGTTGCTGGTGATGTTTCTCGTCGTATTGCTTCCCGAGTTGAAGAGCAATTGAATATGGCATCTAAGTGAAATATACGCGTATAGCAGGCACTGGAGGCTATCTTCCAGAGAAGATATTGAGTAACCATGATTTAGAGAAGATGGTTGATACCTCCGATGAATGGATTGTAGACCGCACCGGCATACGTAAACGCCACATTGCAGCAGATAATGAGACGACATGTGATCTAGCAGAGCAGGCAGCGCGCCAAGCAATGGGTGCGGCGGGTAAAGAGGCGCATGATATTGATTTAGTAATTGTTGCAACGACAACACCTGATCAGGTTTTCCCCAGTACAGCTTGTCTTTTGCAACAACGATTAGGCATTCGCGGTTGTGCTGCATTTGATGTGCAAGCAGTGTGCACTGGTTTTGTCTATGCGTTAGGCATTGCGGATAATTTTATTAAATCAGGCAGTGCGCGTTGTGCATTGATTGTGGGTGCAGAGACGTTATCTCGTATTGTTGATTGGACTGATCGTGATACCTGTGTGCTCTTTGGTGATGGCGCAGGTGCTGTGGTAGTGGAAGCAAACAGTGCGCCTGGAATTATATCCAGCCACCTGCATGCGGATGGAAAATATGCAGAACTGTTACAGGTTCCTGTGGGTATATCCAGTGGACAGGCGCAGCTTGCAGAAGCGCGTGCATTTATAGAGATGCGTGGCAACGAAGTGTTTAAGATGGCAGTCAAAACATTGGGGCGCATTGTCGATGAGACGCTTGATCATAATGGCATGAGTAAATCAGATATTGATTGGTTGATTCCACATCAGGCAAATATAAGAATTATAAAGGCTACAGCAAGAAAATTACGTATGTCTATGGATCATGTGGTGGTTACCGTTGATGAGCATGGCAATACCTCTGCTGCATCGGTTCCGCTAGCTTTGGATGAAGCGGTACGGAGTGGTCGAGTTAAGCGTGGCGAAATCTTATTGTTAGAGGCATTCGGTGGTGGTTTTACCTGGGGTTCTGTGTTGCTGAAATACTAAAGATATGGCGATGAAATTTAATGTTGTTTTTCCTGGGCAAGGCTCACAATCTGTCGCCATGCTGGCCGATTTGGCAGATCTATTTCCTGTGGTCTCAGGGACCTTTCAGGAGGCATCTGATGCGCTCAATCTAGACCTGTGGAAAATAACACAAACAGGCCCAATTGAAGAGCTTAACCTTACCCATAATACCCAGCCCGCTATGCTTGCTGCTGGCATTGCTGTTTGGCGGGTATGGCGTGAACAGGGCGGTTTGCAGCCTGCACTCATGGCGGGACATAGTCTGGGTGAATACTCAGCATTGGTTGCAGCAGACTCATTAGGGTTTTCAGATGCCGTAAAGTTGGTTGCAGAGCGAGGTCGCTTGATGCAGGAGGCTGTACCTGAAGGGGTGGGTGCTATGGCTGCAATCTTGGGGCTGGATGATGATAAAGTACGCGAGTTATGTACTGAAGCTGCTGAGTCCGAAGTGGTAGAGGCGGTTAATTTTAACTCGCCTGGCCAGGTTGTCGTGGCAGGAAATAGGCGTGCAGTTGAACGCATGATGGCCTTGGCTAAAACTGCAGGTGCCAAACGAGCTTTGCCACTACCTGTAAGTGTTCCATCACATTGTGCCTTAATGAAACCTGCGGCTGAAAAGCTAGCTGCTTATTTAGTAGAGATAGATATAAAAGCCCCATCTATCCCCATCATACACAATGTTACTGTTGATAAAGCAAGCAGCCCTGATGAGATTCGAAGCTTATTAGCACAGCAGTTGTATAGCCCCGTGCGTTGGGTTGAGACCATTAAGACAATGGCTGAAAATGATACTCAATGTATTATTGAAGCGGGGCCAGGTAAAGTGTTAGCTGGCTTGTGTAAAAGAATTGACCGAGCAGTAAGTGGTCTGGCGGTGTTTGACCCCGCTAGTCTGGAAAAAGCCATGGAGACAATTAATGCTTAATAATGAGATTGCCTTTGTAACAGGAGCCAGTCGTGGTATTGGTCGAGCGATTGCTGAGGGTCTGGGTAGCGCTGGTGCGACTATTATTGGTACAGCGACAACCCAATTAGGTGCTGATGCTATAAGTGAGCGACTTGCAGGAGCAGGCATAGAAGGTGCGGGGTTGCAGTTAGATGTTGCAGATCAATCTTCCATTGATACGGCAATGAAATTTATTAAAGAGAATTATGCGGCTCCAACCATTCTTATCAATAACGCCGGTGTTACGCGTGATAACCTATTGATGCGCATGAAAGAAGATGAGTGGCAATCTATTATTGATACCAACCTGACATCCATTTATAGGCTTTCAAAAGCCTGCTTACGTGGCATGATGAAAGCAAGAAGTGGGCGAATAATTAATATTGCATCTGTTGTTGGTTCAACAGGTAATCCAGGCCAAGCTAATTACTGTGCAGCTAAAGCAGGAATGATTGGCTTTACAAAATCCTTGGCGCGTGAAGTGGGTGTTCGTGGTATTACTGTCAATGCTGTTTCCCCTGGCTTCATTGATACAGATATGACTAAAGAGCTACCAGAAGAGCAGCGTAATGCCTTGTTAGCAGGGATACCGCTGGCACGTTTGGGCGCGCCAGAAGAGATCGCCAATGCGGTCGTATTCTTAGCTTCATCAAATGCTTCATATATCACCGGAGAAACGATTCATGTGAACGGTGGGATGTATATGGCATAGTTTTCTAAGGCTGAATTTAGTCTAGAGCATTAAGTTGTTGCTTTATCTTTATGAAAATAGGGTAATTAGATTGGAATTGAAGAAAAGGTGTTTAAAGCATGTTGTGCTTTTATCTTTTCGGATTTGTTATTAAAATAGCCCAGCGACAGAGGTTGGGTCATCCATTCATCCAGAGGATTGAAAGAATATGAGTACTATCGAAGAGCGAGTTAAAGAGACGGTTATTGAGCAACTGGGCGTTAAAGAAGAAGAAGTCACCCTGGATGCCTCATTTGTTGATGACTTGGGCGCAGACTCTCTTGATACAGTATAGCTGGTTATGGCTCTTGAAGAGACATTTGAAACTGAAATTCCTGATGAAGATGCAGAGAAAATTACTACTGTTCAGCAGGCAATTGATTACGTTACCAAACATTCAAGTTAATTATGAAATATTGCTTTATTTATAATATAGAGCAATAGATTAAAAGTAATGATTGGTTAATAAATGCTGTGTGGCCTAATAAAATGGGCTGCACAGCAGTTTTGTTTTTTGCTATCTTAACTGAAAAAGCAACAGACAAAACAGATGAAGTTGTAGTAGATTTTGATTGGTTAATTTATTTCATTAAATTCAATCAAAATGCCTTATGAATTTGATTATAAAACAAGAGAGGACATTGTATGTCTGACAGAAGGGTTGTCGTAACAGGACTGGGTATGATTTCGCCCGTTGGCCTCAGTGTGGAAACGTCCTGGAAAAATGTCCTCGCTGGCAAAAGTGGCATACAGCGAATCACTCACCTTGATATCGAGCCGTTTAGCACCCATTTTGGTGGTCCCATTTACGATTTTGAAATTACTGATTACATTACTAAAAAAGAGGCCCGAAAAATGGATAAGTTTATCCATTATGGTATTGCGGCTGGGTGTCAGGCTATCAAGGATGCGGATTTGGACGTGACGGAGGAGAACGCTCATCGCATTGGTGTTGCGGTAGGTTCTGGTATTGGTGGGATCACAGGTATTGAAAACAGCTACGCTGATTACCAGAGAGGCGGGCCACGCAAGATTTCCCCTTTTTTTGTTCCTAGTAACATCATCAATATGGTGGCTGGAAATATCTCCATTATGCACGGTTTAAAAGGGCCAAATTACTCCATCGTTTCAGCTTGTAGCACAGGCTCTCACAATATTGCTGAAGCAGCGCGCATGATTCGTCATGGCAGCGTTGATGCGATGGTTGCCGGTGGTGCAGAGATGGCAACATCCCCTACTGGGTTGGGTGGCTTTGCCGCAGCTCGGGCACTCTCTACACGTAACGATGATCCTCAAGGCGCTAGTCGCCCATGGGATCGTGATCGTGATGGTTTTGTATTGAGCGATGGTGCGGGTGTTGTCGTTATAGAAGAGCTTGAACACGCTAAAAAACGTGGCGCTACGATCTATGCAGAGTTGATTGGTGTTGGAATGAACTCCGATGCCTATCATATGACATCACCGTCACCCAATGGAGAAGGTGCGGGTCAGTGCATGACATTGGCGTTGCAGGATGCCGGTATTAATCCTGAAGATGTTGATTATATTAATGCCCATGGTACCTCTACACCTGCGGGTGATCTCGCTGAGACTCAGGCCGTTAAGGCTGCTTTTGGTGATCATGCCTATAAATTATGTGTTAGCTCTACTAAGTCAATGACGGGACATATGCTGGGTGCGGCAGGCGGTGCTGAAGCGGTATTTACCATTCTTGCATTAAAGGATCAGATTGTTCCACCGACGATTAATTTAGAAAATCAAGACCCTGAATGTGATCTTGATTTTGTACCGAATACCGCTAGAGAAATGAAGCTAGATATTGCTATATCCAACTCTTTTGGCTTTGGTGGAACCAATGGCACATTGGCTTTTCGTCGCTATATGGGATAGTGCCAATTAGTTATTGAGCATTATAAAAAACGCCCTGCTTGCAGGGCGTTTTTCGTTTTAAGGATCTCATTTGCTCATTAATGGCGTACAAACAGATCGGATTTCTGTATTAGACCGTGGGGTTCAATATGGTGATGGTCTATTTGAAACAATTGCAATAATAGATGGGCATATCTGTTTATGGGAAAGGCACCTTCAGCGTTTGTGTGACGGCTGTGAGCGACTGGGTATTGTAGCCCCTGCCCCTGAAAAGCTATTTGCTGAAGCAACAGCTGTTATCAACAATCACCCGAAAGGCGTGCTTAAAATAATAGTGACCCGTGGGGTAGGGGGGCGAGGTTATCGTCCCCCCATTGATGTGCAACCCAACAGGGTTCTCTACTATTCCCCTTGGCCTGACTACCCCGAAGATGCGTGGTTGAAAGGCATCTCAATGCGTATTTGCGCTACCCGCTTGGGGATCAACCCTGCATTGGCACAGCTCAAGCATCTTAATCGACTAGAGCAGGTGCTGGCACGCTCAGAGTGGACTGATCCCGTTATTTTTGAGGGCCTAATGTTCGATAGCAATGAGCATGCTATTGAAGGGACAATGAGTAACCTCTTTTTAATTAAAGATGCTGTGCTGATAACGCCAGATCTTAGCCGATGTGGTGTTGCAGGTATTATGCGTGGGTTGATCATTGAGCTGGCTGCTACATTGAATATCTCCGTGGTGATAAAGGATGTAGGTTTGGATGATTTAAAGGCGGCTGATGCACTATTTATCTCCAATTCATTGATTGGAATAGTGCCAGTAAGCGCATTTTCAGGGCAGCCCTATAGCCTAGATTCAATACCTTCAGCGTTACTTAATGCTGTTGATGATCATATGAGCGGTAGATATTAACGTGCTGCATCGGTTGCTTGGGATAGTGGTTTTCTCCATTAGCCTTTTGGTTGCCTGGTTGGCAATGGATTTCCAACATTTTGCAGATTCCCCCCTTAAACTGCCTAAAGAGGGTATTCATTACACACTTGAACCAGGCAGCTCTGTTACCACATTGGCAGTTGATCTAAAGGCGTTAGGTGTGCTTGAAAATCAACTCTATATTCGAATACTTGCTCGTTGGGAGGGGCAGGCTAGCCAGCTTAAAGCAGGGGAGTATCTGTTAGCGGCAAACATGTCGCCACGCAGCTTATTGAATCTGATCGTTGCAGGCCGTGTAGTTAACCATACATTAACCTTGGTAGAAGGCTGGACCTTTCGTCAGGTTAAGCAGGCAATAAATAAAAATAATCAGCTAAAACGCACGCTTAATGGCTTGTCAGATAAAGAGATTATGCAGCGAATAGGTCATGCAGGTGAGCACCCAGAAGGGCATTTTTTCCCTGATACCTACCATTTTCCCCGAGGAACAACAGATATTTCATTCCTTCAGCGTGCCTATAATGCAATGGATCGTTTTCTGCAACATGAGTGGGAACAGCGTGATGCGGGTCTGCCCCTAAAGACCCCTTATGATGCTATGATTTTAGCCTCCATCGTAGAACGCGAAACAGGGCTTTCACAAGAGCGACCAGAGATTGCAGGGGTATTTATTCGGCGGTTGCAGAAAAAAATGAGATTGCAAACAGATCCTACGGTAATCTATGGATTGGGAGATAGCTTTGATGGCAATCTTCGGCGGCGTGACTTAAAGGCAAAAACCCCCTATAACACCTATACAAATTATGGCTTGCCGCCAACGCCTATTGCGATGCCAGGTGCCGATGCCATAATGGCGGCGCTGCATCCTGCTGCGGGTTCAAGTCTCTATTTTGTTGCGCGTGGAGACGGCGGCCATCAATTTTCAGACACCCTAAAAGAACATAATAGAGCGGTGCGCAAATTTCAATTAAAGAAATCTCATTAAATGAATGAAATAAAAGGTAAATTCATCACTGTTGAAGGGGGGGAGGGTGCAGGCAAAAGCACCAACCTCGATATGATAAAACAGGTGTTGGAGAGAGCCGGCCATCCTGTGCTGTACACCCGTGAGCCTGGTGGTACGCCATTGGGTGAAGCCGTTCGGGATCTGCTGTTAGTACACAAGCATGATGGTATGGCGGATGAGACCGAATTGCTGTTGATGTTTGGTGCGCGTGCAGAGCACCTTAACCGTAAAATAGTACCGGCACTCACGGCCGGCACATGGGTGCTGTGTGATCGCTTTACGGATGCCACATATGCTTATCAGGGTGGCGGTCGTGGTATTGATCCAAAGCGCATCCAGGTGCTTGAACAGTGGGTGCAGCAAGAGCTACGGCCTGATCTGACATTGATTTTAGATCTTCCTATTGAAGTAGGGTTGGCGAGGGCAGAAAAGCGCTCTACTCCCGATCGATTTGAAAGCGAAGCCCACCATTTTTTTCAAAAGGTGAGAGAAGCCTATCTGGATATTGCTAAAAACAGTCCTAAACGAGTAAAGGTTATAGATGCTTCCCTACCACTGGCACAGGTTCAATCCCAAATTAAAACAGTAATAGATGACTTTTTGGCTGTTTGTATATGAGTACAATGGTAGATGCACAACTCTATCCCTGGCAGCAGGCCATTTGGCAGCGTTTGCATACAGCGCATAAAGCGGGACGATTGCCACATGCGCTGTTGTTTACGGGGGCGGATGGTTTGGGGAAAAACCAATTTGCGACAGCCTTTGCTCAGTCACTGCTATGCAATGCCCTGAGTGACTCAGGACGGCCTTGTGGGCAGTGTCGTGGTTGCCATCTGTGTCAGGTGGGAAATCACCCTGATTACAAGCGTATCGAGCCAGAAGAAGCGGGTAAAGCCATCAAGATTGATACAATTCGAGCCTTTGTCGATAAAGGTGTGCTGACGGCACAGATGGGGGGGTACAAGGTTGTTGTCATCGAGCCTGCGGATGCGATGAATAGTGCAGCAGCCAATAGCCTGCTTAAAACCCTGGAAGAGCCTGTGCCCTGGACGGTTATTATTCTTGTGACAAGCTGCCCAGGGCGTTTGCCTGCCACGGTTCGAAGCCGCTGTCAGCGTACCACCTTCCCTGTGCCTCCTCGAAAAGAGGCCATCGTATGGCTTAAAGCGCAGATAGAACAGGGAGATCCTAGCCTCTTTTTGGCGATGGCTAGTGGTGCGCCATTGCTTGCCAAATCATTGGCCGCACCTGAGTTACTCCAAGAAAGAGCTCAAATGATGGCTGAGTTTCAGGCCGCATTAAATGGCCAGCAAGACCCTGTTGTCATTGCTAATCGCTGGGATAAGCTGGAGCTTGCCCGTGTCTTGAACTGGATGAATAGTTGGTTGATTGATATGCTGCGACTTAAATTTAAAGCGCAGCCCCCGTCACTGTATAACCCTGATCAATGTCAGTGTTTGCAAGTGATGGCTCAGGTACTAGACTCTAAAGTGCTCTATAGTATGTTGGATCGGGTTTATGAAGCGAATCGAACCCTAAATTCACAATTGAATAGCCTGATGGTATTAGAAGGCATTTTGTTGGCATGGGCTAACAGTAAAAAGATAACGATACGAGTTTGAGAATAACAGATGAATGCACCCAATATGTCAGCTGGTGGACGGCAAGGTATCCTCTCTCTTACGATAAAGGATAAAAATGCGCTCTATGCAGCGTACATGCAGTTTGTGAAAAATGGGGGGCTTTTTATTCCGACCAATAAGAAATATAAGGTTGGGGATGAAGTATTTATGCTGCTTACGCTAATGGAAGAGAGTGAGCGCATCCCCGTAGCCGGAAAAATTATCTGGATCACCCCCATGGGTGCTGAAGGCAATAGAGCAGCGGGTATTGGTGTACAGTTTAGTGATCAAGATAAAGGCACAGCTCGAAATAAGATTGAAGGCTACCTTGGTGGTTCATTAAAATCAGATCGTCCAACCCACACAATGTAACAGCCCATATCGGGCTATTTTAATCAAATTACAAACTATGCTGGTAGATTCCCACTGCCATTTGGATAGGCTTGACCTCTCTCCATATGATGACGACTTTTCAACTTTTCTGAATGCAACCTATGATGCGGGAATAGGGCATATGCTCTGTGTCGCTATCGACATTGAAAGCTATCCGAAAATGTTATCACTGGTTGAGGCGCATGATCAGATCTCGGTCTCTGTGGGTGTTCATCCCAATGAAGAAGATCGCCATGAGCCTGAGCTAAATGAGCTGGTCAAATTGGCAGCGCATCCTAAAAATGTAGCCATAGGTGAGACAGGGCTGGATTATTTTCGCAGTAGTGGTGAGTTAGATTGGCAGCGTAAGCGGTTTCGCACGCATATTGCCGCCGCGAAAGCCTGCAATAAACCACTCATTATCCACAGTCGAGCAGCGCGTGAAGAGAGTATCCAGATTATGCAGGAGGAGGGTGCTCGGGATGTGGGGGGGGTCATGCACTGCTTTACAGAAGATTGGGCGATGGCAAAACAGGCATTAGACCTCGGTTTCTATATCTCCTTCTCTGGCATCATTACCTTCAAAAGTGCAGCTCAGATACGAGAAGTTGCAAAGAAGATGCCGCTGGATCGCATTCTAATCGAGACCGACTCCCCCTATCTTGCGCCTATCCCAAATCGGGGTAAGCCAAACTATCCCAGTTATGTTAGTTACGTAGCCGCGTGCGTGGCTGAAACTAGAGGCATGGATAAAGACGTGCTTGCTGGCGCCACAAAGGATAATTTTTTCCGGCTATTTCTTGGAACTGAATGAAGAATAGCCGGTCAGATAAAACTGCATTTTAACGGATTAAAACCATCCGGTATGGTGTCATAAAAAATGGTTTTAATTAGGCGTGTAATCTTAAACAGACCTGATCCAGGTCATCATTCGTCCATAAATTTTAGGGTAACTTATGAAAATAAAATATAGCATTGCTATTGCACTACTTGGTATCAGTGCAGCAACAGTTGCAGATGAAATTAAACTAGAAACTGATCAGCAGAAGGTTAGCTATGTGCTGGGTTATCAGGCGGGTGCCCAGATGAAACAGCAAAACATGAATGTTGATTTTGATACCTTAACTAAAGCGATCAAAGATGGATTAGATGGCGTTGATCCACGCCTTAATGGTGAGCAGGCAGCCGCTGTAATGCAGAAATTTCAAGCAAGGCAGAGGGCAGAGCAGGCAAAAATCGGGGGAGAGAATGCCAAGGCAGGCGTTGCATTTTTAGCTGAAAATAAAAACAAGCCAGGTGTGATAACACTAGAGAATGGTTTGCAGTATAAAGTGATTAAAGCAGGGACAGGCAACAAGCCCAAAGCAACAGACAGTGTGAGCGTTCATTATCGCGGCACACTGATCAATGGGAAGGAGTTTGATAGCTCATACAGTCGCGGTGAGCCAACCAGCTTTCCTGTTAATCGAGTGATTCCAGGTTGGACACAAATACTCCAATTAATGAAAGAGGGGGCTAAATGGCAGGTCTTTATCCCTTCTGAATTAGCCTATGGTGCGCGCGGTGCGGGTGGTGATATTGGCCCAGATTCCACACTGATATTTGATGTTGAGTTGATTAAAATTAACTAGCACTCCAACAATCCCTAAGGCCGAGTTTAGCCGATGCTAACCTCGGCCTTTTTGTATCCAAAATTCCCGACTAACTGATTTTTCCCCTCAGTAAAAAAGATACCTGCTATAGTTGCAATCAATTGAGATAATTTGTAGCAATGACCTTGATTGACATTCTTATAATAACAGGAGGCAAAGATGACTGAATATTCAGCGGATTACCTTAAAGCTCTTGAGGTTGGGCGGCCACCCAATGTGGTTAAGTTATTTCCGCACTCTAAAGCACTGCTGGTGAGCGGCAAGGTGATTGATCGTGCCATGTTGGCAAAGGATAATGCGCTGACGATTGCCGCTAATGGCCGCAATAGTTTTGCTGTACGCGGCACCTTAAGGGCGGCACAACATGCCAATGCGGCTGTTATTATAGAAATTGCAAAATCTGAAGGTGGTGCAAATGCCTATTGCCCCGTAAGTCTCTGGAATATGGCTCGACAGGTTGATGCCTATTGTAATGAAATGGGTATCAGCGTCCCCGTCGCTATTCATGCGGATCACTATGGTATCAAGGGTGATGCCGATATTGAAGCGGCAAAATCTGAGATTCCTTCCATGTTTGATGCGGGCATTACCTCCATTGCTATTGATGCCTCACATCTGCCTGATGCTGATAATCTCAATGCAAGTATTGAATTAAATCCCCTGTTCCCAACCTGGGCGGGTTACGAAACAGAGGTGGGTGAAATTAAAGGCAAGCATGGCCTTTCAACAGCAGAAGAGGCGTTGTTCCTGATTCAGGGTCTCAATGCACATGGCATTCATGCTGACTGGATTGCACTCAATAATGGCACGTCTCATGGCCTTGAAGCCAGCGCTGCGGGTATCCAGGTTGATTTAACCGCAGAGATCCACAATGCACTGACAGCCTACAAAGTGTCTGGTGCGCAGCATGGCACCTCCGGCAACAGCTCTGAGCGTCTGCGTGAAATTGCGGTACAGACCAATACCACCAAAGCCAATGTGGCGACGGCTCTGCAGATGATCTCCTGGGGGTTAGAGGTCAATGACTACGGTAATGCCATCCTCGATGAGAATGAGCAATTTATTAAAGTGAAAGGTGAAGGTGTAGAGGAGTCTGTTTGGGCAGAGATGGTGGCTTATGCGGATTCAAAGGGGTGGAAGAAAGGTGACTACAAAAAACTTAATCTCCCCTTTGAGAACCGCCTACTGGGTCAGCCTGCCGAAATTCGTGAGCGGATGGTGCAGCGAGTAGAGGATTTTGTCTATACCCTGCTGGTTGATGTCTTTAATGCTAAGGATACCGCACCGCTTGCGATTGATATTATCCTACAGGCAAACTCCTATGATATTGGGCCAAAAGGCAGCGTTATTGAAGACCCTGCTGAATGGACACCGGAGAAGATCGCTGAAAAAGGTGCGGCTATCGACTCAGATAAGGGGCCAGAAGGTGATTGGGACGATTAATAATCGTTAGGATTTGGCCGATGCATTACTGCATCAGTCATTAGATAGCCCGCACTGCATATGCTTTAGCGGGCTATTTTTTGGAGATGAAAAAATGCTGGAATATGGGTTTTTGCATGCTGATATTGAGATGGTAATATCTGCCTACCCCATGAACGGCAGATAATCTATGCAACGCAGAAAAACCCTAAAAAGGCCCATGACGGAGATGATACTGAATGCCTGAACTGGTCATCCTCTGGACAGATGCGCTCATCTTTCTGCTGATTGCCTTGATGTTGGTTTTTGGCCACCTGGCTGCGAGCAGAGAACACCTGCGTACGCCCTGGCGCTCGGTAGGGCAGAGCCGGATGGGGATGGGTGCATTGGTCGTGCTGAGCGTGTATGTTCTGATTGGTGTATTGGATTCAGTGCACTACAAACCGCTGCTGCCAGAAACAGCGCAAACGGCTAGAATTACACACTCCAATGAGGTGCTTAGTCTACTTGATTGCTTGTTGACTCCGCTCAGGGAACAGCAGGAAAAAACCTACTCCTCACCCCTGTCCAGTTACCTCTATAGTAAAGAAAACATTGAACAAGCAGATGGCTCAATGCGACGAGAATACCCTCGTTTAAAATATGGTGGCGCGCACCTGCAAAACCCAGAACAAGAGTGGGCAGCAGACATCGCTTGGACGATACTTGTTGGTGCAGCAGAAGCTCTACTGGCTTGGCTTATCATCGTCAGTAGCATCACCATTTGGCATGCTCAACGTGCTGGGCACTCATGTTTTCAACAGTGCCAACGAATTATTTCTAGACAAACTGATATTCCCTGGCATGTTATCTTTATGGTGCTGGGCATTATTTTGCTATTGGCTTTTGTTGCCGGTAATTTGGGGGTCAAGTACCATCTGCTGGGAACAGATAAGGTCGGTGAAGATGTCTTTTACCAGGTGTTAAAAAGTATCCGTACTGGGTTGGTGATTGGAACGCTAACGACACTTATTATGCTACCAGCAGCCATTATGATGGGCATTATGGCGGGCTATTTTCGTGGCTGGGTGGATGATGTTATTCAATATATCTACACCACATTAAGTTCCATCCCTGGCGTGTTATTGATTGCAGCAGCTATCCTGATGTTGCATGTCTACATGAACGAGCACAGTGATGAATTTACCAGCTTGATTGAGCGTGCAGATCTTCGGCTGCTATTTCTCTGTATTATTTTGGGGGTAACCAGCTGGACAGGACTCTGCCGCATGCTGCGAGGAGAGACGCTCAAACTACGAGAACTGGATTATGTACAGGCAGCGCAAGCCTTTGGTGTGCGGCATTTCACTATTATTACGCGACATATCCTGCCCAATGTGCTGCATATTGTGATGATCTCTGTGGTACTGGATTTTAGTGGACTGGTGCTGGCAGAGGCGGTGCTCTCTTACGTTAATATTGGCGTTGACCCCACCATGAACTCCTGGGGCAATATGATCAACAGTGCGCGACTGGAGATGGCGCGAGAACCTATTGTTTGGTGGTCATTGGCTGCGGCACTGGTCTTCATGTTTACCCTGGTATTAGCGGCCAATCTCTTTTCTGATGTGGTGAGAGATGCCTTTGATCCACGCCTTCGGGGTGGTAAATAATGTCTGATGCACTCTTACGTATAAAAAATCTTAAAACCTGGCTGGGGAGTGGATCATCCCCCGTGCGGGCGATAGATGGCATTGATTTAGAGATAAAGAAGGGTGAGACCTTCGTGCTGCTGGGTGAATCGGGCTGCGGCAAGTCGATGACGGCACTATCAATCATGCGATTGCTGCCACCGGTAGGCCGCATCGTGGAAGGCTCCATCCATCTGGGAGATACTAATCTGTTGGATCTGCCTGAAAGCTTGATGCGCTGTGAGCGGGGTGGCCGCATGGGGATGATCTTTCAGGAACCCATGACCTCCCTGAACCCTGTACTGACGGTAGGTAGTCAGATTATTGAAGCGGTCAATATTCATGATGCCAGCCAGGAACGGAAACCTAAAGATCGTGTGATTGAGCTGTTGAAGGCAGTGGGCATCCCTGATCCCGAGCAGCGTTTTGATGAGTATCCGCACCAGCTCTCAGGCGGCATGAAACAACGTGTAATGATTGCCATAGCATTGGCGGGGCGACCTCAATTGCTAATTGCAGATGAGCCTACCACGGCGCTGGATGTCACCATTCAGGCTCAGGTGTTGACCCTGATGAAACAGTTGCAGCAGGAGACCGGTATGGCCATCCTGCTGATTACTCATGATCTTGGGGTGGTGGCTGAAGTGGCGGATCGAGTGGCCGTGATGTATGCCGGACAGATCGTTGAAACAGCGCCCTGCAAAGCGTTCTTTCAGTCGCCCAGGCATCCTTATAGTCGAAAACTATTTCAATCGATCCCTGGGCGAGAGAAGCGTGCGCAGCGATTGGCCGTCATCAAAGGCACTGTACCACCGTTGGATCAAGAATTTACCGGTTGCCGTTTTGCCGATCGCTGTGATGATGTAATGGATGTCTGCCGACAGCAATCACCAGAGTGGGATCAATACGGGGAGGGGCTGGGTGTTCGATGCCATCTGCAAGCGAGCCATGTAACCACAGCCAAAAAAATAGATGAAGTGGATGATCGGGTTGCCAAAATAGAAAATGGCAGCTTAACACCGCTACTCTCTGTTGATGATCTAAAGGTTTATTTCCCAATCCATAAAGGCATTTTTAGACGTGTTGCAGGCCATGTGCGCGCCGTGGATGGTGTATCGCTGGAGATCCACGTTGGTCGCACGCTTGCCGTAGTGGGAGAGTCTGGCTGTGGTAAAACCACGGTGGGCAAGGCTATTCTACAGCTGATCAAGCCTACCGATGGTCAGGTTCAATTTGATCACCATGAGCTGACGACATTGCGTGGCGAGGCCTTGCGAAAGAAACGATCTGATCTACAGATTATCTTCCAAGACCCCATGGCCTCCATGAATCCCCGTATGCTGGTGCATAACATTATTGAAGAGGGGATGTTGGCACAGGGAGTTGGTGGCAATGCAGCTGGGCGCCGCACACGTGTGCTGGAGCTATTACAGCAAGTGGGGCTTCCTGGGTCAGCGGCGGATCGCTATCCGCACGAGTTTTCAGGTGGGCAGCGACAACGTATCTGTGTGGCACGGGTATTGGCAGTAGAGCCGCGTTTGATTATCTGTGATGAGCCAACCAGTGCGCTGGATGTCTCTGTTCAGGCGCAAATATTAAATTTATTGCAATCGCTACAGCAGCAACTGGGACTGTCCTATCTTTTTATCACCCATGATATTTCTGTTGTGGCTTATTTGGCGCATGAGGTTGCGGTGATGTATCTGGGTAGAATCGTGGAGCGCGGCACGGTGGCGGAGGTGTTGGATGATCCGCAGCACCCTTATACACAAGCACTATTATCGGCTGTTCCTGTTGCTGAACCAGGCGGCAAGCGAAAAACGATCCACTTGGAAGGTGATATGCCATCGCCTGCAACGCCACCTGCGGGTTGCCATTTTCACCCGCGTTGTCCGCAGGCCATGGATCGATGTCAAAAAGCCTATCCAAAAGCTGTCTCATTGAGTAAGACAAGAAGCGTTAGCTGTCTGCTGCTTGAAAATTAAATATGTCTGATATTCCCCAGTTAAAGATTAATTTTATTAAGATTGCCCCTCTATTGGTGCTGCTTGCAGCATTGAGTCTGTGGCCAAGTATGGTGGTTGATTCATCCTTTGTGGCTGTTCCCATCATCTCTTTTTTGCTCTTGTTGGCAGTAATGGTGATCTTTAAAAAAGCCAATGCAGTGGTGTTTGAGTTGGTGCCGAAATTGGGTTTTCTCTACGTTGTTTTGATTTTACTTTCAGTGACCCTGTTGAGTGCATCGCTTCTGCTGATCTCTTATGAGGCCGTGTATATTGATAACACACTGAATGGTGTCAGCATGTTGCGCATTGCATTGATTATTGGTGCGCCAATAGGTGTGATGACATGGGTTCCGTTGTCAAAACGTCTTGGCTACAAAAACATCTTTATGTTGAAGAGTTTTTTGATCTCATTTGCACTGGTTGCGGCAACCATTGCATCTCAGATTAATCGAGGATTTGATGACGGTGAACAGAAGCAGGTGGTAAGGAGTGTGATAGAGAAAAAGAAAAACAGGGGTGGACTAACTAGCTATCTTACGCAACGAGCTCCATTGAGCTATATCTATATTCCCTATGATGAAAGCATTGAGCGGCTCTCTGTTCCAACCAGCGTATGGGATACCATGTACCAAAATGCCACGATAAGACTGGCGGCCAAAACAGGTTATTTTGGTTATGACTATGTTGTACGATTTAATGATCGCGCTTTATAAGATGAATGGCTTTAGTAATGACGGTAACGACAAATCAACTTAAACTACTCGCGGCTCTTCTCTGGTACTCGGGTGGCATCATCCTTTTTTTTAAAGGCCGTAGCCTGCTGATGGAGGCAGATAGATTAGCGCCAGACAGCCATTGGTTTTGGTTGGCAATAGCCATAGCTATATTGATTGGATTATTAAAAATCACCTTTATCTTTAGAAGAGTATGTCGAAAGAATCTGATGCGGATTTATGCTTTATCACAACCAAAGATATGGCAGTTTTATCGCACAGGTTTTTTTATTTTTCTTATCTGTATGCTTGTTTTAGGTTCATCACTCTCACATGCTGCACAGGGTAATTTTCCTTTTCTAATTGGTATGGCTATCGTCGATTTTTCACTCTCTGTTGCGCTGCTAGGTAGTAGCTATGTTTTTTGGATTTGCAAGCAACCAAGTCATTGATAAGGTATTAGCTATTGAATGCTGTAAATAAAAAAATATGAAGATTATCCGTTTTATTGATGAGTGCCAAAATGAACAGCTTGGCACAGATTGCCATGATGGCTCAGCAGCGCTGCTTGATGGCGATTTGTATGGCACGCTAATACCCTGTGATAAACGGGTGACAGTTAAATCATTATTAGCGCCGGTTGTGGTTGCTAATATTTTCTGTATTGGTTTGAACTATCGTGAGCATGCGATGGAGACAGGCAAAGAGTTGCCACGCTACCCCATCGTTTTTATGAAGCCGACAACCGCAGTGACAAACCCTGATTCTGCTATTGCACTGCCTAAGTGCTGTGAACGTGGGCCAGAGGTGGATTTCGAAGGGGAGCTTGCCGTAGTCATTGGTCGAACCGCTAAAGATGTATCAGAAACAGATGCATTAAAGCATGTGTTTGGTTACACCGTTGCCAATGATATATCTGCCCGTAAATGGCAAAGGCATGCGGGGGGCGGGCAGTGGATACGGGGCAAGGGGTTTGATGGTTTTTGTCCACTGGGTCCTATGTTGGTAACGGCAGATGAAATTGCCGATCCCCAACAACTAAATATCAGTACAGTGCTCAATGGACAGACTATGCAGCAGAGCAGTACGGCGGATATGATCTTTTCTGTTGCACAATTGATTAGCTTTTTAAGCCAGGATACAACGCTACTCCCTGGTACGGTTATCTTAACGGGAACACCCTCAGGTGTTGGCGTTGCGCGCAAACCTCCACTATTTCTTGCTAATGGTGATCATATCTCGGTTGAGATTGAACGCATTGGCCAATTAAATAACTCAATAACTTGTTAGGTAAAATCTATGTCTAAATCATTCATGTTTCCTGCAAAACCCGCCATCTCTTTATATGACCCATTGGGTGATTTACTGGGTGCGGGTGATGGCCTGTTTACTTACACCTATGATGATGCGGTCAAACTTTCGGGGCATGCTTGTCCAACGGTTGCGGGTGGTTTTTTATTAGTAAAATATGCCTTAAAGGAGTTATGGGGGCATGATGTGCCACAGCGGGGTGATATTGGAGTCACCGTTCATGGTGCACAAGATGAAGGAACCAATGGTCCAATTAGCCAAGTTTTTACCCTGATAACGGGGGCGGCAGCAAGCAATGGCTTTCATGGCTTAGGCGGCAAATTTGCACGTAATGGCTTGCTGAAATTTGAACTTACAGGTCAGCCAGGCTTCCGGTTTGAGCGCATGTCAACGGGTGACAGTGTCACCTTGGTTTATGATCCAAGCAGTATTGGAGCTGCACCCACCATGGGGGATGATCTGGGACGCATCCTGGGTGGCTTTGCAAATGAAGAGATTCTTGAGCGTTTTCGTAATGCGTGGCGAGATAGAGTCTTGGCGATTTTGGCAGATGAAGGTGAGTCTACTATTCATAAAGTGGAGGAGTAAATTACTGAAGTGGTGTTAAATCTTGGATTTCTTTTTGGTGCGCGAGCTATAAACCTAGAAAAATCAGTTGAAAAAGGCATTACACTACTAACCTTTTGAAACAACGGCTAAAAACATGGTTCTCCCACCAAAACATAATCACCCAAAGGGTGATAAGCCAATACCTGCTAAAAACCACCTCCTTGAGGCC
>JAJRWL010000148.1 GCA_024276875.1 Gammaproteobacteria bacterium
AAAGAAACGTGGTTTAGGTCGAGGTTTGAATGAGTTACTGGCAGGCTCCAAGTCAGCAATTGTTCAGGCTAATGGCGTAAATGCTGTGCCAGACAAGGATCTGCTCAAGGCGTTGCCGGTTGATCTGATGCAACGCGGGGTCTATCAACCGCGAGTTGACATGCATCCGGAAACGCTGCAGGAGCTGGCTGATTCGATCAAGGCGCAAGGTGTGGTGCAGCCAATAGTGGTTCGTCCAATTGATGATAAACGCTATGAAATTATTGCTGGCGAGCGGCGCTGGCGAGCGGCACAAATGGCAGGGTTGCAAGAGATTCCTTGTGTGATAAAGGATGTGCCAGATCAGGCAGCTATAGCAATGGCGCTGATTGAAAATATACAGCGGGAAGACCTAAACTCTATGGAGGAGGCAAGAGCGCTCCAGCGTTTGATTAAAGAATTTGAGTTGACACACCAGCAAGCCGCCGATGCGGTGGGTCGATCGCGAGCTGCGGTTTCAAATCTATTGCGGCTGCTAGAGCTGGATGCTGATGTTTGTACATTGGTTGAAAGTGGTGAATTAGAGATGGGCCATGCTCGCGCCCTGCTCGCCTTGCAGGCTGATGTTCAGCGTGATATGGCACGCCATATAGTGGCAAAAGAACTATCTGTGCGCGAGACAGAACGCCTGGTTAAGCGTCAGTTGAAGGCGAATGAATCCGTAGAGAAAGTGGTTGTAGAGGATCCGAATGTGCGCAAACTTGAAGATGAGTTATCAAGCAAGTTGGCGGCAAGAGTTAAAATTCAACATGGTGCAAAAGGTAATGGAAAGGTTATTATTAAATACAGTAGTCTGGATGAGCTAGATGGGATTTTGTTGCAGATGGGAAAACCTGAGTGCTAGCATGTTGCCAAGGCAAGAATGATTCGCTGTATTTTGTTTAGCGTTAAGGGTTGCGGTAATGTGTGGACGCAGGCTATACTCACGCGCCGTAACGGGGAGTAAATCCTGGGATGATAAAAATAAAAGGTCCAGGGATACTTTTAGCAGGTGTGGGAACACATCTGGCTGCAATGGTGATCGTCGGTTTTGCATTAGGCTTTGGGTTGGATAGTTTGATAGATACAAAACCTGTATTTATGCTGATATTCGGAATCCTTGGTTTTGTCGGTGGAATAATGAGATCCATTGATTTGTTAAATAGGTTTAAGTAAGTGGACGTTGCTGTATGTCAGGTGCAAACCAGCGCAAAAAGAGTTGCTGGGCTGCAAATAATAATAGCTGCACTGACAGCGGTAGTGTTTGGAGGCGTGGAAGGCAGTTGGGCTGCCGTTTCGGCTTTTTTTGGTGGCTTCATAGGTCTGACTATCTCGTTATTACTGCGACGAGGAGTGCTAAAGGCAAATGAGGTTGCTCAGGAAGATCCTAAGCGTGGCATGATAGTCCTTTATGTTGGTGCGGTTCAGCGTTTTGTAGTGGTCTTGGCGTTATTTGGTCTGGGACTTGGGATGCTGGGTATGCTGCCTTTGCCAGTGGTAGTTGGGTTTGGTTGCGCGCAACTTGCCTACGCAGTGGTGATGAAAAAGAGTGCTCGTCCAGCCAAACGCAGATAAATGTATTTAGAATTATACGGGAGATAGACACTTGTCAGCAGATAGTTCAAGTGGCGGTACAGTCGCATATATCCAGCATCATTTAACCAATCTGTGTGTTGGTGAGTGTGATCCTGTAACGAATGTGGCAACAGGTTTTTGGGCACTTCATCTCGATACTATTTTCTTTAGTGTGCTGTTGGGTTCATTGATGGTGTTTGCGAGTTGGCGTTTGGGTCGTAATCTCCAGGCCGATACTCCATCAGGGTTTCAAAATGTTGTCGAGACGGTTGTTGATTTCGTAAGCCAGCAGGTAAAAGATACTTTTCCTGGTCATAACCCGCTGATTGCACCGCTGGCCTTAACGATTTTTGTCTGGGTTTGGTTGATGAACTTTATGGATCTAATTCCAGTCGACCTACTTCCAGTGATTGCCGGCTGGTTTGGTATCGGTTATCTAAAGGTTGTGCCAACGACAGATTTAAGCACTACGATGGCTATGTCTCTGACTGTTTTTGCTTTGATTCTTTTCTATAACATTAAGATCAAAGGCTTGAGTGGTTATCTCAAGATGTTTTTGTTCCACCCCTTTGGCAAGTTTTTTGTGCCAGTAAATATTGTTATGACGGCGATTGAAGAGTTAGCCAAGCCCTTGAGTCTCGGTTTACGTCTGTTCGGTAATCTATTTGCTGGTGAGTTAGTGTTCCTCTTGATCGCCCTGATCGGTGGTACGATGGCGGTTGGTTTTGCTGCTGCATTCTGGTTGCCACTGCAAGTGTTGCTGGATCTTGGTTGGTTAATATTTCACTTGTTGGTAATAACGTTACAAGCATTCATTTTTATGGTGCTAACGATTGTCTACCTGGCTATGGCGCACACAGGTGAGGAACATTGATCCTGAGCTAAAAGTGCCCAGAGGAAATTGTTTTTGGTAGTTTTGTTTTAATTGTATTTTTTATCTTTAAATTAAGGAGAGTAACAAATGACAGCTGATATGGTCGCGATGATCTATGCTTACACTGCTGTTGGTGTTGGTGTAATTTTGGCCGCTGCAGGCATGGGGTCAGCCATTGGCTGGGGTCTGATCTGTGCGAAGACACTGGAAGGTATTGCTCGTCAACCTGAAATGCGTCCAGCTTTGATGACTAACATGTTTATCTTTGCTGGCCTGATGGAGTCTTTCCCGTTCATTATCCTGGCTTTCGCTATGTGGTTCTTGTTCGCTAACCCATTTGTTGGCGCACTGTCTGCCGCTATTAGCACTATTGGTTAATGCCGTATTTCGCAACTAATAGAAACTAAGGGGATAAACTCGTGAATATTACAGCGACCCTACTTGCTCAGATCGTAGCCTTTGTGCTGTTGATCTGGTTCGTAAATAAGTTCTTATGGGGCCCAATGAGCGCCATGCTGGAAGATCGCCAAAAGAGAATTGCGGATGGTCTGGCGGCTGGTGAAAAGGGTAAGAAAGAACTGGAGCTGGCGGAAAAACGTGCGACTGATTCACTGAAAGACGCGAAATCACAAGCTGCTGAAATCTTGGCCTTAGCTGAAAAGCGTGGTACTGAGATTGTTGAAGAAGCGAAGGATAAAGCGCGTGAAGAAGGTGATCGTATCGTGGCTGCAGCAAATGCGGAAATTGAACAAGAGATCAATCGAGCCAAAGAAGAAATTCGTGGCAAGGTTGCTGAAATTTCTGTTGCTGCTGCTGCCAAGATCATTGGCCGTGAAGTTGACGCTAAAGCACACGACAAACTAATTAAAGATTTGGCTACCCAGATTTAATCCTGACTATGGCAGAAAAAACCACAATTGCACGACCCTATGCGCAAGCAATATTTGAAAGCGCAAAAGAAAAGGGTCAAATGGCAAAGGTCGCAGACGCGCTTAAAATCGCAGCTGTTGCGATATCTGACCCTAAACTAGCGTTCATAATTGGTGATCCCAATGTGGATGATGACAAGATTATTGCACTGTTAATTGAAATGTGTGGTGATCGTGCTGGTGATGAGGTAAAGAATTTCTTCAAGCTTTTAGGTGAATTTAATCGCTTAAATGTTTTATCGGAAATCGCAGACCTTTTTGAAAGCTACCGCGCCGAAGAAGAAAGCACAGTTGAGGCTGAAGTTGTTTCAGCAGTGAAGCTGAATGAAGCGCAAAAAACCGAAATTATAAATGGTTTGAAAAAGCGTTTGGACCGTGAGGTCACTCTTCAGTGTTCCATTGATAAGAGCTTGCTTGGTGGTGCGATTATTCGGGCAGGAGATCTGGTGATAGACGGGTCGATAACGAGTCAGCTAAACAAGCTTGGCCAAACGTTGTCCCGCTAAAGTCTTATAGAGGATAGGCATATGCAACTTAATGCAGCTGAAATTAGTGAATTAATTAAAAAGCGCATCGACAGCTTTGAAGTTGTCACCGAAGCGCGAACTGAGGGTACCGTTGTTAGTTTAACTGACGGTATTGCTCGCATCCACGGTCTTGCTGACGTAATGTCTGGTGAGATGATTGAGTTTCCGGGCAATACTTTTGGTATGGCTCTTAACTTGGAACGTGACTCCGTTGGTGTGGTTGTATTAGGGCCATACCAGCACATTTCTGAAGGTGATAAGGTCAAGTGTACTGGGCGTATCCTGGAGGTTCCAACTGGTAATGGTTTGTTGGGTCGCGTTGTTGATGCGCTGGGCAACCCGATTGATGGTAAAGGTCCGGTTGAGACTTCAGATACATCTCCCATTGAACGTATTGCCCCTGGTGTTATTGATCGTCAATCGGTTGATGAGCCTGTGCAGACAGGTCTGAAATCAATTGATGCAATGGTGCCAATCGGTCGTGGCCAGCGTGAGCTGATCATTGGTGATCGTCAGACAGGTAAGACAGCTGTTGCTATCGACGCTATCATCAATCAGAAAGATACGGGTGTAAAATGTATCTATGTAGCGATTGGGCAAAAGGCTTCTTCCATCGCAGCGGTAGTGCGTAAGCTTGAAGAGCATGGTGCGCTAGCTCATACAATTATTGTTGCTGCGACAGCATCTGATTCGGCGGCACTACAGTTTATTGCGCCATATTCTGGTTGTGCGATGGGTGAATTCTACCGTGATCGTGGCGAAGATGCTCTGATTGTATATGATGATTTGACTAAGCAGGCATGGGCTTATCGTCAGATTTCATTGTTGTTGCGCCGTCCACCAGGTCGTGAAGCTTACCCTGGCGATGTTTTCTATCTTCATTCTCGTCTGTTGGAACGTGCTGCACGAGTTAATAGCGATTATGTCGAAAAATTTACTGACGGTGAAGTAAAAGGCAAAACAGGGTCGTTGACTGCTCTGCCAATTATCGAAACACAAGGTGGTGACGTATCTGCTTTTGTACCAACTAATGTAATTTCGATTACTGATGGACAGATCTTCCTTGAATCAGATTTGTTTAATGCGGGTATTCGTCCCGCAATCAATGCAGGCCTGTCGGTATCTCGTGTTGGTGGTGCAGCGCAGACTAAAGTGATTAAAAAGCTCGGTGGTGGTGTTCGTCTTGATTTGGCTCAATACCGTGAGCTGGCAGCATTTGCTCAGTTTGCCTCTGATTTGGATGAAACGACTCGTAAGCAGATTGAGCGTGGTCAACGTGTAACAGAATTGATGAAGCAGAAACAATACTCTCCAATGTCTGTTGCTGAGATGGCGTTTTCACTTTTTGCTGCCAATGAAGGTTTTTTGGATGATGTTGAAGTGAACAAGGTTGTTTCATTTGAAGAGGCGATGGTTTCTTACATCAATTCAAATGCAGTAGACCTGGTTAAACGTATTAATGATACAGCTGGTTACAATGATGAAATTGCTGGTCAAATGCGTGAAACACTTGAGAAGTTCAAAGCTAACAGCAGTTGGTAACGGGAGACTGAGTTATGGCAGTCGGTAAAGAGATTCGCACCAAGATCAAGAGTATTCAAAATACTCAGAAGATTACGCGGGCTATGGAAATGGTGGCGGCGAGTAAGATGCGTAAGGCGCAGCAGCGCATGCAGGCATCACGTCCTTATGCACAAAAGATTCGTGCAGTGATTGGTCACCTTTCTCAAGCGCATCCAGAATATCGTCATCCTTATATGCAAAAAAAGGAATCGGTTAAGCGTGTTGGTCTGATTGTAATTTCCAGTGATCGTGGCCTTTGTGGTGGTTTGAACACTAATCTGTTCAGGCCCACTATAAAGGCGATTAAGGATTGGCGCGAAAAGGGTGTTGAAGTTGATCTTTGTCTGATTGGACAAAAAGGTATCAGTTTTCTCACTCGTGTGGGCAACGTTCGAGCCTCTGTGGGGCAACTTGGCGACGCGCCTGGAATCGATGAGTTGATCGGTAGCGTCAAGGTTATGCTGGATGCTTTTGACAATGGTGAGATAGATCAGATTGATCTTGTTTATAATGAGTTTGTAAACACCATGACACAAAAGCCAATAGTGGCTCAGTTGCTACCTATCAAGGCAGATGAAACCGACGAAGAACTTAAGCACCAGTGGGATTATCTCTATGAGCCAGAGGCGAAAGAGGTTTTAACTAATCTGCTGGTTCGTTTTGTTGAATCACAGGTTTACCAAGGTGTGGTTGAAAACATTGCCTGTGAGCAGGCTGCGCGTATGGTTGCCATGAAGTCGGCGTCTGATAATGCTGGTGATCTAATCGGTGATTTGCAACTTGTATATAACAAGGCCCGTCAGGCTGCGATTACTCAGGAAATATCTGAAATCGTCAGTGGAGCAGCTGCTGTTTAAGCTTGCGTGTATAGCGGAATTTTAAAAAGATTTATAGTTTAAAGAGGATCTGAATCATGAGTTCAGGAAGTGTTGTTCAAATCATCGGTGCGGTTGTGGACGTAGAGTTCCCGTCTGATGCATTGCCAAAAATCTATGATGCTTTGATGGTCGAAGAAGTTGGCTTGACTCTGGAAGTTCAGCAGCAGCTGGGTGATGGTGTTGTTCGTGCCATTGCTATGGGTACTACTGATGGCGTTAAGCGTGGTATTTCTGTCAGTAATTCAGGTGCGCCAATCACGGTTCCTGTGGGTACTAAGACTCTGGGCCGTATCATGGATGTGCTCGGTAATCCGATTGATGATAAAGGACCGGTTGGCGAAGAGGCTAACTGGGAAATTCATCGTAAGGCGCCAACCTATGAAGAGTTGTCAGCTTCTAATGAATTATTGGAAACGGGTATTAAGGTTATCGATCTTGTATGTCCATTTGCCAAGGGTGGTAAGGTTGGCTTGTTCGGTGGTGCCGGCGTAGGCAAGACCGTTAACATGATGGAATTGATCCGTAATATTGCGATCGAGCATAGCGGTTACTCTGTATTTGCCGGAGTAGGCGAACGTACTCGTGAGGGTAACGATTTCTATCACGAAATGACCGACTCTAATGTAATCGATAAGGTGTCGCTGGTTTACGGTCAGATGAATGAGCCTCCAGGAAATCGTCTGCGCGTAGCGTTGACTGGCTTGACTATGGCAGAGTACTTCCGTGATGAAGGCCGTGACGTACTGTTGTTCGTTGATAATATTTACCGCTACACGCTTGCGGGTACTGAAGTATCGGCACTGTTGGGCCGTATGCCTTCTGCGGTAGGTTATCAGCCTACTCTGGCTGAAGAAATGGGTGTGTTGCAAGAGCGCATTGCTTCAACGAAAACGGGTTCAATCACTTCTATTCAGGCTGTTTACGTCCCTGCAGATGACTTGACTGATCCATCACCGGCCACTACGTTTGCTCACTTGGATGCGACTGTTGTATTGTCTCGTGCTATTGCCGAACTGGGTATTTACCCTGCGATTGACCCTTTGGATTCTAGCTCACGTCAGTTGGATCCACTGGTTATCGGTGAAGAACATTACAATGTGGCACGTTCTGTCCAAGGTATTTTGCAGCGTTATAAAGAACTGAAAGATATCATCGCTATCTTGGGTATGGATGAGCTATCTGAAGAAGATAAGCGTTTGGTTCAACGTGCTCGTAAGATTCAACGCTTTTTGTCACAGCCTTTCTTTGTTGCAGAAGTATTTACCGGCGCGCCGGGCAAGTATGTATCACTGAAAGACACCATCAGCGGTTTCAAAGGCATCATCGATGGCGACTATGATCATCTTCCCGAGCAGGCGTTCTACATGGTTGGTGGTATTGAAGAAGCAGTTGAAAAAGCCAAGAAAATGGAAGAGAAGTAATTCTCTGACTAGGAGCAAGTTATGTCTATGACAGTACATGTTGACATCGTTAGTGCAGAGGACAATATTTTTTCTGGCACAGCAAAAATGCTGCATGCTTCAGGAGAGATGGGGGATCTTGGTATCCTCCCTCGCCATGCGCCTTTGCTAACGAAGCTCAAGCCGGGCGAAGTTCGTGTTGAACGTGCAGATGGTGAGGATGAGTTCTACTATATCTCTGGTGGTATGTTAGAGGTGCAGCCTCACTGCATCACTGTTTTGGCCGACACAGCTGTACGTGCCAAGGATTTGGATGAAGCTGCGGCTAAGCAGGCTAAATAGCGCGCTGAGCAGGCTCTGCGTGATCAGAAGAGTGATGTTGATATTGCTCAGGTTGAGCATGAGCTGGCTGAAGCAATGGCTCAGCTACAGGCAATTTCAAAGCTACGGGCGAAAACTGGCCGCTAAGATTACGAAATGTCAAAGTGTTAGTATCAAGGGGAAAGGCTTTCTGGTCTTTCCCCTTTTCTTTTTGTATTGAAAAATCAACAGGTAGGTAAATGGGTCTAAGTGTTGTTATTTTAGCAGCGGGTCAAGGTACTCGGATGCGTTCAGCTTTGCCAAAGGTTTTACATCAATTGGCAGGCAAATCATTACTAGAGCACGTGATATGTAGTGCTAGTGAATTGGGTGCCGAAGATATCCATGTAGTCTACGGCCATGGTGGCGATGCTGTGCCCACTACCCTCGCCCATTGTGCTGTTAATTGGATTAAGCAGCATGAACAACTGGGTACGGGGCATGCTGTATCACAGGCTATCCCATATGTGCCTGCCGGGCGGCAAGTGCTAATTCTATATGGTGATGTACCACTAACAGCTGTTGATACGCTCAAAAATTTGATTGAGCTGGGAGAGAAAAGTGGTTTTGGATTGCTGACAATTTCACTTGAAGATTCTACCGGCTACGGGAGGATTGTACGGGATGAATCAGAAAAAGTTGTACGAATTGTGGAGCACAAAGACGCAACGGACACAGAGCGACTAATAAAAGAGGTTAACACTGGCATTCTCACAGTAAGCAAAGAGAAGTTAGCGCAGTGGCTGGAGCGGCTTGATAACAATAATTCACAAGGTGAATATTATCTTACAGATATTATTGCCATGGCTGTTGCTGATGACGTCAAAATTAATACAGCATCGCCAGAAAATGAGCATGAGGTACTCGGTGTAAATAATAAGCGCCAGCTGGCAGAGCTGGAGCGAGCCTATCAATTTGAATGTGCCAATAAGTTAATGGATATCGGTGTTGGTTTACGTGACCCGGCGCGTTTGGATATTCGTGGCAATGTTAATTGTGGTAGGGATGTAAGTATCGATATCAATGTGGTCTTTGAAGGACAAGTTGAGATTGGTGATAATGTCAGCATTGGCCCAAACTGTCTGGTTATCAATAGCAAGATTGGGGCTGATGCAAAGATTTTTGCAAATACGATAGTAGAAAATGCAGTCATCGGTAAAAACTGTAGTGTCGGGCCATTTGCCAGGATAAGGCCAGAAACTGAACTGGCAGAATCAAGCCGCATTGGTAATTTTGTTGAGATTAAAAAGGCAAAGATTGGTGTTGGTTCAAAGGTTAATCACTTGAGCTACATTGGTGATTCCATTATCGCTAAAGATGTGAATATAGGTGCTGGAACAATCACCTGTAATTATGATGGGGCTAACAAGCACTTGACAGAAATCGGCGATGACGTGTTTGTTGGTTCAGGCACGCAGTTGGTGGCCCCCGTTAAAATTGGTGCGGGAGCAACGATTGGTGCTGGCTCAACAATTACCAAAGAAGTGGCTTCAGGATCACTTGCTCTGAGTCGGTCAAAACAGATGTCTAAGAGTGGCTGGAATCGGCCGCAAAAAAACAAAGATTAACGAAGGGTAAGAGTTATGTGTGGCATTATTGGTGCAGCTGCGGAAAGAGATGTAGTCCCTATCCTGCTTGAAGGTTTAAGAAGGCTTGAATATCGTGGTTATGATTCAGCAGGCTTAGCTTTAATAGATGATTCTAACAATATTGATCGTGTCCGTGCTGTCGGAAAGGTTGCCCAACTAGAGGGTGAAATAAAACAGAATCCTGTATCAGGAAAAACGGGTGTTGCACATACTCGCTGGGCGACTCACGGCAAGCCAAGTCAAGCCAATGCTCATCCTCATGTATGTAGAAAATCTGTCGCGGTTGTGCATAACGGCATAATTGAAAATCATGAATTGTTACGCAAGGCACAATCAGAAAGTGGTCACGCATTTACTTCAGAAACCGATACTGAAGTAATTGTTCATCAAATCTATGATTACCAAGAACAAGGAAAAGACCTTCTTGAAGCAGTAAGACTAACAAGCAATGATTTGCATGGTGCCTATGCGTTAGGAGTGATCAGCAATAAAGAAAGACACAGAATTATTGCCGCAAGACGAGGGAGCCCATTAGTCATTGGTGTCGGCATAGGCGAGCATTTTATTGCATCAGATGTGGCTGCATTGTTGCCCGTTACTCAGCGCTTTATCTTTCTCGAAGATGGTGATATTGCAGATATCAGCCGCGATAGCTTGACCATATATGATGATAATGGTGAGGTGGTTGATCGGCCGCTTAAAGTATCTGAGTTAAGTGCAGATGCAGCTGACCGAGGAAAGTATCGCCACTATATGTTGAAGGAAATTTTTGAACAGCCACGCGCAATTGCTGAAACAATAGAAGGGCGTATCAGTGGTGGCTCTGTGTTGGACGAGTCTTTTGGTCATGGTGCAAAAGAAATTCTTGATGGCGTGAAGGGTGTTCATATTATTGCCTGTGGCACTAGTTACCATGCGGGTGCAGTGGCCAAGTACTGGTTGGAATCGTTAGCTGGTGTGCCCTGTTCTGTTGAAGTAGCAAGCGAATTTCGTTACCGGCATGCAATCGCAAGGCGTAATTCGCTTGTCGTAGCAATTTCACAGTCAGGAGAAACGGCCGATACATTAGCTGCACTTGAAGAAGCAAAAAAAGTTGGTTTTGGTCATTCATTGGCAATCTGCAATGTGCCGGAAAGTTCGATGGTAAGAGAAGCAGATTTGGCGTTAATGACGAGGGCCGGACCAGAGATAGGTGTCGCATCGACAAAGGCATTTACCACGCAGCTGGTTGCGCTGATGTTATTGGTGATAGCGCTAGGTAAGCGTAACGGGATGGCGGCACAAACAGAGATCAATCTGGTTGAGCAGTTAAGAAGTTTGCCTGCACGAGTTGAAGATGTGCTGCAATTAGATGATGAAATTAAAACCTTGGCAGAGTTTTTTGCCAACAAGGAAAATGCGCTCTTTCTAGGGCGAGGTGCTCAATATCCAGTCGCAATGGAAGGTGCGCTGAAATTAAAAGAAATCTCATATATTCATGCAGAGGCTTATCCTGCCGGTGAATTGAAGCACGGCCCTTTGGCCTTGGTTGATTCTGAAATGCCAGTAATTGCGGTGGCACCGAATAACGAACTGTTAGAAAAGTTGAAATCAAATCTACAGGAAGTACGTGCACGGGGTGGTGAGTTAATTGTTTTTGCAGATGAACAGGCGGATATGAAGGTTGAGGAAAATGTCCGCGTGATAACAGTTGCCCCTACAGATGATGCCATCGCGCCAATTATTTACACCATTCCATTGCAGCTTCTCTCATACTACGTTGCTGTTCTTAAAGGGACTGATGTTGATCAGCCTCGCAATCTGGCAAAGTCAGTAACGGTTGAGTAAATCTGGTTATAGTTGAGGGAAATAGCAGGAAATGTTAGAGTATTGGCGTTAATTTGGTTCTATTTGTGCCAAACAGAGTATAAAGTGAATATAAGTTTTCGAACTAACATCAGTTCAGAAGTATTTCCTATTCTAGGGCAGCAGCTCCCAGCCTTATTGTGTACGTTCATTGATCAGCTTAGTACTGTGCTAAGTGTTTTGGTTGATGATACGGGCACTCATAGAGCATAGTCGGTGAAAAAAGTATGAAAATGGATAAAACCAGAATATTTTATTGTGAGCCGCAAAAGGCTTTCATGAGTATCGGTAATTGTATGGATTTACGTAGCAGGCCTGTAGGTAAGGCAGCGGCGGGTAGCCAGCCCAAAATGATTGCCTGCGAACGCTGCAGTATGTTCAATATGGTTGATAAAAACAAGGTTGGTACCGTGAGTGTCACCGACTATCTGGGTGGCGGCCGTCCAGATAGCATTTCTGCTTAGTTATCGTATGCAAGTAGGGTTAACATCTACTGTCTAGGTGTCAGCCCAAGATATTCTATAATAGCTTGCCGTTAAATATATTACTGGTTCTGCTTTTCATTTATCACGTAATCAGCTAAGCATAACCTCCGTGCTGTTTGAAGGGCTGTACCTGCTCTCTCACTTCTGATTGCTGGCCGGATGAACGATGGGTGTTGTATCCCTATCGTTAAAATGGCTAGCGGCTGCCATTATCTCAAAATGTTTTATGGGCTACAATTCATCACATCGCGGCAGCGCATCAGCAATACTCCGGTAGTTCATAATGAGGTTGTAATAAATCTATGGCGCAGCTCAATCCTCGTCAAATGCATGCGGTGCGCCATCTTGATGGCCCGTGTTTAGTTTTAGCCGGTGCTGGTAGTGGTAAAACCCGCGTAATCACCCAAAAAATTGCCTACTTGATCGAAGAGTGCGGCATCGCACCACATAACATAGCCGCTGTTACGTTTACCAATAAAGCTTCACGTGAAATGAAGGAGCGTGTTGCTGAGCTGATGAAGGGTAAGAATTGTAAGGGCATACAGGTCTCTACCTTTCACACGCTAGGTTTGAATATCATTCGCAAAGAGCATAAAACACTTGGATTTAAGCCGGGCTTTTCCATATTTGATTCACAGGATAGTACATCGCTGGTTAAGGAATTGTTGCGCCGTGATTTTGCTGATGATGGTGGTGTGATAGAGCAGATGCAGCGCCAGATTTCACGATGGAAGAGCGCCCTGGTTACCCCGGATGAAGCACCGGCAGAGGCCGGCGATGACGCAACGATGAATGCGGCAGCACAGCTGTATGAAAAATACCAACGCGCACTTAAGGCCTACAATGCCGTTGATTTCGATGATTTAATTCTGTTGCCCGCCAGATTGTTCAAGGATCATCCTGAGGTGCTAGAACGTTGGCAGAACAAAGTTCGTTATCTGTTGGTGGATGAATATCAGGATACCAATGCCAGTCAATATCAGTTGATCAAAAACCTTACGGGGGTGCGCGGTGCACTGACTGTGGTGGGGGATGATGATCAGTCCATCTATGCCTGGCGTGGTGCAGAGCCAGAAAATATGTTGTTGCTGCAAAAAGATTATCCAAACCTTGCTGTGATCAAGCTGGAGCAGAATTACCGCTCAACAGGCCGAATTTTAAAGGCGGCAAATGCCTTGATCAAAAATAACTCTCATGTATTTGAAGATAAAAATTTATGGAGCGAACTGGGCTATGGTGATCCAATTAAGGTAATAACTCTGCGTAATGACGAACACGAAGCTGAGCAGGTAGTATCAGAATTGATTAGCCATAAGTTTAATAAGCGCACCCGGTTTAGTGACTATGCAATCCTCTACCGCGGCAATCACCAATCACGTTTGTTTGAACGTGCATTGCGTGAACAACAGGTACCCTACTACATAAGCGGTGGAAAATCCTTTTTTAGCCATTCTGAAGTCAAGGACATTATGTCTTATCTGCGACTTTTAGCGAATCCGGATGATGATGCTGCTTTTTTACGGGTGGTGAATACACCTCGCCGTGAAATTGGGCCAACGACATTAGAAAAACTTGGGAATTATGCTTCTGAGCGTGGCCTAAGCCTGTTTGCTTCAAGTTTTGAATTAGGTTTAGGCCAACGTCTGAGTGAAAAGGCGGTTGAACGTGTGCGTCGTTTTAGTCAATGGTTGGTGGACATGGCTGATCGAGGACTGCGCGGCGACCCAATTGAAACCGTTAAAGATGTCATTCGTGATGTGAATTACGAATCATGGCTTAATGATAGCAGTAAAGATCTAAAGCAAGCAGAGAAACGCTTGGCCAACATTATGGAACTGGTTGCTTGGCTACAGCGAATGTATGAAGCTAGTACAGAAGAAAAGAGCCTTGCTGATTTGATTAATCAGATGAGTCTGATGGATATGCTTGATAGAAACGATGGTGATGATGTGGGCGAGAGTGTTTCATTGATGACTTTGCACGCATCAAAAGGATTGGAGTTCCCGCATGTATTTCTTGTTGGGGTTGAAGAAGAGCTGCTACCGCATAGAGTCAGTGTTGATGAAGGTAATATTGAAGAAGAACGCCGGTTAGCATATGTGGGCATTACCCGGGCACAACGAACATTGACAATAAGTTTGTGCGCACGGCGTAAAAGAGCCGGAGAGCTACAGCCGGTTGATGCGAGTCGGTTTCTTGATGAGCTGCCAGAGGAAGACCTCGAGTGGCGTGGAATAGGCCAGAAAGTTGACCCGGAGGAACAGCAGGAACGTGGCAAGGCCCATCTTGCAAACTTAAAAGGTATGCTGTCATCAGGGTTGGGTAAATAACGTCTGTGGTAAAGTCATTATTCCAAATAGTGTTATGGGCTAAAGCAGAATGGAATTTATCAGTGAATTATTTCAATTTTTAAAGGCGAGAAAAAAACTCTGGTTACTGCCGATAGTGATTATTTTATTACTGCTAGGAAGCTTGATCGTCTTTGTTCAGGGCAGTGCAATAGCGCCATTTATTTATGCAGTATTTTAATCAAACTGTTCCAGTCTTCTATTTTGCATAGCTTGCCCTCCCTCTCTTTCCCAAAAAATTAACTATATTACCGGTTGCGCCCCAACCAGCATTGATAACTCCCGAAATAGCAACAGCAAGCCCACCGCCACCATCACCATGCCGATCATGCGTGCTTTTGGTCCTTCGATCAGCAGCACTGTAATAGGCAGTTTCAATCGTTTAGGTGGCAGGCGCATCGTCCCCATAATCTGCCAACCAAGCCAGACAAACAGCAAAATAGGCAGGCTACGCATCACGCCGAAGGCGATGGCGCTGACATAGGCTTTTTTCTGATTAAGCTCGATGATAGCCTCATGCGAAGGTTCTAGAGGTAACTGCATAAGAAAGAAGTCGATTAACGGCTCCAGCCACAACAGCAATAGCATGTATAAAGCTGCCAGTATCAGGCAGTTTTTCTGTAGCTGTTTATCGGCAAGAATAATTTCAGGTTTTTTATTACGCATGTGACTGCCTACACAACGGCCTCAAACCCTTCAAACTGTGGCGGGCCAAGGTAAATATCCTTGCTCTTGCCACCAGCCCCGGCGTGGGCCTTACGAAACTGCTCCGATTCAGTCCAGTCGACGAATGCCTGTTTGGATTCCCAGGTTGAATGCGAGGAAAACAGAGTAAACTCGTCACCACTTGACCCCTGCAACAGGTTAAAGGTCTTAAATCCTGGCACGCTATCGAGATAGGTGTCACGGTTTTTCCAAATATTGATAAAGTCCTGCTCGCTGCCAGGCTTAATTTTAAAACGATTCATCGCGATATACATAAAATTTAGACCCTTGTTGATTAATATTAATGCTGCACGCCGCCTTCACCGTGGACATGGCCATGACTGATTTCATCCGCCGAGGCATTACGCACCTTGAGAACCTCAACATCAAACTGCAGCGGCTTGCCTGCATAAGGATGATTAGTATCGACATCAGCAAATTTCAACCCCGCCTTCACTACCGTGACAGGGCGAGAGCCTTGCTTGGTATTAAGATACACGATCATGCCCGGCTTCAGTTTCGGCTTTGACTTGCCCTCGCGGACGACGTGATTAATAGATACACGTTGTACCAGGCCTTCTTCACGCTCGCCATAGGCATTCTCAATCGTCAGCGAAAGTTTATCTCCCACACCTTTGCCCAGCATCTCAGTTTCCAGAGGTTGAGCCATGGCATTGTAACCATGCAGATAAACCAGTGGTTCATCGTCATGGGAGTCTTCAATCACGTCACCCTGGAGCTCGCTGACACGGTAATGCACGGTTACCACTTTATCTTTTTCAATTTGCATACTGCTTGCTCCTTGGGATCTGCCTTATAATGGCAACGATTCTACTACTTATTTTGTCCACTCAAAAATAACTTCTAAGGAATAACCTTGAATCCCTACCTCATCATTCTCATCCTGGTCATACTTGGTGGCATCGGTATTACTATCTGGGGCTTGCAGATATTAAGGAACTCGCAAAAGGTAAAAAATTGGCCAAGTGTGGAAGGGGTTATCGAAGAATCAGAGCCCAGCTCTGAGCAGGATGACCTGTTACCCCACATCGTCTACAGCTATCACCTCGATGGCCACGCCTTGCGCAGCCGCTTTGAATTTCCTAGTGGTACCCAGCCACTGCCGGAATTCTCTCAGGCCTACATTAAAAAATATCCGCTCGGGGCCAAGGTGCAGGTCTTCTACAACCCGCAGCACACCAGTCATTCAACACTGGAGCCGGGATCACAGGGGGACTGGATGATTTTGATAATGGGCATTTTTATGGCCGTTGGCGGGATGATTGCTCTGTTGACCTAAAGCCGCCAGTCGCACTCACGGGGTAGAGATAATGCTGACTGAAAACAGACTCACCGCATAAAAAAGCCTGCACACGGCAGGCTCTTTCATTGTTTTCAATGGCTGAGCTTATTTACGCGGTTGCCTGTCCAGCCTCTTTTTTGAGCTTTTGCTCCAACACAAAACAGCCAAATGGCAGCATTCCTGCCAATACAACCATAAACATGAAACGATCGGACCAGCCTTGACGTTGCCCAATCATCGCCGCAAAGATGACATAGGCAACAAATAGCAGGCCGTGGGTCATGCCCACCATGGAAACTGCCTGAGGGTAACCCCAATAGTATTTAAGTGGCATGGCGACAAACAGCAACACCAGGAATGAAAGCCCTTCGATCAGGCTAATAATTCTAAAATTATTGAGCATATCTCTTCTCTCACGTCTAATAAATAGAGCCAACCACTGCTATTGATTTTATTGTGCAGCTTATCATTTTGGCTTATCTTAACCCACTTTTCATGGGGCTTCATAGCCCCTAATGCCGGCTCAGAACCGTTGCTTGATTAACTCCTTGATTTCCTTCATATCACCACGAAGATTGACTAACTCTTGTTGCAACACTTCTGTCTCAGCATCCACCTTGGCGGTAATGTTGTGTTGCGCATGCTCCAGTTCAGCCTGCTGTACATCCTGCACCGCATTAACGATCACAGCCATCAGCAGATTTAGCATAGTGAAAGTGGCAATCAATATAAAAGGCAGGAAAAACAGCCAGGCATGAGGGTAAACCTCCATCACCGGGCGGACGATCCCCATCGACCAGGATTCCAGTGTCATCACCTGAAATAGGGTATAGGCACTCGCCCCCAAGCTGCCAAACCACTCAGGGAAAGCCTCGCCAAACAGGTTTGTTGCCATCACCGCAGAAACATAAAAAATGATGCTCATGATGGCGCCAACCGAACCCAGTCCAGGAACCGCTTTGAGCATGCCGGCGACTACCCGGCGCATCGAGGGCACCATAGTCAGCAAACGCAGGACCCGAAGTACCCGTAACGCACGCAATACCTCGAACGCGCCAGAGGCTGGCACCAGCGCAATAGCGACAACCAGAAAGTCAAACACACTCCAGGGATCGCGAAAAAAACTGAGGCGATGCACCACCAAGCGCAGAGAAATCTCAACCACGAAGACACAGAGAATAACAACGTCAAGACCATGTAGCAGAGTCCCCCACTGCTCGACAATATCAGCATCGGTCTGCAAGCCGAGAATAGCTGCATTAATCAAAATGAGACCAATGATAAATTTTTGTACAGGTGCAGCCTCGATAAAGGCCATGAGTTTAAGTCGCCATGTAGGCCATTTGGTTTGTGAATTCATAGTCTTATAATAAGTTGGGACAAAAGAAACGGCTGCAAGGCAAACATTTAAAACCACCAAAACAGGCTATTCTAGCCCATTCCTGACAAAACTACGGTGAAGATCAGCAACCTGTAATTGCAAGGTTATCCTAGGTTTTGTTAAAGTGGGCGATGTGAGTGGTTGATCTGGCGAAAGTGGAGGCCAGACAAGAGAACTGCGAGCAGAGCGCGCAAGCAAAGAGAGGCGCGTAGAGTGTGGCACAGGCCCCGTCAACGGCGAGAGAGGGCGGGGTCGTGTGCTTTTTCATCCCTACCATCAGGTTTTGACTTACGCTCTGTTTTGGCGTTAACGTGTGAGACTGACTAAAGCGTCATCTCTAAGGGGAAAACCGATGAAAATAAAAGCACTTACTTTAGCCTTCCTGTTTTCTACCGGCGTGATCATTCACTCCACCGCTCAAGCCGCGGACACCAGCCTGGCTATCGAGCAAATGGCCGAGATCATCCTTGAGCTTGACGCCAGACCAGATGACGATGCTCAGATGACTTTGGATGACATCAGCAAGGACAGCGCATCAACAGACAACGAACGTCTACTGGCAAGCACCATCAAAAAGATGGATAAAAAAATCCGCCCAGATGATAAACCCAGCATACTGAAAATTTGGCTGAGCCCAGCGGCCTCAGAAACCGAACGTGAAATGGCCAAAATTCTGCTACGTTTTAATGAGGCTCCAGCTAATAATGTCAAACAAATTTTGAGTCATTGGGCAGAATAAAACTTTAAAAGCGAATAAAAAAGCCCGCACATTGCGGGCTTTTTTATTCGCGCAAACCCAGGTGGCCATCCCGTTGACCTTAATATAGTGACTGCCAACCAACAAAGTCTAAGATAGCCGTGCTTACCTGCCGATAACAGGAGCTCAGAAGGGATACCTGGCAGGGTCTGATCACGACTGGAAAGATAATCAGACAAGTTTTTGTATTACTTGGAGTTTGGCAAATCACCGTGGATAAACAGACAAACGTACTAATAGTAGAAGATGAAACCAGAATTCAGCTGGCCCTAAAAAAGATCGTTGGCAAAACCATCAACAACAGCAACGTGACGGTTGTTGCCGATGGACAAGCCGCACTGGAATCTTTGGCAAAGGGCGAATACAGCCTTCTGATCTCGGATTGGAATATGCCACGCATGACCGGGCTGGAACTCCTGTCTAAAGTGCGTGCAAACAAAAAAACTGAAAAACTACCTTTTCTAATGCTTTCGGCACGTACCGATGCTGTTAGCGTGAAATCTGCGCTGAAATTAGGGGTCACAGATTATATTTCTAAACCGTTTAACCAGGCTAAACTCGTTGCTAAGCTTGTGAAACTCCTCAGCCCAGCCCCCAATACTCCAAAAGAGCACTCAGGACTAGTCGACGGCGTAGTCGCCAAGCTTAAAAAGGGAGACATTAATTTCCCTGTACTGCCTGAAATTGCACTCAAAGCCGTCGATGTTATCAACAAAAAAGACTCCTCATTGGAGGATATCTCCACCCTCATCAAAGCTGACCCGGGGTTGACCAGCAAAATCATCTCACTTGCCAATTCCAGTTATTATCGGGCAGTAAAGCCTATTCAAGAACTAAAATACGCGATTGGACGAATTGGCCTACCCGATTCAGCCAATCTCATTCTGATGCAAACAACAAATGGAATCTTTAACACCAAAGATCCGCTATTCAAAAAAATGCAGCATCACCTGTGGGAACAGTCGCTGGCCACGGCTCGTAGCGCACATTTGATCGGAAAATCCATAGCGCACGCCCAACCCGAGCGCTTATATACCATCGGCATGCTAAATAACATTGGCAAAATGCTGCTTTTACAAGTGCTGACGGAACTCGCAATCGATAGGGATGACATAACCAGACAATCAATCGATGACACCCTGGATAGCCTGAATCTAACGTTTGCTGTTGCTCTCCTTAAGCGCTGGAAGTTTCCAGTCGAATTTATAGCGGTAATTCAATACGATCACCGTCAAGGGGGCTTTGAAACACTCACACTTGATACCCAAATCATTAGCTATGCCAATCTAATAGCCTGTCACATGGATAAGTTTCTGCATGAAGTTGATGAAGATGCCGAAGTAATGGGAGCACTTGGTAAGTAACTTGGTATTAGACTCGAACAGGCCGACACCATAAGGCAAGAAGCGATTGACTATATCGGCGAGATGAAAGGGCTGAACTGATTGTTAGCCATGGCCACATGCCTTGGTAAACGAACGACAAGGCCCCGCCGTTCCCAAAAATATAATTTTTGAGGTCAGTTTCATGAGCAGGCAGACCCAGGCTCGAAGAATCATCCCCATGACAGTGGTCTTACTTGCCCCGGTGGCTAGTTTTAATGCTGGTCTCATCAATTCCGGGTTTGCATCATTGTTGGCGCTATCGAGGTGATTCAGGAATATTTTGCCTGCCTTGCCTGTTTTAGGTGCGACTTCGGAAAGTCATATGGCCACTTTCACGGCTTCTATCTGGCAGAAAAATGGCCGTATTTCGTTAAATCTGTGGTGCCGCCAATGTTGCAGAAGCGTCGCTGTCTCCGGCGTCACTCCCAATCATTTGGGTTTTTCAATCTACGCCACTCATCTACATGGCTACGGAGCTGGTTAATAATCGGCGTAGGGTCGTATCGCTGCGAATCACCCTCCGGGCCAATGGTTGTCCCTAAGTCCATTTGCGCCTGTTCAACCGGCCC
>JAJRWL010000149.1 GCA_024276875.1 Gammaproteobacteria bacterium
CTACTGCATGGCTTGAGTTTTGCACCGCTCCCCCGTTTTGAGCCTGCGGGTGTCTCAGCCGCTATCAGCGCAGTGGGTGCTACTGTCTTTCTGGGTGTGCCCAGCATGTATAACCTGTTGCTGCGCCTGCCTGAAGCGCAATTGGCGCAGTGGTCTAGTGTGCGGTTTGGTATCTCTGGGGGGGCGGCTATGCCGGTGGCGGTCATGCAGCAATTTGAAGCGCGTTTTGGACTCCCCATCTATGAAGGTGATGGGCCGACAGAATGTTCACCGGTCACCTGTGTTAATCCTGTGGGTGGCGTGACCAAATCGGCCTCGGTGGGGTTGCCTGTGCCTGGGGTAGAGATTGAGGTTTTTGATGATAATGGCAAACAACGGCCTGTTGATGAGATTGGTGAGCTGTGCGTGCGGGGTGCCAATGTAATGAAGGGCTACTGGCATCTGCCAGAGGCCACTACAGAGAGCTTTTTTGGAGATTGGCTGCGGACAGGGGATCTAGGATACAAGGATGAAGATGGCTATCTCTTCATGGTGGATCGTAAGAAAGATATGATTATCGTTAATGGAATGAACGTCTATCCCCGCATGGTGGAGGAGCTGCTCTATCAGCATCCCGATATTGTTGAGGCTGCTGTGGTGGGTGAGCCTAATGTGCGACATGGTGAAGTACCGATTGCACATGTTGTTCTGCAAGAGGATGCCGCTATTACAGCGTCAGAGATACGCGCTTATTGTCTGGAAAATCTGGGCCATTATCAGGTTCCACGCAGGGTTATTATTCGTGCATCATTGCCCAAGAATGCCGCAGGAAAAATCTTGAAAAGAGAGCTGCGCCGCGAAGGGGAGTTGGAGCGCGGTATCGATATTCAGTAAATTTAGCCACGATAAAAACATAAGTAGGTAATGGACATGTCCTTCACTCATATTTTACCTCGACACCTCTACTGCGCCGCTCAGGTGCGTGAGCTGGATCGAACCGTCACTGAAAAATTTTCCATTCCTGGGTTAACGCTGATGGAGCGAGCAGGTACGACAGCCTATGATCTGCTCTGCAAAAGATGGCCTGAGGCACAGGTCATTACGGTTGTCTGTGGTGTTGGTAATAATGGGGGCGATGGCTATGTATTGGCGTGTCTTGCCTTGCAGGCGGGGAAAACAGTGCACCTCCTTCAGTTGGGGGATGGAAGCAAAATCAGCGGCGATGCGCGAACTCATTACGAACGGTTTATTGAGATGGGTGGCAAGGTTGCGCCATTTGAGCGGCTTCCCAAAGCGAGTGACGTGATGGTTGATGGCATCTTTGGTACCGGTCTCGTGCGTGAAGTGACAGGGGAGTGGTGTCGGGCTATTGAAGCAATAAACAGCTCGCTTTCACCCGTATTGGCCTTGGATATACCATCAGGACTGCACTCTGACTCGGGTCGGATTTTGGGTATTGCAGTCAAAGCGGATGCAACCATTAGTTTTATCGGATTGAAGCGTGGGCAATTTACAGGTGCAGGGGCAGAGCAGTGTGGCCAGGTGTTATTTGATGATCTTGGTGTACCTGAAGCACTCTATACAGCAGAAAAGTGCATGACTCAGCGGGCTGAATGGTCGATGTTTACAGGGCTGTTGGGGCGGCGAGCCAGGAATGCACACAAGGGCAACTTTGGACATGTCTTAGTGATTGGAGGCGATCATGGGTTTAGTGGTGCTGCACGGATGGCAGCTGAGGCTGCATTACGAACAGGTGCAGGTTTGGTCACGGTGGCGACTCAACCAGCGCATGCAGCGCTGCTGAATACCGTGCGGCCAGAGCTTATGTGTCATGGGGTGGCTGATGCCAAGGCACTTGCACCACTGTTGCAGCGTGCCACCGTAATTGCTATTGGTCCTGGGCTGGGGCAGACCTCATGGGGGCAAGCGCTACTGAGTGCTGTATTGGAGGCAAAGCTGCCCATGGTTGTGGATGCTGATGCGCTCAATCAGCTGGCATTAGATCCCGTCCAACGAGATAACTGGATTTTGACCCCCCACCCAGGAGAGGCAGCACGTTTATTGGGCATAAGCTCAACTGATGTCCAGTCAGATCGTTTTCAAACTATTCAAGCACTTCAAGAGCAGTATAGTGGTGTTGTGGTCTTGAAAGGGGCAGGGACATTGATTGCTGCAAATAGCGACGTGCCAATGGCTGTTTGTACAGCAGGTAATCCTGGCATGGCCACGGGTGGTATGGGTGATCTACTCACCGGAATTATTGCAGGCATGGTGGCACAGGGATTAAGCCTGAGTGATGCTGCAACAGCAGGTGTCTGCCTGCATGCAGCCGCCGCAGACCGAGCGGCTCAAGCAGGTGAAAGAGGGCTGCTGGCAAATGATCTTCAGATTGAGTTGCGCCTACTGCTGAATACAGATTGGCATCAATGTTAAAATTAACGGTTTCTGGTGAGCAGGCTCAAGAGGCTTTGGGGGCAGCTGTAGCGGCAATATCACCCCCCCATTTTGTTATCTATCTTATGGGTGACTTGGGGGCAGGCAAAACAACCTTCGCCAGAGGTTTTATACGCTCGCTTGGCTACAGAGGTGCAGTAAAAAGCCCCACCTATGCATTGTTAGAGTCGTATGAGTTGCCGAGTCGAATATGCTATCACTTTGATCTCTACCGATTAGCTGATCCGGGTGAGTTGGAGTATTTGGGGATTCGGGATCTATTACAGTCAGAGGCTATTTTATTGGTGGAGTGGCCAGAAAAAGGGGAGGGTGAGTTACCGCAACCTGATCTTGAGATTGCAATAAATCATGATGGCGAATGCCGTCAATTACAGATAAAATCACACAGCGAGCAGGGTAATAGCCTGCTACAGAGCTTGGAGATTTCTGATTTTGGCGATCATCACTCCTAATGTTTTTTTTAGAAAATGCTTCTATCCAATAGAGAAATCTAGAAAAATTTAAAATGCTGTGCTATTTATTAAGTATCTAGCGGGGAAGATTAGGCTATTGATGCCATGAAAAAACTCATCACTCTTCTTTTATGTGTGTTTATTAGCTTGCCGCTGCAAGCAGCAAACCACTCTATTAATGGCCTGCGCCTGTGGGCTGCCCCCGATCATACTCGGCTGGTTTTTGATACCAGTGGCTCCGTCGCCCACTCCCTTATCAGCCTCAGCAAACCTAATCGGCTTGTTATCGATATTAGCAACGCCCATTTGAGTACAGCAATCCCTACAGTCAGCCAGGGAGACCGTTATGTGCAACGTGTGCGCAGTGGCGTGCGTAATAAAAATGACTTGCGTGTGGTGCTTGACCTAAAGCAAAACGTCCGGCCAAAGAGCTTTATGCTTAAGCCCAATAGAAAATATGGTCACCGTCTTGTTATTGATCTTTATGGGGCAAATGAAGGCCAATATAAAAAACCGGAAGTGCTTAAAACATTTAGTAAAAATGGGCTGCGGGATATCATTATTGCCATTGATGCAGGGCATGGCGGTGAGGATGTGGGGGCGATTGGGGAAAAAGGGACACATGAAAAAAATGTCTCAATGGCGATTGCTCGCAAGTTAAAGGCATTGGTTCAAGCAGAGCCTGGAATGCGGGCTGTAATGACGCGAGATGGCGACTACTATGTCGCACTGCGCAAGCGTATGAAGATTGCCCGCCAGCGTAAAGCTGACCTGTTTATATCCATTCATGCAGATGCCTTTCGAGACCCACGAGTAAGAGGAGCCTCGGTCTATACCCTCTCAAGTCGAGGTGCATCCAGCGAAGCAGCGCGCTGGTTGGCCAAGAGTGAAAATGGGGCTGATCTGGTGGGTGGAGTCACATTAGATGATAAAGATGAGCTGTTGGCCTCTGTATTGCTGGATCTATCACAAACGGCAACCCGACAAGTCAGCACTGAGGCTGCGGACAAGATCTATCTCCAACTGAAAAAACTAGGCAAAGTGCATGGAAAGCGAGTACAGCAAGCGGGCTTTGTCGTGCTGAAATCACCTGATATCCCCTCAGTTTTAGTTGAAACTTCCTTTATTTCAAACCCCAGAGAAGAGCGTAAGCTTAATGACCCTCGCCATCAGAAGAAATTGGCAAAAGCAATTTTAGATGGCCTGCGCAGTTATTTTGAAACGGCACCTCCTCCGGGCACAATGCTGGCATCTAGAAAATCAATTAAGCCAGGTAAACACGTTATCTCTCGCGGCGATACACTATCCGGTATCGCTAGCCGCTATCAGGTAAGCCTGCTAGCACTCCGCAATATTAACCGCATTGCCGGTGACCGCATACGAATTGGCCAGGTGTTAAGGATTCCTAGCGGCGGCTAAAAAATATAATATAGCCAGCCAGCAGGGTGCATGCTGTGCTGACTGTATTCATGATAAATATGTATCACTTATATTTCTACCTGCCTGAGTCGCACCTTGAAAAAGTAAAAACAGCTCTTTTTAAAGAGGGGGCAGGGACGTTTGACAATTATGATTCATGCTCATGGGAGACAGAAGGCAAAGGGCAATTTAGACCGCTGGATGGCAGTGATCCCTTTGTGGGTGATGAAAATAAAGTTAAGCCTGTGCGTGAATTTAAGGTTGAAATGGTGTGCCATAATAAGCAGATAAAAGCGGTGCTAAACAAGCTGATAGAGATCCACCCATATGAAACTCCAGCGTATGGTGTTTATAAGATTAAAACAATTAAGGATTTTGTTTGATTGCGCTATTTTTTAATACACCTCCCCCCCTTCTGGAATTAGTTGATCGCAACACTCTTTGACTCATACAAAGCTTCATACAACACACAGTGCCTTTAATTCACACAAAAGGTGACTAAATTAGTCAGTTTTTATGGAGATCTGTTATGATTGCCCCCTTTTTTTGCCCTAGCTCAGGGTCATAGCAGGATCGGTGTTATTTATGAGTGAATTTCTTATTGAGTCAAAAGTTGAGTATCTTACTGATATCATTCGACAAATGTGTAATGGTGACGACCCTGAAAAGGAAGTTGAGCAATTTATAGATAATTGTGAAAGCCTCACGGGTGATGAAGTTACAGAGGTTTTTGATCAACTGGGACGGGAAAATCTTCAGTTTCAAAATAACGATCAGGTTATTAATTTTTATCATACCGTTATTGATGAGAAATTGGCTGCGCACACACTCAATAAATTTGCTCCAGGGCATCCAGTTAGAGTTTATCTTGAAGAGAATCGCCTGCAACGTAAGCTGTTTAAAGAGATCAATAAGATTGATCCCCGTCAGGATAAAGCGGCATTTCTTGCTGTTTTTAACAAGATTTGCACCGTAGAGCTGCACTATGTGCGCAAAGAGAACCAGCTTTTTCCTATGTTAGAGAAACATGGGTGGGATTCACCCAGCAAGAATATGTGGGCCTTTCATGATGAGATTAGAGCTGAGCTTAAGAAGGTTCGTCTCGCATTAGCGTCTGATGATTTGGAGCTTGTGGTTAAGACCCTTCCATATGCGATCTCTGAAATGCAGAGGCTCATTGGCGTAGAAGAAGAGCGGCTACTGCCAAATGCCATGAACATGCTTGAGGAATCTGAGTGGGCTGATATGCGACTAGGAGATGAAGAAATTGGCTGGATGCTGGATCAAACTCCGCCTTTTTATCCTGCGGCTACTGAAGAGCCAGAACCTGAAGCGGCAGCTGTGGAAGAGGAAGTTCCTAAGCCTCGCCGCATGAAATCCACCCCTAAACGTAAAAAAGATCTGCCTTTCTCTATAGAAAATGCAGATCATTTTGATGAAGGCTATCTGACCCCTGAGCAAGTTAATTTTATCTTCAAATTTTTACCTGTTGATATTACTTATGTGAATGAAGATGATCGAGTTGTCTTTTATAATCGAGGTGATGATCGCGTCTTTCCACGCAGTGCCAACATCATTGGGCGTGAAGTGAAGCTGTGTCACCCGCCTAAATCTGTTGATCAGGTTTTGCGAATCCTCGAAGAGTTTAAAGCCGGTACAAAGGATCATGCCGATTTTTGGATTAATATGCGTGGCCGGTTCATTCATATCCGCTATTTTGCTGTTCGGGATGAGCAAAAAAACTATCGTGGTGTTATTGAGATGTCACAAGATGTTACGGAGATTCGTGCTCTTGAGGGCGAACAGCGCCTGCTAGACTGGGATTAAAACGTGAAACTTACAGA
>JAJRWL010000150.1 GCA_024276875.1 Gammaproteobacteria bacterium
CCGCCCAATTTAATAACGGTGTCTGATCCGTCGCCTGAAAGGGGGTGCGGGAAATCTCTCGCCAATTGCCTGCACCGTGGCACTGAGCCGCGCAGTAGGGGTCAACACTGTTACTGATCAGGATGGATTCATTACTGGCAGCCAGGGTGACATTGCTCGGATTGGGTGTGCCCGGCGGATTGGGAAGCGGGCCAAAGGCGGTATTCCAGAACCAGAGGCGGATCGGGGTGTAACCCACCAGTTCACCCGTGCGAATCATGGAGTGATTTTTGGTGCCATGGGGATTGTGGCAAGTGATGCAGGTCAGGCGGCTATTAAAGGTCGTGCCCCAATCGGCCTTTATCAGGTCAGGAATATGGCTGAGATGCTTGTAGTGCAGACTGCCGCCCGCCGCCAGATCATAAAAATTAGAGTTAGTGGCCGCCGGATCGGTAAAGGCGGTGGTGATATCACCATGACAACCGGAACGCAGACAGAGCAGGAAGTCCGTGGTTTGCACTCCGCCGCCAATACGTGGCATCTTCAAGGGGGCTGAACCGGCAAAGAAGCGCATCCGGTAGCTTGTGCCGTACTCATTTGAATCGCAGCCATCGCTGCAATCAAAGGTGCGGGCATTTCCATCAATATGCAGTTTTATGCTTTGGTGACAATAGGTGCAGCTCTTGTCCGGCCCTGGTTTGATGCCCCCCGTGGCGGGGAGGGTCGTGCTGCTGGGTGTGCCATGGCCGGTCTTATAAAACCCCCAACCCACACCATAGTTAAATGCTTCTGTCTCATTACCAATCGTCATTGGTGCAGTAACATCAATGCCCCTGTCTACTAGCACGATGTGGGAGGGATCATTGTCATGACAGCCGGCACACCACTTCTCTTTGCCTGGCTTGAAGTTGTAGTCAGCATCATAGATGCCCTCTGAGTGCCAATTGTCCTTGGCGCCCACCGAGCCATCCACCGAATCCACCCCGTTATAGTCCCCACCCGGACTATGACAGCTGGCACAGATGCTGGTCTCAGCCAGACTGATCTTGCCATCCGCATTGGTGTCATCCGCCGCATAGACACCATCCTTCCTGAAGGTCGGCATGTTATCGGTATCATGGCAGTAACTACAGTAGATGCCGGGGCCGCGCAGGTCATCATCACCTGCACCGGCCGGTTTAGTGGTCTCCCAAGTCGCACCATTGGTCGTCCAGCTCTCAGTGTGGGTGGTATGCGGAATGACAGAACCAAACCCTCGACTGGTTTTGGTGCTGCCATTGGGAAAGTAGGGATAGGTGCCATCTGGGTCATAGATCGTGCCCTCTTCGTGGCCATGGCACTCAATACAGAGGGTGACATTGGTATTACCTTTACCATGGCCAAAACCACCGATATGTTGATGGCATTTATCGGTGCAGTTCTCACCCGCTGTTCCGTTGGGGTCACCCCGGTCAGCATTCATATGCAACTGGTCTATCCCTGTACCATCATTCTTAAAATGTGCTGTTTTTGTATGGCAGACCTGACAGACACCGTCTAGCGTAACATCACTGTCGGCAAAGGAGTTTGTACCTGTTTGACCAAAGAATTTAACCTGCTTCCAAGTCGTCGTCCCTGGCACCTTAATTTGATTCCGAATGACTTTTCCATAAACGACACCATAGGTATCACCTGCTGCAATATAGGCAGTATTGATGATGCCATCCAGGGTCAGCGTGGTCGCAGTGTTGCTCAACACCCGATAGCTGAGATTTCCCACCGGTACACCACGACGGTCGCGCACATTAATATCTGGAAAGACAACACGACCCGCATGTTCATCGACCGTCCAGGTTGCATCGTTGTCAGTTAGGGTGCTAGTGGCTCCGGAGGCAACGGCCTCAAGTACGCCCGTCGCAAGAAAAGATGCCGTGCCAAAGGTTTGAAATTGGGATTGATTGTGCGGGTCATGACAATCTTTACACTCAACATACCAAGCACCGAAATCCTCTTCACCAATCACCCCACTGGAGTGCGGCACACGGTAAGGCGCTAATGCAGGGCCGGTATGGCAACTCCAGCAAAGGTTATTGGCCTCGGTGTTATCCGCTCCCATACCGGGGTTAGGGGTTGAAGACTTCAGCAAACTACCCGCTGAGCCATGCAGATCATGGCAGCTAAGGCAGCCGATATTAGGAAGTATGGGATTGGCAGGCTCATGAGGGAAATCCAAGCCATGAACAATAGAGGCCATGAAGGCTAAAAATATAGCCAAAGATAGGCTTTTTATAGATATTCTTGCTTTTGCTACCATAGCTAAAAACCAACCTCACTATATTTATGGTTGAACCTCCGGTGCATGCAAATACCACAACCCGAAAAAATAAGAGAGACTATCTACTGATCAAATAGCTCAACCACAATAATTGATTTACTTACAATTCAATTTTTAATCCATCAGCTAACTCTTTAGCTCTAATTATTTGCTGGCACTCCATTCAAAATAAAATCGCACCCATAATCTGACCGTAGCCATTATTTCACTGCTCCACAGGTTCTAAATCGGTCAAACAACAGAAATCTTTAACATCACCAGTCTATTAATTCATACGGTTTAAATCTTATTCATCCACCCCCCGTAAGAGCACGCTAAAAACCACAATAAAAAAGCCTGCCAGAACAATGCCATATAAGGAAAATAAACATGGACTTGCTGCAGCGGTGTTTTAATCTACATTAATGGTTTAAATTAACATCAGTGAAAATTGTTGAACTGGAAAACACCAGCACAAGTTTTTGCAAAAAAATGTGGCGTGAAATTGGTTGATGATGCAATTGCTACCTGAACGCGGGAAAAAACTGTGGATAAACAGACAAATAAAAAAAATTCTCAGAGTTAATAATTTAAAAGAAATGACTCCAGGAGGGCTGGATGGGCATCGCTATCTATTATCTATAGATGTTGGTGGGGCTAACCTCTACATGCTCATCATTATCGGCTACTATGTGAAATTAGACGCATTAATTTTATTAAATTAATGAAGTAAGATTGCTGAAAAATAAATGCCTAAAAACCACATAAAACCCAGTCAACTTTGCATCGGTCTGTATATTCAGCTAGATCTATCCTGGATACAGCACTCATTTATTTCGAGTAACTTCAAAATAAAAAATGAAAAACAACTGGCAGATTTAAAAAAGCTGAAGCTATCTGGCATTAGATATGACCCTTCCCGCAGTGATGTTGAGCCACTATCTCTTACACAAAAAGTAGCCGCTGATCCTAATGCTGAAGCTAAAATATCAACTCAATTAGAGGCCAGAAAACAAAAGGCAAAACAGGCACGCATCAAAAAAATGGCAGCGAGGACACAAAGCCTAAACCGCTGTGAAAAAGCCTATACAGAGACCGCCTCTACACTACGAAATGTGATGCGCAACATCATGTCACAACCTAAAGCGGCTATTGAGGAAGCTGAAGTAATGGTTTCAGGCATGGTGGGGTCTCTGATGCAAGATCAGGAAGCCACTATGCATTTGGTTAATATGAAGGGAAAGAATGAAAATACCTATTTTCACGCCATCAATGTCACCATCCTTGCATTAATGCTAGGTAAGCAGCTGGGGTTAAATAAACAGCAGATGGAAGATCTTGGAACGGGCGCATTGTTTCATGACCTTGGATACAGTGAGATTCCAGATAAAATCCTGTTAAAGACAGAACCATTAAATAGGGCTGAATTGAATTTTCTTCATATGCACCCAGAATATGGCGCACGTCAGGCTAAGCAGATTGGCAGTATTCCACCTGAAGCAATAAAAATCATAGAGCAGCACCACGAAATGATTGATGGAAGTGGCTATCCAAAAGGATTAAGAGAACATCAAATTTCAGACCTGTCACAAATTGTTGCTATTGTGAATGCCTACGATAATTTATGTAATCAAAAAGATGCCAGCAAATCTTGCTCACCTTATGAAGCTATTTCCATCCTATTTGCTAGGGAAAAGCACCGATTTAATAAAGAGAAAATAACCTTATTTATTTCAAATATGGGGGTCTATCCTCCTGGAACAGTGGTTAAATTATCAGACGAAAGCATTGCCGTTGTTATGTCAATTAACCCAAAAGCACTGCTGACACCAAAAGTGATGCTTTACGACCCAAAAATCCCTAGCTCTGAAGCCTACATTTTGGATCTTTATGAAGCGGGGCTTAAAATTACAGACAGCATTCGTATAAGTAATTTACCCGAAGAGGTACGCAATTATTTTAATTTGGGTGATGCTGTAAACGTATTTATCGATTCTAATTAGCAATCTTCGCCCCTAGATGCCTCAGCCTCCGGTTTCACCAACAAGGTGATCCGGGGCAGGCTTTAGTTTTGCGATACTAATTGGAGAGTGTCGTTTGAGAGTAATGTAGAATTTCAGCTCTGATACGTGAACGAAAAGGCTCAGGAAGACGAGACCATGCTTCAGCCACCGTACGCGCCTCTGTGTTTATATTGTTGTTGGTCTCTTCTCCAAACATTAACCAAGAAGGCGTTACTTCAAGCGCAGACGCAATTTCATTAATCTTTCTGGGTCGTAAACTGCGACCATTCTCAATCTTCTGAATAACGGCTTGATTCGTTCCAGCCTGTGCTGCCAACTGGTCTTGTGTCCAACCCTTCTCTCGTCGCCGGCAACGTAGCCTTTCGCCAAGTGAAAGTGGATAAGTAGGTATCGTGTTAAATTCAGTCATAAATCAACTCCCTCATAGGGATAATCATCTGTTAACCAAGTGTCGTTGTAGCTAGCGGCATAAAAGCAGAGGTTCTTTAGGTTCCTCATACCGCAGAAAAGCGAGATTAATTAAGACTTAAGCACGTTTAAAAATAAAACTTAGCGCACGGTTTTATTATGATTTGATGGTTCGGCAGGCCACAGCACAGGTATCACTTATACAGACATTCTGCCCATTTGATTTAACTTTTCTTGAGCCAATTAAAAACAGCAATGCAGCAATCAAATAAATTAAAAACAATGGGTTAAGCTGTTTTCAGCGCACCTACATGTGGCTAACATTTGTAGATTTATGAAATAAAAATAATGGCGAGGCTATAATTTCAAAGCGCACAGCACACTAAATAAATTAAGATTGCACAAACGGTATTTTATCTGCTTCCCACCACTGTTTGCTGTAGATCTGGGCTATTTTCTATCTGGCAATCTGTGACTGGCATCACATTTTTAGAGGCATTAAATTAATCAAAAAGGCTCTTTAAAGGAAATAAACGATTAGTTCAATACGGAAATTGCCACTTACATGCTTAAATCTATAAAGATTTTTTTAAGCATCATGCATCTTGGTTATCCGCAGGTTTATGGGTTGAAAAAGTAGCATCACGATCAACTTGGAAGCTTCCAGTAAGAAGTTGACCATTGGATTTTACCATCCACCATGAGTAGATAGGCGAACCAAGAACAGAGAGCAACAAGCCTGTAACAGCACCAATAATCGTTGCGCCTATGAGCAAATTTAATAGGCCATAGGTTTTTCCCAAGGATGTTAATAACAGAAGGGGGATTGCAAACAGCCCCGCACAAAACCCCAATAGAACTGTGAATTTAACCAATGAGCCATAGGTCAATCGCACTCTGCACTGGCCATATATTTCATTTTTCATAAAAGTCATCAGCGATTATGTGTTAAACGTCGACCCAGTATACGCTCATCCAGCTTGCCCTGATGATAGGCGAGGTGACCGTTAACAAAGGTAGACTCAATGGTCGAGTGAAAAATTCGCCGTTCTACCGGTGACCAGCCACATTTGTAACGTACATTCTCTCGTTCAACACGTTCACGCTTGTCCAGGTCAACCAAAACCAAATCAGCCAAATAACCTTCACGGATATAACCACGCTCTGGAATATTAAACAGCCTTGCTGGGCCATGACTGATCTTTTCTACAATCAGCTCCAGTGACAACAGCTTGTCATGATACATCTCCAACACCATCGGCAGCGCATATTGCACCAAAGGTAGTCCAGCAGGGGCATTGAAGTAGCTGTTACACTTCTCATCCAGCGTATGTGGAGCATGATCGGTAGCAATCACATCAATACGACCATCTATTAACGCCTGACGAATGGCATCCCGATCCATACGTGTTTTGATGGCAGGGTTACACTTAATAAAGGTCTGCTTTTGCTCATAGTCTGAATCATCAAAATAGAGGTGATGCACACAGGCCTCAGCAGTGATCCGTTTATTATCCAACGGCCCTTTTTGGAACAGCTTCATCTCCCGCGCTGTTGTAAGGTGCAACACATGCAGGCGAGTTCCATGCCGTTTTGCAAGGTCAACCGCAAAGGATGATGAACGAAAACAGGCCTCTTCACTGCGAATTTCAGGATGCGACTCCATCGGCACATCTTCACCAAACTGCTCCCGAAAGGATTGCTCATTGGCCAGGATGGTGGGGGTATCTTCACAGTGGGTGGCAACCAGTATGGGGGCATCACGGAAGATGGCCTCCAGTGCCGTTTCGCTATCCACCAGCATGTTGCCGGTAGAGGCCCCCATAAACACCTTGATGCCACAAGCCTGTTTGGGGTTTAGCGCCCGAATGACATCAATATTGTCATTGGTGGCTCCCAGGTAGAAGGCATAATTGGCCAATGATTTTTTAGCCGCCAGGGCATATTTATCTTCCAATGCCTCAAGTGTGACCGTCAGCGGATGGGTATTGGGCATATCCATAAAACTGGTAATACCACCCGCCACCGCCGCCCGAGACTCTGTGTAAAGATCCCCTTTATGCGTTGCCCCTGGCTCACGAAAGTGAACCTGATCATCAATCATGCCAGGCATCAAAACCTTATCAGCCGCATCAATGATAATATCCGCCGGTTTGGCACTGAGATTGCTGCCAATCTGTTCAATCCGCCCATTGCGAATCCAGACATCCTCTTCCGTAATTCGCCCATCATTGATCATGCGCGCATTGAGTATCAGAGCATCTTTCATAAGATTACCTTAGTCGTAGTCACGGTCTTTCCATCTGCGTAGTGCTGTAAATATAGCGGCATTATTACTTAAAGGCATTGCTGCCCACTTTTCTGCTGCGGCAACCACTGCGGGTATCTGGGTGCGCAAAAAAGGGTTGCTTTCCAGTTCCAGCGAAAGCCGTGATGGAACCGTTGGTTTACCCTGCTGACGCGCTATTTGCGTTGCTTTTTGACGTGCTTTTATCGCCCGGTTTCCAGGCTCTACCCAGAGCGCAAAGCCCAAATTATCTTCTGTATATTCATGAGCACAATAGAGGAGGGTCTCTTCAGGCAGCTTGGCAATACGCTGTAGCGACGCTGCCATCTGCTCCATCGTGCCATCAAACACCCGCCCACAACCACCTGCAAAAACAATATCACCACAAAATAACACGCCATCCCCCAAATAGGCGATATGACCTGCGGTATGGCCTGGCATATCAAGCACCTTGAGACGATCACCCCGCCAGGGCAGCTCAACTTCAGCCCCTTCAACCAGTGAATCTGTTATCCCAGGGATCGATTCATGTGCCGAACCATACACCTTAGCATGAGGAAATCGCCCCTTTAGCTGACGAATACCCCCCGTATGATCGCCGTGATGATGGGTAATTAAAATAGTACCCAGGCTCAGCTGCTCATGCTGCAAATACGCCAGTACAGGCGCGGCATCGCCAGGGTCAACTACGGCCACCTCTGGGCTGCATTCGCGCTTAAGCAACCAGATGTAGTTATCATCAAATGCGGGGATAGGGACAATATCAAACATGATTTTTATTTATAAAGCTCTTTGGGGTCGATAAGTGGCTCGCTGATCACCTCTAAACGATCACCTCTTATCGCATTATAAAAACAGCTGCGCCGACCCGAGTGACAAGCCGGCCCCGTTTGATCAACCTGCAACAGGATGGTGTCACCATCGCAATCCAACAGCATATCTTTGAGTATCTGCACCTGTCCGGAGGATTCACCCTTGCGCCAAAGTTTTTGCCGCGAACGAGACCAATAGCAGACGCGACCTGTCTCCAGCGTCTCCGCCAATGACGCTCTGTTCATCCAGGCCATCATCAACACTTCACCCGTATCCTGCTGCTGAGCAATAGCAGGCAACAGGCCATCCTGGTTAAAGGGTAATGTTTTCACAGCCTCAGCCCACGACAGGCTCTCTCCCTTTTTAAAGGATTCCGTCTCTTTCAGCATAGCATTCCTCTCAAAATTAAATTATTCCCCGATGGTACATTCTATCCCGATCAGTGATGTTTTTGCCCCCCACACAGAGTAGAATTTAAACCGTGACTAACTATTCCGACAAACTAAAGCGTGCAGGGCTTAAGATTACATTTCCTCGGATCAAAATCCTGGAGATGTTTGAGTCGCACTCGAATCAACACCACACGGCTGAGGGTCTCTACAAGCTGCTTTTACAGCAAGGAGGAGAGATTGGCGTAGCCACAATCTACCGAGTGCTCACCCAATGTGAGCAAGCAGGGTTGGTGACACGGCTTCAGTTTGACGATGGCCCTGCCATGTTTGAGTTAAGCCAAAATGATCATCACGACCACTTTATCTGCACTCGATGCGGACAGGTGGATGAATTCCACGATAATATTATCGAAGCACGGCAGCAAGAAATTGCCGCCGAAGCTGGCTATGAAATCGCAGATCACAGCATGATTCTCTACGGCATCTGTGCAACCTGCCAAAAACAGTTGAAATAATCCCATGCAGATCTATCGCGTATCCTTTATCAACCACGGCAAGATTTACGAGCTTTATGTTCAAACCGTTCGCCAGGCTGAGCTGTTTGGTTTTGTTGAGTTTGAAGATATTGTCTTCAATGAATCCAGCGGCATTGTCATCGACCCCGCCGAAGAGAAATTAAAGGATGAGTTTACTGGCGTGACCCGCACAATGGTGCCCATGAATGCCATCATCCGCATTGATGAGGTTAAAAAGAGAGGCATCAGCAAAATACTGGATCTGGATAAAAGTGCCAATGTGACCCCTTTTCCAACCCCTGTCTACCCACCAGACCGCAGCACTGATGCCTAAGGAGAATTAAGTGAAAAAATATGCAGCCATTCGTCAACAGCTGTTGATACGACGTGAAGCGCTAAACAAGCGCATCAATCAGCTCTCCAATAGCGCCCGCCATATAGACGAGCCGCTAACCGCTGATTTTGCTGAACAGGCGGTTGAACGGCAAAATGATGAGGTACTAGAAGCTCTGGGTGAGGCGGGTCGCCAAGAACTCATTCAAATTAATTATGCTTTGGCTCATCTTGAAGCCGGTGACTATGGTATCTGTGATAGTTGTGGTGCAACCATTCCCCCTGCACGTCTTGAGGTGCTACCCTTTTCTGACCTCTGCGTAACATGTGCAGAAAAGCAGGCTATTGATTAAACATCTCTGATAATTTTTTGCATGAGCCTTTAATTAATATATCTAAAACTGCGTTCCATTCCTGAATATCACCTTTCACTATTCCATAAAAGTGCGTATTAAAGTATTCTGCGCCAAGCTTGGGGACACCTCCAATAAGGCAGTGGAAATGCACAATAGAGATTGTAGGCATACATAGTGCAAGCAAATTGCAGACAATACGTTAATAACACTGAGTTAAACAGTTATGACAGATGAAAAAACAGAATCCCGATTAGCGCTATTTGCTCAAACCTATAGTGCCGATCTATTGGTCAGCCAGCCTACCGTAGGGCTGGACGATCTTGCACATCAAAACCAAGCCTACGCAGGAACCGGCGGCACCAGCCAGGGCAACCATGGGCGGGGGTATTCTCCTGCATATATGGATGCTGAAACCGGCAAGATAGTCGCATCCTCATTTACCGATGGCCGACCTGCCCCCATCCATCTCCTCTGCGGGTTACCCGATGAGTGGATACTAAACCAGGGCTACAGTAGTGAGGAGCCAAAACTGAAAGAGAGTATTATTGTCGGTTTTGTTAAAAATGATATTTTCTACACCCGAGCAGAAGCAGCCAAGGCCTGCGCCCATTAGGATGACGACTTAAAGCGCTATCAACTAAAAGAGCCTAATCGGCTCTTTTTTGTTTTTCAGCCTGAAAAAAGTCTCGCGTAAGGGAAAATACAACGGGGCTTAACAGTAATAGCGCCAATAGATTAGGCAGCGCCATCAAGCCGTTAAGCGTATCCGCCACCAGCCAGATAAAACTTAGTTTGGCCGTCGCACCCATGGGAATGGCGATAATCCAGAGGACTCTAAAAGGGATGATTGACCGTACGCCAAACAGATATTCAACGCATTTTTCACCATAGAAGCTCCACCCCAGCAACGTGGTAAAGGCAAAGACACTCAACCCCAACGCAACAACGTAGCCACCAACCCCCGGCAGTGCCTGCTCAAAGGCGGCGGATGAGAGTGCAGCACCTGTCTCACCACCAGTCCATGCACCAGAGATCACAATCACCAGCCCCGTGATGCTGCATATAATGAGGGTATCGATAAAGGTGCCCAACATGGCTACCGTGCCCTGTCTGACAGGGCTATCTGTTGCGGCAGCCGCATGAGCAATGGGAGCGCTACCCAGCCCAGCCTCATTGGAGAAGATACCACGCGCCACCCCCATCTGAATGGCCAACATAACAGAAGCACCCGCAAAACCACCTGTAGCCGCCGTTGGAGTAAAGGCATCGGTAATAATTAAAACAAGTGCCGCAGGAATCTCAGAAGCATGGGTGGCCAAAATCACCAGGCCTGCCATGAGGTAAGCGATTGCCATAAACGGCACGAGTTTGCCCGCAACCTCTGCAATACGCTGGATACCACCCATCAGCACCAATGCAGCCAAAGCCGCCATAACCCATCCGGAAACCCAATGCGGAATAGCAAAACCAATGACACCAGACCCCAAGACATCGGCCACTGAATTAGCTTGCACAGTATTACCGATACCAAAACCCGCCAGTGCGCCAAAGATAGCAAAGAGAGTGCCCAGCCAAGCCCACCGTCTATTCAACCCATTTTTGATGTAGTACATAGGGCCACCCACATGATTACCCCGTTCATCGACCTCTCTGAAATGCACCGCACAAACGGCCTCTGCATATTTCGTCGCCATGCCAAGCAGCGCCGTACACCACATCCAAAAGAGCGCCCCTGGCCCGCCGATAAAAATAGCCGTAGCCACACCGGCTATGTTGCCGGTTCCAATCGTTGCGGCAAGTGAGGTCATCAATGCATTAAATGGGCTGACATCGCCCTCGCCCTCGCCTTTACGTCCTCGCCAAAGCGTGAGAAAGCCATACCTGAGCTGACGCAGTGGCATCCCTTTTAAGCCGATCATTAAAAATAGCCCCGTACCCAAAATGAGCACCAGCATATATTTGCCCCAGACCAGGCCATTCAGCATCTCTATCAGAGGGGTAATCGTCTCCACATTTCATCTCTCTTGTTATTGATAAGCGCACTATACACCTTGATTATCCATCAGCCCATGCGCTTGTAGCGGGCTGAAAAACAAGCTAACTTAGAATCATGCCGAATAAAACAGCGCATTATATGACGCACCCTGACACCTTCAGAATAACGCCTTTTTTACTGATTCTGGCCATATTGGCCGGATGTACCTCATTTGCCTCCAAAACTGAAAAAATAGCCGCTAATCTCTCCCGTGCCATGCTGAATCAGGATGACCCTGAAATTGTACGCACCGGCGCACCCGCCTATCTTTTATTGTTGGATGGGATGATCGAAGGAGCACCTCATGATCGCGCGCTATTAATGGCCGGCGCACGGCTTTACAGCGCCTATGCGATGGGTTTAGTCAAAAATGCAACGCGCCGTGAGCGGTTAAGCACAAAAGCCAGAAACTATGCTCGCCGAGCACTCTGTAGCACGCAGCCCGCCATCTGTAAAAATGAGAACCAACCGTTCAGGGTATTTGCCCCCTATATTGATATGATTGGGCAGGCTGATCTAAAGGCGCTCTACATCTATGGCATCAGCTGGGTAGGCTGGATTCAAGCACACAGCAGCGACTGGAGCGCTGTAGCCGACCTACCGAAGGTTGAATATATTATGCAGCGGATTATCACCCTGGAGCAGGGACATGACCGAGGACGCGCACAGCTCTATCTTGGTGTAATGCATACGCAGCTGCCCCCTGCGATGGGCGGCAAACCTGAGGTGGGAAGAGCTCACTTTGAACAAGCCATTAAATACTCTAACGGCAGGGATTTAATGGCCAAGGTTGAGTTTGCTCGTCGCTATGCGCGGTTAGTGTTCAACCAACCGTTGCATGATCGGCTATTGAAAGAGGTACTGGAAGCTGAACCAACGGAACCGGAATTGACTCTAAGCAATATTCTGGCACAGCAACAGGCTAAAGCGTTACTGGCTGATGATTACTTCTAACCTGGAGCACCCATGCGTCACCTTTTAATTCTATTACTGGGTTCTCTACTCAGCTTCCAAACCCAGGCAGCGACCTTAAAGATCGCCACACTCGCCCCCGATGGTACCCTCTGGATGAAACTCATGCGGGAAGGGGCAAAGGAGGTAAAAAAAGCCACCAACGGCCGAGTTAAGATCCGTTTTTACCCCGGTGGAGTCATGGGCAATGATAAAAGCGTATTGCGCAAGATCAGGGTAGGGCAGCTACAGGGTGGCGCACTGACAGGAGGTGGGTTAATCCCTATCTGCCAAGCATGTCAACTCTACAGTCTCCCTTTCATCTTTTACTCTTATGCTGAAGTTGATTATGTACGCCAACGCATGGATCCACGGCTCAATCGTTCTTTAGCGGACAAGGGGTTCATTGGCTTTGGTATCAGTGAAGGGGGGTTTGCCTATCTCATGTCAAATCACCCCGTTACCCAGGTAAAGCAACTCAAAGAGCAGAAGGTCTGGGTTCCTGAGTGCGATCAAGTCAGCCGCACCGCCTTTGAGTCGCTGGCCATATCCCCCATCCCTTTACCACTCACCGATGTACTGACCGGATTACAGACAGGACTCATCAATACCGTTGCAACCTCTCCAACTGCCGCTATCGCCTTGCAGTGGCATACCCAGGTTAAATATCTTACCGACATGCCACTGCTCTATCTTTACGGCATGCTGGTGATTCAAAAGCGTGCCTTTCAACGACTCTCAAAACAGGATCAGATCACCGTGAGAGGGATTATGGAAAACACCTTCCATAAAATTAACGAACAGAGTCGACAGGATAATATCAATGCCCAAAAAGCACTACAGAGCCAAGGCATCCAATTTACCCACCCATCGCCCACTGATATTACCCAATGGCGAACAATTATTGATCAGGCTGTGAACCAAATGGGAGAGAAGGGTGTCTACCCATCAAAGATGCTGGCAGAGTTACGCCAACATCTTAAGAAGTTAAGAGGCTCAGTGAATCAATAACCCTGCTTTTTTAGCGTATTGATTGAAAACCTGAGTGAGTTAGTCAGAAATTAAATTTGACCAATGTCAAAACCACTGGTATAAATCGCAGTTCTTTTTATTTGACCACAATACACTAGTTGTATGGTCAACTATTGCTTTACAACAACTCATGCCCCAAAACAGTTTTAATAGGACTAGAAATGGGGCCTTTGCGGAGATAGATAGTATGAAAAAAACCATTATCGCAATGGCTGCTGCCGGAATGGTGGTATTCGGAATTAACGCCCAGGCCCGTTCTGGTGAAGATGTATTCAACGCTGTATGCAAAAACTGTCATGCTGCCCCTATGGCCGCTGCTCTTATGGCACCAGAGATTGGCAACAAAGAGCAATGGGCTCCACGTATTGCCAAAGGTAAGGATGCCCTGTATGCAGTCGCCCTCAACGGTTCTACCGTAAACCCTGCTATGGTTCCTCGCGGTACCTGCCCAGATTGCTCCGATGATGAGCTGAAAGCGACTGTTGATTACATTATCAGCAAAAGCCAGTAAAACACCGTAGCGTCATCATCTGATAACACTACTAAAAAAGCGGGGGATCAATGATCCCCCGCTTTTTTTATGCTCATCTAAAAATTTTAGTGTCTGTCTTACCTGCAATCCTCTATAAATAGAGGATATGCCCCCAATCAATCTTTTCTCTGCTGTTTCTGGCTTATCTCAAGGTGAAAGCTTTAAAACGCTTCTGCGCCATAAAAATATTGTCATTGAGCGCATTGTCAGTACCGACAATATTAAAGCCAAATGCTATAACCAACCGCAAGATGAATGGGTCGCCCTGCTGCAAGGGGAGGCCAAATTAGCATTGGATGGCAAAGAGATCACGCTACGCCGTGGGGATAGCTACTTTATTCCTGCCCACACGCCACATCACATCATTACCACCTCAGCTGAACCACGCTGCATTTGGCTGGCCATCCATATTTTTGCGGATGAACCCTAATGAGCGAATCCCTCTTCCCGCTTTTGCGCTGCACTAAACGACACCTATTGGTTGTTGAAAATGGTCTATTGGTGCTGCTACTCACCGCCATGATCCTGCTGGCAACGCTCCAAATTATACTGCGAAATGGCTGGGCTACGGGGCTCAGTTGGGCAGATCCCGCACTACGGGTGGCGGTGCTCTGGATCACTCTTTTAGGGGCGATGGCGGCCACACGAGATAGCAATCACATTAAGATTGATCTGCTGACCCGTTTTCTACCCGCACAGCTAAAAATTTATGCCCAACTCATCACCGATCTTTTTAGTGCCTTTATCTGTGGCATATTGGCTTGGCATGGTGGCCATTTTGTCTATTTTGAGTGGCAGGATGAGAGCATCCTGTTTGCCTCTGTTCCTGCCTGGGCATGTGAACTGATTATCCCCTTTGGGTTTGGCGTGATGGCGCTGCGCTTTCTGGTGAGTGGATTGCTAAAAATCAGCCCCCAGAGCAGCAGATGATTCTAACTGGGCTATTGCTTATTCTGCTGGCGCTACTGGGCACACCCCTGTTTATTATTATTGCTGCCAGTGCCTTGCTGGGATTTCATCAATCAGAGATTGACCTCTCTGTCGTTACCATCGAGTTCTACCGCATTGCCGAGATGCCGGTGCTGCTGGCTATCCCACTCTTTGCCTTTGCCGGTTACCTACTCAGTGAAAGCCAAGCACCCCAACGACTGGTTCACGTGACCCATGCGCTGCTGGGATGGCTTCCCGGTGGACTGGCTATTGTCTCATTGGTGGCCTGCGCACTCTTTACTGCCTTTACGGGGGCTTCCGGTGTCACCATTGTGGCTTTGGGCGCCTTGTTATACCCCGCACTGACACAAGCCGGTTACAAACAGAACTTTGGATTAGGGCTGGTAACAACCTCTGGCAGCCTGGGGCTGCTCTTTGCCCCTGCACTGCCTTTGATTCTCTATGCCGTGATTGCTCAACAGCTGGGCATCGGCAACGGTATCACCGTGGATGATATGTTTCTGGCCGGTATTCTGCCGGGACTGCTGATGCTGACCATGCTTTCAATCTGGAGCATCTGGTCTAGCCGTAATCAACCACTCTCACCCTTCTCTTGGGCGGAAGCAGGCCGTGCCCTGCGAGCAGCCGCTTGGGAGATACCCCTACCGATCGTGGTACTAGGCGGTGTTTATAGTGGCTATTTCGCTATTTCAGAAGCCGCTGCAGTGACGGCCTTTTATGTGCTGGTGGTAGAGGTGCTGATTCACCGTGAGATCAAGCCAAAGGCACTGCCAAAAATCATGCGGGAGGCAATGGTACTGGTGGGGGGGATTCTGGTTATTCTGGGGATGTCTCTGGCCTCGACCAGCTATCTTATTGATGCAGAGGTGCCTGCTCGTCTATTTGAGATGGTGCGTTCACACGTCACAGATAAGATCACCTTTCTGATCCTGCTCAATCTATTCCTGCTGATACTGGGAACCATGTTGGATATCTTTTCTGCCATCGTACTGATGGTTCCACTGCTGCTGCCCATTGCACTAGGCTATGGCATTGATCCTGTGCATCTGGGCATCATCTTTCTGGCCAACATGCAGATTGGTTACTTCACCCCCCCCGTCGGCATGAATCTGTTCATTGCCAGCTATCGCTTTAATAAACCCATTCTTCAGCTCTACAAAGCAACGCTGCCCTGGTTTCTGATCCTGTTATTGGCCGTGCTGATCATCACCTACTGGCCTGCACTGTCACTCACATTGGTGGGAAGATGAGGATGATTTCCCTCTCTCATGCAGCCGTTTAACCAATCGTGGCAGATAGGCCATGATGACCAACAAGCCAAATGCAATCAGTGATTTTTGTATCAACGCATCACCGCCTGCCAGGGTCTCTTTTCCCACATAACCCAGATAGGTAATGGCAGCAACCCCTGGCAAAGTGCAGATAAAGGTGGCCACAATGTAGGGATAAAACCTGATGCGAGTCAGCCCCAAGGCGTAATTAAGGAGGAAAAAAGGGAAGATGGGAACCAATCGGACAAAGGCAACGAAGTACCACCCCTCTGACTCCACCCCCTCAATCAACTGTTTGAATCGCCCACAGCTCTTACGAGCAATCCAATCAGCTGCAATATAACGTGCAATCAGAAAGGCAAAAGCCGCACCCACCGTAGCTCCTAACAGTGAATAGAGCGTACCAAATAACGGCCCAAACAGCGCACCACCCACCAGCACAAATAGGGATGCGGGCATTAATAGAATAGTCGCGGCAACGGTCATCAAGATATAGATTAGTGGGCTATAAAACCCAACCGCACCCAACCAGGTTTCAAGTGCGGCCATATCAAACTGGCCACGATACGCAATAAGCCAGGTAGCAGATCCCAGCAATAGCAGCAGTAGCATAATGCGTCTGATTTTGTTGCCGTTTAGTTTCAACATGCTACAGTGAATTGAGTTAACCAATTGATGTCAATGAATGTCCACACCCCTGCATAACAAAGATCTGTCCAAACCCGCTTTCACCCCAGCCCAGGGGAGATGAGAGGCATGAATGTACTGAATGTACTGAATAGAGTGCTGCCTGTTGCGCTTGTTTGGGTGGCCGCTACTTTTCTGGTGCATGAACTTTGCTCACTGGATGTGTGGTGGCATCTGGTGATTGGCAGAGACATCCTGCAAACCTTTCAGATCCCTGAGATTAATACCTATTCTGCTGGCGCACTGAATCAACCCTATCATGATTCACACTGGCTATTTCAGGTCGCATTAGCGCTTTCTCACTCCTTGGTCGGGCTTAATGGCCCGATATTTTTTATGCTGCTTGTCTGGGGTGCGACACTTTTCATCATCTACCGAGAGAGTTATAGCTATAGCGGCAGAACAGCCGCCGTTTTTACTACTTTTCTCGTCATGGGGGCATCCGCTGAGCGATTTCTACCCCGACCCGAGATCATCACCTTTCTGATGATTGCACTCTTTTATGCCCTGTTACAGCGGGAAAAATACCAAACAACCGCCCAAATAGCGCTGTTAGTGGTGCTACAAATTATCTGGGTCAACAGTCATGGGCTCTTTGTTATTGGTCCTTTTATGGTCGGATGTTACTGGCTATGGCATGCCATCAAGTTTTCTCATGGCAAAGAAAACCATTTTCACCCCCTTTCAATTACGCTGTTACTCATCTGCCTTGGCATGCTGGTTTCGCCCCATGGCACGGCCGCTTTAGCCTATAGCCTTCTGCTATTTAGTGAAGTAGGAAAAGATGCACCCCGCTATATGCAAGCGGTGAATGAGCTAAGCCCTACCTTCGGTGCAGCGGCAATGGCAGCCTCTGCTTTTTGGTTTTATATGGCGCTTATGCTGCTGACATTCACGGCCGTTATTTTTAACCGCAAACAGCTCTCTGTTCCGCGTATTTTAATTGTAGGGGCACTCTGTGTCGCTGCATTCACTGGGCGACGCAATATTGTGCTGTTTGCACTGGTTTCGGCTCCTTTTATAGCAGAGCTGCTTGGCTATAAATTATCTCAACTTACCCTCAAACCCGCCGTCAGCAATGCCCTAAAAGGAGCCATGCTGGTGGTACTTTTGGGATGGAGCAGCTACCCACTCTCCGGCGCTTATTATCTCGATATGGAGATCCCCGCTCGCACTAAGCTGGGAGTAACGCCTGACTTTTTCCCCCATGCATTGCCTGCATTTATACGCCGACACAATATTCAAGGACAGGTCTACAATACCAATCGGCTGGGCGGCTTCTACCTCTATCATCTCTATCCTGATCGCATCCCCTTTATAGATGGCCGCTGGGAGATCTACGGCGCACCCTTTTTTCTCGCCAAACAGGCCGCACTGCAAAGCTTCCCTGCCTGGCAACAGTGGGCGGCAAAATATAACATTCGATCTGTACTGCTGCATCACACCGCCTCTGAATCAGCCATGTTGGCTCCAGCGCTTTATCAAGATCCCAATTGGTCACTGGTCTACTATGATTTTGCCGCTTCATACTTTGTAAAAAATGAGGCCATTGGCACGGCACAACCTATTACTTTTTCTACCGATTCAAAATTACCGATAGGGGCTGTACGTCCAGATAGCCGTTTTATATTGAACGCCTTTTATCGCAATATGGGGCTAAAATCCCTACTGCTTGCCAATCTTGAGCAGTTACTCCCTACCGGATTAAAGAGAGAGAAAATACTATTCGAACTCGCAAAGATTAATCTAGAACTCAATCGCCTGACACTGGCCGAGCACTATTACCTGCAACGACTTGAGTCAGATAATTCACACACAGAAACACTTTCTGATCTATCATTTATCTATTATCAGAGACAGGCATTTCAACGGTCACTGATGTATTCAGAAAGCGCGATAAAAAGTGCTCCAAATAATTTGGATATACGATTCAATCACAGCCTTGTGCTGGTCGCGTTGAATCGAAAACAAGAGGCTATTAATGAACTTAACTCTATACTTTTGATTGAACCAAACTACACAAAAGCAACATATTTAAAGCAACAATTAAGATAAAAATAACGATGATTCATGATAAAAGAGTGGCCGTCGTCATGCCCGCTTACAATGCTGAGGCAACACTCAGACAAACATTCAGCGAAGTGGATTTAAGCTTCGTTGATGATGTGATATTAGTCGATGATGCAAGTGCCGACCACACGGTGGATCTTGCCAAAAAGCTGGGCATAAAAACCGTTGTTCATCTGCAAAACAGAGGCTATGGCGCTAACCAAAAAACCTGCTATCAAGTTGCACTGCATCGTAAAGCCGACGTTATTATTATGCTGCACCCTGACTATCAGTACACACCCAAACTTTTAGTTGCCATGGCTTCCATGGTAGCCACTGGCACATATGATGCGGTGCTTGGCTCCAGAATATTAACCGAGGGTGCATTAAAGGGCGGTATGCCTCTCTATAAATATATAGCCAACCGTATACTGACACTGTTTCAGAATACCTTGATGTCAAAAAAACTCTCGGAATACCATACGGGTTACCGCGCATTCTCCCGTGAAATTTTAGAGACGTTGCCACTCAATGAAAATTCCAATGATTTCGTATTTGATAACCAAATGCTGGCGCAGATTGCCTATTTTGGTTTCTCTATTGGTGAGATATCCTGCCCAACAAGATATTTTAAAGAGGCCTCCTCTATTAATTTTCAACGTAGCGTGGTCTATGGATTAGGTGTAGTCCAAACATCCATACTCTATCGATTAAATAAATGGGGCATTATCCAAAGCAACATATTTAACGCGGCAGGTTGTAAATTAAATTAGCTCGTTATTAATGTAATAACCGCACATTTTTAGCCAAAAAGGAACGCTATGAAATACTCTACTTTAGCACTGCCTATCATTATGCTAATGCTACTAGCAGGATGCCAAACACTACCCCGAACAACCGGTGGCACTGTTGACGTCGCCTCAAAAAATATTCAGCTTAAACTCTATTTTACTGAGCGCGAAAAAGAGCTGATTTACACGCATTATAAATATCACAAAAAACACAAGAGAGCGCACCAGAAAAAGCATAAACACATGCCCCCAGGCTTAGCTAAGAAAAAACATCTACCCCCTGGTTTACAAAAACAGCTCACAAAAAACGACACCTTACCACCAGGGATACAGCATAGAATGCTACCAAAAAATTTAGAGCAGAAAATGCATCGCTTGGGTCGCAACTATATTAGGGTAATTGTTGGGCAAGATATTGTCTTAATGAACCAAAAAACGCGTGTCGTATTTGATGTGGTATTAGGTGCTGCACTCGATTAAATTATATCTGCTCACAACCGTCTTTTAGGTCATCATTTACGACTATAAAATGGTGTTTCATATACGAGCATAAACGTACCGCATGGTTTTTATCTTCGTTATTTAACCTTTGAAATATTCGATTTAAAGCAGAGCTTTGATTGTTATCCATAAAATTCTGATAGTGGATTTCACCGGCTGTTAATTCAAGCTTTAGCGCTGTATTAAAGGCATCTTCTACCGAGGGTGTTACATCTTTATATTGATCTATAAGTGCTGTTATTGTGGCATTTGAATCTTGAAGTTTTTCTATGCTTGAAGATAAAAGATCCGTTGGCACTTTCCCTGCCGGCTCAAAGTGCTCTTTTATAGACCTAATTAAAGCGGCGTGATTTTTCTCTTCCACATGTATTTCCCACCAAAATACGGCATGTTCAGAGAATAACTCATAAAACAGATGGTAAAGCTTGGCCACATTCAATTCCAATAGGATCGATTCATCCAGCATTTTATGCAGCATATCACTCATGATTAACACCCAATAATGCACGTTAACTATTAGTATTTCTGATGTTACCTATACAGACAGAGACATCACACCCATTGCTAATGAAGAACCTCTATCAAATTTTGATCTTCACACTAACTTTAGCAACATCACTTGGAAATGCATGCAATATATCCAAATAGCGCCTTATTTAAGGAAGCACTAAATTAAGCCACACAATTTATCCTGGTTTAAATATTATTAGTCAATATGCGTTTGATCATAAGCTCTATATAATATGCTCCCAATTTCCCCCAACCTCGGTTTCTCCCATGATTCAACCTACAGACCGCAGCCATGAACTAGAAGCTATCATGAATGAACGCATCATGATTTTAGATGGTGCCATGGGCACGATGGTGCAACGCCATAAATTAGAAGAGCAAGATTATCGCGGTGAACGCTTTGCTGATTGGCCGATTGACCTCAAAGGGATGAATGATCTGCTGATACTCACCCAGCCCAATGTAATCCAAGGCATCCATGAGCAGTATCTGGAAGCCGGTGCCGATATCATCGAAACCAACACCTTTGGTGCAACCCGCAGCGATCTGATCAAATTTCAACTCTCTGACTATGCCTTTGAGTTAAATGTCGCTGCCGCCAAGCTGGCCAAAGAAGCCGCAGACAAATACTCCACCCCTGAAAAACCCCGATTTGTAGCGGGTGTGCTAGGCCCCAATCAAAAAACCGCCTCCGTCTCTATTGATGTGAATGACCCTGGCGCGCGTGCCATTACCTTTGACGCATTGGTGGAAGATTACACCGAAGCGGCTCGTGGTTTGATTGAGGGTGGTGTAGATATCCTGCTCATCGAAACTGTCTTTGACACCCTTAATGCCAAAGCGGCCGTCTTTGCCGTACAGCAGGTATTTGAGGAGGATGGGGTCACACGACCGATTATGATCTCCGGCACCATCACCGATGCCGCTGGTCGTACCCTCTCTGGCCAAACCACCGAGGCCTTCTACAACTCCCTGCGTCATGCTAACCCAATCAGTTTTGGCCTGAACTGTGCACTGGGACCAGACCAGTTGCGCCAATACGTGGAAGAGGTTTCGCGCATCTCAGAGACACGCACCTCTGCCCACCCCAATGCGGGGCTGCCCAATGAGCTGGGGGGGTACGATCTCAGCCCAGAGGATATGGCAGACAAGATTGCAGAGTGGGCGCAAAGTGGTTTTCTCAACATCATCGGTGGCTGCTGTGGCACCTCGCCTGACCACATCCGCGCTATCGCCAAGGCCGTTGCTAATATTGCACCCCGCAAACTGCCCAAGTTATCGCATGCTTGCCGCCTGGCAGGGATGGAACCTTGCAACATCGAAGAAGATGCACTCTTCGTCAATATCGGGGAGCGCACCAATGTTGCAGGCTCTGCCCGTTTTAAACGGCTCATTATGGAAGAGGATTATGAGGCCGCACTAGAGATTGCTCGGCAACAGGTAGAGAACGGCGCTCAAGTCATCGACATCAATATGGATGATGCCATGTTGGACTCCACCGCCTCCATGGTGCATTTTCTCAACCTCATTGCAGGGGAGCCGGATATTGCCAAGGTCCCCATTATGATCGACTCTTCCAAATGGGAGGTGTTGGAAGCCGGACTCAAATGCATCCAAGGTAAGGGGATACTGAACTCCATCTCCATGAAAGAGGGAGAAGCCAAATTTATTGAACAGGCCAGACTGATCCGCCGCTACGGTGCCGCCGTCATCATCATGGCCTTTGATGAAAAGGGGCAAGCTGACTCATTTGAGCGCAAGATTGAAATCTGTAGTCGCGCCTACAAAATCCTCACCGAACAGGTCGGCTTCCCCGCTGAAGATATTATCTTTGACCCTGCGGTGCTCACCGTCGGCACCGGCATGAAAGAGCACAATCGCTACGGTCTGGATTTTATCGAAGCCTGTGCGGCCATTAAAAAGCAGCTCCCGCATGCACGCATCTCCGCCGGTGTCTCCAACATCTCTTTTGCCTTTCGTGGCAACAACCCCGTGCGCGAAGCGATCCACGCCGTATTTCTCTACCACACCATCCAGGCCGGACTGGACATGGGCATTGTCAATGCCGGTCAGCTGGCCATCTATGATGATCTACCAAAAGAGCTGCGAGCGCTGGTCGAAGATATGGTGCTCAACCGCCATCCCGATGCGACCGAACAACTGTTGGATGTGGCTGAAAAATATCGCGGGGATGGCAGCGTTAGCGTACAAAAAGAGGATCTCGCTTGGCGTGATCAACCTGTCACCCAGCGCCTTGAACATGCCCTAATCAAAGGACTCACAGAGTATATCGATGCTGATACAGCAGAGGCCTTGGTCGAATTGGGTCGTCCGCTGCATGTCATCGACGGCCCTTTAATGGCAGGGATGAACCATGTCGGTAAACTATTTGGTGAAGGAAAGATGTTCCTGCCACAGGTGGTTAAATCCGCACGGGTAATGAAAAAATCCGTGGCCTTTCTGCAACCCTATATGGAGCAAGAAAAGGAGGGCGGCGGCGCACAGTCCGCTGGCCGCATCCTACTGGCAACAGTCAAAGGCGACGTGCATGATATTGGCAAAAATATCGTGGCCGTGGTGCTGCAATGCAACAATTATGAAGTGATTGATATTGGCGTCATGATACCGGCAGAAACTATCCTGCAACAGGCTCGTGAATTAAACGCTGATATCATTGGCCTATCTGGTCTCATCACCCCATCACTGGATGAGATGGTACACATCGCTAAAGAGATGCAGCGGCAGGGGTTTAAAACGCCGCTACTAATAGGCGGTGCCACCACCTCCAAGATTCATGCTGCGGTCAAGATCAACCCAGAATATGACGGGGCGGTAGTACATGTCATGGATGCCTCACTGGCCGTCGGTGTTGCTGGCAAACTGCTATCCGCAACACAGCGAGATGATTATATTCAATCCATTAAAAAGGATTATGCTGAGGCTCGTACAGCACGCTTAGGCAAAAATGAGCAGCGCAAACTGGTCTCACTGGAAGCCGCGCGTGCCAATGCCATGCAGACGGATTGGACCGTGGTACAACCTGTTAAACCCGCTCAACTTGGCATCCAGGTTTTTGATGATATTTCACTGACAGCCATCGCTGAGTGCATTGATTGGAGTCCCTTCTTCTTCACCTGGGAGATGAAAAAGCGTTACCCCGCCATCCTGAATGACCCCAAAAAAGGCGCAGAAGCCCGCCGTCTTTTTGCAGATGCCCACGCCATGCTAAAACAGATCATTGATGAGCGATGGCTCCAGGCCAAAGCCGTGATTGGCCTCTTTCCTGCGGCTCGTATTGGGGCAGATGATGTTGCCGTTTACACCGATGACAGCCGCAATGAAGTTAGCGCTCACTTTCATTTTATCAGGCAACAGATAGGCAAACAAAAAGCAGGCGAACCCAATCTCTGTCTCGCCGACCTTATCGCCCCAGAAGATATTGGGGTAGCAGATTATATAGGTGCCTTTGCCGTTACTACCGGCATTGGCATTGAGCAAAAGCTGGCAGAATTTGAGGCCGAACATGACGACTATAAGAGCATCATGCTCAAAGCACTGGCAGATCGTCTGGCTGAAGCACTGGCAGAATGGATGCACCAACAGGTGCGTACAAAATTCTGGGGATACAGTGCCGATGAACAGCTCAGCAATAATGAATTGATTGCAGAAGCGTATCAGGGCATTCGACCGGCAGCAGGCTACCCATCCAGCCCCGAGCATACTGAAAAAGAGCTGCTGTGGCAGCTATTGCAAGCTGAAAAGAATACCGGCATTACATTAACTGAGAGCTATGCCATGCACCCAGGTGCCTCAATAAGTGGACTCTACTTTGCCCACCCCCAAGCACGTTACTTTGGCACGGGTAAGATTAACCGCGATCAAGTGACAGATTATGCCCAGCGCAAAGGCATGGATGTTAAAACAGCCGAACGTTGGTTGGCTCCCATACTGGGCTACTCAGTATAAGCTGAATACTTTGTTACAAAAAGAATTCCTAAGATCGGTTATCATTAACCCCATAGGCTGCAAAAAGCAGCCTCTGCAATCCAGGAGAATGCATGCAAGCTGAAAAACTGCGCGATATAGTCATCAAAGCGCTTGAAGATATGAAGGCCAAAGATATCGTTGTAATCGATGTTAAAGGCCGAAGCAGCGTCACTGATATCATGATAATCGCCAGCGGCACCTCCGCCCAACATGTTAAATCCCTTGCTGAAACCGTTGCCATCCAAGCCAAAGAGGCTGGAGAAGCGCCCTTAGGTTCAGAAGGTGTCAGTGAAGGTGAGTGGGCACTGATCGACATCAATTGTATCGTGGTTCACATCATGCTGCCCAAGGTACGCGATTTCTATCAACTGGAGCGATTATGGAATCTAGACATACCCACCGTTGAAGTAACCGCTGAAACGAACTCACACTGATTTAACAATGGACGCTGCAAAGCGGCGTTCATCAAACCCATCTAATAAACCACCCCGCAGCCAGCTGACGGGGTATTACGGAATCTCATAATCTAAACGCCGCAAGCAGCGAGAAATTGAACCCCAAGAGATTAAAATTCACACCATGCGCCAAACCTTGAATTCTGGTAGAATCTACCAAAAATAAAAACACCCTCCACACAGCCTTCTACACCAAAAACATTGAAAATAACTATCGCTTTACTGCTGCTTCTCTTCACGAGCATGGCATCTGCGGACGAAGGAAACACCTGTCTGCTAAAACATTATGATGAATATATCGAAAATCGAATTACCTTATTTGAAAAGGTAGATATCGTCTATAAAGCAACATACCCAAAAATTTATAAAGTATATAAACCTGTACTAACAGGCCATCGGTTGTTTGCAAAGATAAATCAATTTGTATTTCACCATTTTGTTGAACATGATATCCGCAAATTAAAGCTCCGCCATGGTTTTATTAATGCCGCTCCAAACTGGATCAAAGATGCCTGTAATGGACGTGATTGCATTAATGCACTGTATGTAAAACTTACAAAGCTGCCTGGTTTTAATGCACTGTATACACAATGGTCTGAAGCTAGAAAGCAGATCAAAAAATCATATGCACAAAAAGAGATCGCTCAGGCAGGCAGCACCTATTTTAAATTATTAGGTGAAAAAAGCGTGTTGCCTTACGCCCTTAAAGATATGCGATATTATGGTTTAAAAGTGGATAAACTGGTTTGTGAATAACATCGCTACCATCTACAAAATCAACTTATCTCTTTCAATTTCTATAAGGTTCGCGACTGTGAATCCTCCACCGGCTAAAAGCAGGCTGTCGCTAAACTACATAAAAGCCATCGCCTGATTCTAGTGGTGCTCGGTTCTTGATATATTCCTTCCAAACTTCATCCATTACATTTCCACTCGAAGAAAATAAACATCCCCGAGGCAAGCCCTCTCACTATCGCTCAACTTTCTCGTTCCTCGAAAGCGCGGCACTAACCCGTACATTTTTGAAGAGTTTACATGGGTAAATACGATGATAACTAATGTTAAAAATGCCGTAACAGGAACCTATCATGCTATTGAGCCAAAACATTTGTCCCGCCATCTTGCTGAATTTTGCTATCGGTTTAATCGTCGATTTCAACTTAGAGATATGTTGCTTTACGGACTCCGCCAATGCCAAATAGACTATTGAAACGGGCTGAGAGTTGTGGGTAATCAGGTTGATTTATAGGCTTTAGGTTCAAAACTCATAAAGTAGCAATAATGGGAGGTAATATAGAAATAACCCCATCAGCTTTTATGGCCGGCGGGGCTGTGGGGTTAACGAGAAGCCTGTTGGGGTATTGCCGTGCGGCGGTTGTTTAGTTTGGTAATACGTTTAATTAAACCCTTCATGCCATTGCGGCGAACCTCTTTAGAAAAGGTGCTGCGGTAGTTGGTAACTAGACTGATGCCTTCGATGACTACATCATATACCAGCCAATCGTTCTCTTTTTTATGCATGCGATAATTGACGGAGATAGGGGGTGCATCAGAGCGCAGGATTTCACTGCGTACCATGATGTTTTTAGCCTCTGTTGTGTTATGTCGAGGAATAAAATGGAGTGACCAATCGCCAAATTCGCGAAATGCTGTGGAATAGGTTCTTACCAGTAGGCGTTGAAATTGTTGCATAAATTCTTCTTTTTGGGCGCTGGACGCACGTCGCCAATGTTTGCCCAAGGCCAAGCCTGATAGCCGATGGAAATCAATATGTGGGGCAAGAACTTCGTTGGCGAGTTGATAAACATAGGCTCTATCTATTTTAATGCGTGCCCGATTCTCTTTTAAAAGTGTTTTTAAAGATTCAGAGACATCCTGTACCGCCTGCTCAGGTGCGGGCAGTGTTTCAGCTGCAGTAGCAAAGGTGCAGAAAAGTAGTAGCAGCGCAAAGGTTACATTAATCCCAATATGAAAATGTGGTTTTAAATATGCCATATTCGTTCCTGTTATTGAGTGGCGTATATACCTAGCATCGGCTAGGTAGGAAATATATGAATGATGCTTAGAAGCTATTATTGGTTTTTACGAATCTGCTTCGTTTTAACTGAATAGTTTGGCGGTAGTACTACTGCTAAGGTATCGTATATCAGAGAAAAGCGTGTAGGCATCCTCTTAAATACAAAATGAGAATGCCTCAATCCAAAGACCATTATAATAGCTTATTAAAACTATCGACAATTATATTTTTAGAGGTTGAATTTTATGCACCAAAAAAATGCTCATTTCCCCATCACTCGGATGCGCCGGATGCGCCGAGATGACTTCTCTCGTCGTTTGATGCGTGAAAATGAGCTGAGTCCAGCTGATTTTATCTACCCTCTCTTTGTGCTTGAAGGGGAGGGTAAGCGCGAGCCGATCGCCTCAATGCCAGGTGTAGAGCGGCTAAGTATTGATCTGTTGGTGAAAGAGGCGCGTGAGATAGATGCCCTTGGCATCCCCGCCATGGCGCTATTTCCTGTCACACCTGCATCAGCCAAATCAGAAGATGCCTGTGAGGCATTTAACCCAGATGGTTTGGCTCAACGTGCTGTGCGGGCATTAAAAGAGGCTGTCCCAGCACTGGGTGTCATTACCGATGTCGCATTGGACCCTTTCACCACCCATGGGCAGGATGGCCTCATTGATAGCCATGGCTATGTAATGAATGATGAGACGGTTGATGTGCTGGTTAAACAGGCAGTCTCTCATGCCGAGGCGGGCGCAGATATTATTGCCCCCTCCGATATGATGGATGGCCGCATCGGTGATATTCGCGAGGCGCTGGAATCTACAGGCCACATCCACACCCGCATACTGGCCTACTCTGCCAAATATGCCTCCAGTTTTTATGGCCCCTTTCGGGATGCAGTTGGTTCAGCTGCGAATCTGGGGGCTGGCAACAAATACACCTATCAGATGGATCCGGCCAATACGGATGAGGCGTTACGTGAGGTTGCCCTTGATCTGGAAGAGGGCGCAGATATGGTGATGGTTAAGCCGGGTATGCCCTACCTGGATATTGTGCGTCGTGTAAAAACTGAGTTTAGCGCCCCCACCTTTGTCTATCAAGTGAGTGGCGAATACAGCATGCTGATGGCGGCGGCTCAACAGGGCTGGCTGAATGAAGAGGCCGTTGTCATGGAATCACTGCTCTGTATCAAACGGGCAGGGGCTGACGGAATCCTGACCTATTTTGCCAAACGTGCTGCCCAGTGGCTTCAGGGTTAAGATGGCGACTGATATTGATCAATATGCTGTTATTGGCAACCCCATCGCGCACAGTAAATCACCGCTCATTCATCATGCCTTTGCCGAGCAGACGGGCGAGCAGCTGGAGTACAGTCGGCTGCTTGGAGAACCCAAACGCTTTGCAAAAAATGTGGCAGACTTTTTAGCCGCAGGTGGCCGAGGTCTCAATGTTACCGTCCCTTTTAAGGAAGATGCCTGGCAGCTGGTTGATGAGTTGAGTGTGCGTGCAGAATCAGCTCGGGCTGTAAATACCATCATTCAGTTGGATGACGGTCGTCTTCGTGGTGATAACACGGATGGCATGGGTCTTGTTAGAGACCTGCAAGAGAATCAACATCTGAAACTGGCGGATTCGCGTATCCTTCTGCTGGGTGCGGGGGGGGCTTCCCGTGGGGTATTGCGACCACTTTTAGAGGCAAACCCTAAGCAGATTGTGATCGCAAATCGTACTGCATCTAAAGCCATTGCACTGGCTTCGGATCTAACGACACTTGAGGTAGTGGCAGGCTGCGGTCTTAATGATCTTGCGGGCAAGAGGTTTGACCTCATTATTAATGCGACGGCTGCGGGTCTGACGGATCAGGTTCCAGACATCCCCAATGGGCTGCTGGAAAAAGGGGGCAGCTGCTACGACATGATGTATGGCGACAAACCGACCGCCTTTATGCGCTGGGGTTTGGGGCAAGGAGCTGCCAAGGTTATTGATGGATTGGGCATGCTGGTTGAGCAGGCAGCCGAGTCATTCTACCTTTGGCGTGGCATTCGTCCGGAGACGGCAACAGTCATGAAAATGATGCGTGGCTAATGTTTACTTTTACGGCGTTCAGTTACCCTGCGTTCTGTTTGATGCCAAGGTCTCTCCCGCCAATTGAGCGCACGTCGTTCGCGGCAATAGCTTCGATGGACGAATTCGCGCACATCAAGCGGTTGCCCATAGTATGAGACACCATCCATCTCTTGCATCAACTGTTCGGCCTCTGCTGTATTATTGGGAGAAAATTGAGCTAGAAAATAGTGGAACTCCCGCCCCTGCCTATCTTGATCATCAACACGTTTAATGGGTACATCAAAATCCCAGTTGCCATGCAGCTCACGGATTTCGCTAAATGAGATGCGTGAGGGTAGATTGCCAATAAAAACATCCATTTTATTATCTCCAAAAATAACCATACAAGTATCCATGATGGATATAAGTTTAGTTGCTAGCCAAAATATTTGAATCTTTTCCTGCGTAAAACTTGACGCTCAAATAGCCATTCCCTATGCTGACGAGCAGTTACAGGGATCAGGAAGCCGGTCAAATACCGGCACTGCCCCCGCAACGGTAGACGAGTTATTCATTTGCACAAGCCACTGCACTCCGGTGTGGGAAGGCGCAATTGAAGAGAGCCAAGCGTTCACTCGTGAGTCCGGAGACCGGCCTGTAGTCAATCAGTTCCTAGTCATCGCGGAGGGCGATAACAGGGTATGACACTGCCGTTCTCTTAAGCTATTCAGCAGAGAACCGTTGGCCTGCCCCCTGTTGATCCTCCCACAAAGTAGGTTGCGAGGATTACAGCAAAATGAAAAGCCGAGACAAACGTACCGGCATCACCCTGGTTCATACCGGCAAAGGCAAGGGCAAATCCTCCAGCGCCTTTGGCATGGTCTTTCGTGCGGCGGGTTCGGGCATGAAGGTCTGCGTTATTCAATTCATCAAAGGCAAGTGGAAGACCGGCGAAGAGAAGGCCGCCGCACAATTCGATAATATCGAATGGCATGTGCTGGGCGATGGCTTTACCTGGGACACCAAAAACCCCGAACAAGACCGAAAAACCTGCCGAGAGGCGTGGGCATTCAGCCAACAAAAGATCCTTTCCGAAGCCTTCGACATGGTGGTACTGGATGAGATCAACTACTGCTGCGGCTATGGCTGGCTTGCAGGCGAAGAGCTGGCGGACTTTATCACACAAGAGAAACCACCCTGGCTGCATCTGATACTGACGGGTCGCAATGCCCCGCAAGAGGTGATTGATGTGGCAGATACGGTGACTGAGATGACGATGATCAAACATGCCTACGCACAAGGCATCAAGGCCCAGCAGGGCACAGAATTCTAACCACAGAGATAACAATGAAAAACAACTCCATAGAGATTACCCCCACGGAACGCGATGGCCTGTACAAAACCATCTACAACCGCCGTGATACCCGTGGTGAATTCCTGCCCAACCCCATCTCTGATGAGGTGCTGCAACGAATACTGAATGCCGCCCACAATGCCCCCAGTGTGGGTTTTATGCAGCCGTGGGATTTTATTCTTGTGCGGGATCAATCCATCCGCCAGCAGATCAAGGATGCCTTTGAGATCGCACACAGTGAAGCGGCAGAGATGTTTGAAGGGGAGCAGCAAGCAACATACCGCACCCTTAAACTGGAAGGGATAATGGAGGCTCCACTCGGTATCACCATCACCTGTGACCGTAAACGAACGGGACCGACCGTGATTGGCCGCACCGCTAATCAAGAGATGGATCTCTACAGCTCAGTCTGTGCGGTACAGAACCTCTGGCTGGCGGCGCGTGCTGAAAACCTGGGTGTTGGTTGGGTCAGCATCATTCACCACAAACGGCTGAAAGAGATTCTGGGCATCCCCAAATTTGTCGTGCCCATTGCCTACCTCTGCATTGGTCACGTCAGTCATTTTCATGAAAAGCCCGAGCTAGAAAAAGCGGGTTGGTTGCCGCGTCTGCCGATTGAAGAGCTGATCCATAATGATCGTTGGTAACGGATGACCGCTGTTTGGATTATTCTGGGCGCGCTGCTGCTGGATGCCCTGCTGGGTGAGCCGCGCCGCTGGCATCCGTTGGTCGGTTTTGGTTGGCTGGCCGCCCGATTGGAAGCACGCCTAAATCGTACCGAAGGAAGCACTCACTTACGTGGGATAGCAGGCCTGCTACTGCTGGTTGCCCCCTTTGTTTTAATCACCGCTTTTTTGGAACAGCTCACCCCTCTTGTTGGTTTGGTGCTGCTCTACCTGGCAATTGGTGGCCGCAGTCTGATGGAGCATGCCCGACAGATTGTTACGGCATTGAAGGCGCAAGATCTGCCGCTCTCACGGCAGCGGGTTGGTTGGATTGTCAGTCGTGAGAGCCATGCAATGCAGCCAGCGGATGTGGCGCGTGCCACGGTTGAATCGGTGCTTGAAAATGGCAGTGATGCCATCTTTGCCGCCCTCTTCTGGTTTCTGATTGCCGGTGCTCCGGGGGTGGTTGGCTATCGATTGGTCAACACACTGGACGCAATGTGGGGCTATCGCAATACCCGTTTTCAAAATTTTGGCTGGGCAGCCGCTCGGCTGGATGATCTGCTCAATTGGATACCTGCCCGACTCACCGCCCTCAGCTATGCCGCCGTTGGCTCCTTTCAGCAGGCACTACGCTGTTGGTCACGGCAAGCCAAACAGTGGGATAGCCCCAATGCGGGATCGGTGATGGCCGCAGGTGCGGGTGCGCTAAAAATAGAGCTGGGCGGTGCAGCTACCTATCATGGGAAAATCCATCAGCGCCCGACCCTGGGCTGTGGCGAAGCGCCCGATACAGAGGCCATCGAAAGAGCCATTACCCTGGTGCGCAATAGCTTGTTACTCTGGGTGGCCGTGATTTTAGTGGGGGGCTGGCTTCTTGCTTGAACATGGTGGAAAACTGCGGGCGGCTGCAAATCAATATGGCATCCCCTGGGTTGAGTGGCTGGATCTCTCCACCGGCATCAACCCCAATGGTTGGCTTGTTCCTGTGGTTCCAGCAGCCTGTTGGCAGCGGCTACCGGAGGAAGAGGATGAACTGGTCGCTGCGGCAACAGATTACTACCAGGCGCCTTCACTGCTGCCGGTTGCGGGTTCACAGGCCGCTATTCAAATATTGCCAAAGCTGCGCGCTGGCTGCCGAGTGGGTATCATTTCGCCCAGCTATGCTGAACATGCAAGCGCCTGGTCACGGGCGGGGCACAGTGTGCAAACACTCACTTCAGGCAGGATTGAGCAGCACATCAATGAGCTGGATGTGCTGCTATTGATCAACCCCAACAATCCGACGGGTGAGGCGCTTGAACGGGAGCAACTCCTGGCCTGGCGACAGCAGCTAGCCAGACGGGGTGGCTGGTTGATCGTTGACGAGGCATTTATCGATGTGACACCCCAGCACTCATTGGCCTCAGAGTCACAGCTGCCAGGGCTTATTGTGCTGCGCTCATTGGGTAAATTTTTTGGTTTGGCCGGTGTTCGTGTGGGCTTTGTATTGGCTGAGCCCGCACTGCTGAACCGACTGCATGAACAGCTTGGCCCTTGGGCCATTGCCACGCCCTCTCGTTGGGTTGCCAGCCAAGCACTGCGTGACTACACCTGGCAACAACAGGCGCGTCAACAACTGCGACAACAGACAGAACAATTGACGCAACTGCTTAAATCTGTGGGATTGGCTCCAGCGGGTGGCACCATGCTTTTTCAGTGGGCTGTAACCTCAGAGGCCGCTGAGATCCATCGGCAATTGGCGGAGCAGGGCATCCTTACTCGCTATTTTACGGAATCGACCAGCCTCCGTTTTGGACTGCCTGCGAATCAGGCTGGGTTCCAGCGGTTGGCCGATGCCCTACAGCAGATTCGACAAGCGGCCTGCATGACATGAGCACGCTAATGATTCAAGGCACTACATCGGATGCTGGCAAGAGTGCGCTGGTCACGGCAATCTGTCGTTTGTTGGCGCGGCGTAACCTTTCCGTTGCCCCATTCAAACCACAAAATATGGCACTGAATAGTGCAGTTACGGCAGACAATGGAGAGATTGGACGTGCGCAAGCGGTGCAGGCACAGGCCGCCAATATCGCTTGTCATACCGATATGAACCCTGTGCTGTTGAAGCCCAATAGCAATACCGGATCACAAGTCATCATCCAGGGAAAGGCGGTGGCCACACTGGAGGCGCAGGGCTATCATCGTTATAAAAAGGTGGTCATGCCTGCGGTGCTGGAGTCTTATAAGCGTCTTGCCCAGCAGTATCAAACCATCGTGGTAGAAGGGGCGGGCAGCCCCGCAGAGATCAATCTGCGTGAAAATGATATTGCCAATATGGGCTTTGCCGAGGCGGTAGATTGCCCCGTCATCCTGATTGCAGATATCAACCGAGGGGGGGTCTTTGCTCACTTGGTGGGTACGTTGGAGCTGCTCAGTGAGTCGGAGCGAGCGCGGATAAAGGGTTTTGTTATCAACCGTTTTCGGGGTGATATTGGGCTGCTAAAGGATGGGCTGGATTGGCTGGAACAGCGTACCGGTGTGCCTGTGTTGGGTGTGCTGCCCTATCTTCATCAGCTGCATCTGGAGGCAGAAGATAGCCTCAATCTCGATGCGGTTAAAGCCAGCAGTGATGGCCTCAAGATCATCATTCCCGCCCTGCCCCGTCTGAGCAATCATACTGATTTTGATCCATTGCAGCTGCACCCCCAGGTTGATCTACAGATCATCCGCAAAGGGCAGCCCATACCAGCGGCAGATCTGATTATTCTGCCGGGTAGTAAATCAGTTTGTGCCGATCTGGCGGCATTAAAAGAGCAGGGTTGGGAGCAGGCGCTTCAGCGTCATCTGCGATATGGCGGCAAGGTGCTGGGGATCTGTGGGGGCTTCCAGATGTTGGGGCAATCCATTGATGACCCTGATGGCATTGAAGGTGAGCCTGGAAAAACTGCCGGACTTGGGCTGCTGGAGATGCAGACCTTGCTACAATCAGAAAAACAGCTGTGCAATGTTGCGGGCAGGCTGCTGCTGGAGGATACGGCGATCAGCGGTTATGAGATTCATGCCGGTCATACCCAAGGTGTGGCATTGGATCGGCCACTGGTTGATCTGGGTGCGACAACGGATGGAGCCATATCAGAAGACAGGCAAGTTATCGGAACCTATCTGCATGGCTTGTTTGAAACGCAAGAGAGCTGCGATAGCCTGTTGCGCTGGGCGGGTCTAACCAATCCGCAAAGCCCGGATTACCATCAACAACGTGAACAGGGGATAGACCGAATCACCGATGCTGTCACAGCGCATCTCGATCTTCCTGCGTTGGCTCGACTATTGGCGCTGGATTCGCTATGAAACGACTTATCCTCGGGGGTGTCCGCTCGGGCAAGAGCCGATTGGCTGAGCAGTTTGCTCAAGCATCGGGGCTGCCGGTCACTTACATTGCCACAGCTACCGCGCAGGATGATGATGCGATGCAACGCCGCATTCGCCATCACCAGGCAGGTCGGCCTGCGGAGTGGGGGCTGATCGAAGCGCCTTATTCACTGGCTGCAACACTGGAAAAGGCGGCAGATGTTGACCACTGTCTGCTGGTTGATTGCCTGACCCTGTGGCTGACCAATCTGCTATTGCTAAATGATGATGCTCGGCTAAAAAGTGAACTACAGGCGTTGCAGGAGCTGCTCCCCACTCTGCCGGGAGAGATACTACTGGTCAGCAATGAGACAGGGATGGGAATCGTCCCCATGGGAGAGCTCTCCCGAAGATTTTGTGATGAAGCGGGATGGCTCCATCAACAACTCGCCCAAATCTGTGATCAGGTCATACTGACGGTCGCAGGCCTGCCCCACATCCTAAAAGGTAATAACTGATGCTTGATTGGCTTACTCAACCCGCCGCCCCATTGAATGAATCCGCACGTCTAACAGCAGAGATGCGTCAGGCTCAGCTCACCAAACCCCCCGGTTCACTGGGTATACTGGAGTCTATCGCTATCCGATTGGCCGCCATGCAGGGGGTCACCTGTCCCACGTTGGATCATGCCAAAATCGCTATCTTTGCAGCAGATCATGGGGTTGCCGCTGAAGGGATCTCGATCTTCCCCCAATCGGTCACGCTGGAGATGGTGCGCAATTTCGCCCGTGGTGGTGCAGCGATCAGCGTGTTGGCACAGCAGCTCAATGCCACATTTGAGGTGATCAACCTGGGTACGGTAGAGGATGATGCCAGCCTGCAAGGGGTGCATCACCAGCGTATCGCCCCTGGTACAGCCAATTTTACTCGGCAACCGGCCATGACGTTGGCAGAGTTGGCTCAGGCCGTGGATGCGGGCCAGCAATCGGTCGCCCGAGCTGTAGCGGCAGGCGGCCAGATCTTTATTGGTGGTGAGATGGGGATTGCCAACACCACCAGTGCCAGTGCCCTGGCGTGTGCCATGACCGGCATGTCAGCGGAGCAGATGGCGGGGCCTGGTACGGGGTTGGATGAAACAGGCGTTAATCGCAAGGCGGAGGTGATTCAACGAGCACTTGAGCTGCACCAGGCTTATCTCAATGATCCTATTGAGGTGTTGCGCCGATTGGGTGGATTTGAGATTGCCGCACTTGTAGGTAGCTATATTGCCTGCGCGCAAAAAGGGATACCGGCATTGGTCGATGGCTTCATCTCCA
>JAJRWL010000151.1 GCA_024276875.1 Gammaproteobacteria bacterium
ACCAGCATCCTCAAGCGTGATGAGCAGGAATTTACCGCTAAAGCCCTCACCACTATCGAGGATTTCAATGAATACTTCCATGTTAAACTTGATGCAACGGACTACGACACCATCGGGGGCTTGATCACAAACACCCTCGGCCATCTCCCCAAACGTGGAGAGCAACTCAACATAGATAAGTTTCAATTCCGCATCATACGTGCTGATAGCCGCAAAATTCATCTGCTGAATATTCGACTGCTCACAGAAACCACCGAAGAAGCAGCGAAAGAGAGTGCTCAGCTGTAACTATTACAAACCGGACACTATCTTGTCTTTTTCAACCCTACTGCGTTTTCCTCAAAGCATCGCATTTCTTGCCGGTGCAATAGCTGTTTTGGCCTTTGCACCCTTTGCCCTATCCCCCCTAGCCATACTTAGTTTGGCGCTAATTTTTAGATTATGGCAATCAGCCACACCCAAACAGGCTTTTAAGCAAGGGTGGCTATTTGGCTTAGGGTTCATGGGGTTTGGGGTCTCTTGGCTGCACATCAGCATCGACCAATTTGGCGGGGTGGGTCTCCCTTTAGCCATGATCATTACCCTGCTGTTTGTGGCGATCATTGCACTATTTTTTGGGTTAGCCGGCTGGTTAGGAACACGCTTATGCCACAAAAATGAAACACTTCAACTGCTCACTGTTTTCCCCGCAACCTGGGCTTTAATGGAGTGGGTGCGTGGCTGGTTTTTAACCGGCTTCCCCTGGCTAAGCATGGGCTATTCTCAGCTTGATACACCGTTGCAGGGCATCGCCCCCATACTGGGGGTATTTGGCGTTAGCTGGGTAACTGCTCTGCTTGCGGCACTTATTGTGTGGAGTGTTCAATCGTATTTAATCCAACCTAAAACTCGGCTCAAGCCTGTATTGGGCATCAGCAGTATTATGATGATCTGCGCAATCTCTGGCTTACTTGATAAACACCACTGGACCCAACCCGCTGGCAACCCAATAAAAGCCACGTTAATCCAAGGCAATATCCCCCAAGAGCTTAAATGGAGCCCCGATCAATTCAGCCCAACCATGCGTCTCTACACCGATCTAACGCGTGCAAACTGGGAGAGTGATTTAATCATCTGGCCAGAGACGGCCATCCCCGCTTTCTACCACCGTGTTAAAGAGAATCTACTTAATCCTCTAGAAGCCGAGGCTCAATCACGTAATACGGATTTGCTGGTTGGTATCGCTGTAAAAAGCACCGAGGATCAGCGTTATTTCAACGCCATGGTCAGCCTTGGTAAATCCCAAGATATCTATAAAAAGCGACATCTTGTGCCTTTTGGCGAGTTTCTCCCGCTAAAGTGGCTACTTCATCCACTGATTGATTTCCTGCGGATACCCATGTCTGACTTTAGCGCGGGCGATTATAATAAAACCGTACTTAATCTGGCCGGCTACCCTGCCGGCATATCCATCTGTTATGAGGATGCCTTTGGCGAAGAGATCATCCAGGCATTACCCGCCGCCGCTTTCCTGGTTAATGCCAGCAATGATGCTTGGTTTGGAGACTCATTAGCCCCTCATCAGCATCTAGAAATGGCGCGCATGCGTGCGCTGGAGACAGGCAGGTATCTACTGCGCGCTACTAACACAGGCATCTCAGCCATCATTGATGCCAAAGGTGCCATTTTAGCGCGCTCAAGCGCATTTAAAAGAGACGCTTTAACCCGAAAGATCACCCCCATGCAGGGTATGACACCCTATGCCAAAATCGGCAACGGAGGGATTATCACTGCGCTGCTAATGCTACTGACAATCGCACTTTTTACCGCTTATACAACAAAAAAGGAGGGTTAAATACCCTCCTTTTTTCTCATCACAAAAATATCATTTAAACTGAAAATGATGATCCACAACCACAGGTTGTCGCTGCGTTCGGGTTCGAAATCACAAACTGTGAACCCTGCAAATTATCGACATAATCCACCTCAGCGCCCATTAAATATTGGATGCTCACAGGATCGATGAGCAACACAATGCCATCCGTTACTACCTTGGCATCATCCTCACTCTCATCTTCATTAATGTTAAAAACATACTGCATACCCGAGCAGCCGCCGCCCTCAATACAGACGCGCAGTTTAAGATTAGGGTTATCCTGCGCTGCAACCAGTTCGGCCACCTTTGCAGCGGCTGCGGAAGTAAAGGTCAATGGTGCTTCAAATTCTGTATCAGCCGTACTCATAATCTATCTCATTTAAATCAAAAGGCAGCTCGACAACGCTGCCAGCAACAATAGATGCCATTTTACCGGATCCTTGTACCCAATGCAGTCAAACCCCGCGTTATTATGACGCGGGTTCAGTCGATTTTTCCCCTTCATCACAGTAGCCCAGCATGCGCGGTTCACTCTCATTGATATGCTTTAGTTGCCCATTTACCTCAGCTCCCATCGCCATCTCTAATCGAGAGTAATAGACCGTTCCCGTCACTTTAGCCTTAGAGGCTAATTCAACACGATGACTGGCATAGACATCGCCCACCACCGTGCCATTAAGGATAACATTAGGCACGCGCACATCACCTTCAATAGCGCCATTCTCGCTCACTGTCAGTGTCGCTGTATCATCATTGTTGGTTGTCAAATCACCTTTGATAACACCATCCAGATGCAGACCTTCCGCAAATAGGATGTCACCTTTTATCTCTGTTCCATGGCCTATCACTGTGGCTATTTTTGATGCCTTGAATTTTTTTGACCGAGACCCACCACCACCTCCAAACATCGCTATTCCCCCATAGACCATTTAAATGTTTCTTTCAAACGCGGCAATTTTTTCTTGCTTGGCTTGATCTCAATAATCATGCTGCTCGCTACAAAACCTTCAGGTAGCCGCAACAACCCTTCAAATTTTTGAAAATGCTTAAAATTGACCTTCAAACTTTTGCTCTTTTCTTTCGTCAGTGCTGCCAATTTAAGTGATGTTTTTTGACCTTTTTGCTGACCCGTCACCGTGATAAACAGTTCGCCTTTAACACCCCTCTTGCTATTAAATACCCGACTAACCGTAAAGGCATATTTAAAAATAGACGCGCCTTCCGATGGCTGCAAAGTAAAATCCCGAACACGCAGCCTCTTTTTATCAATCTTATTCGATATAATGCCATGCAGAAAGACCAACTCCTCTTCCATTTTAAGCTGCTTATCCTGAGCAAGCCTCACCTGCTCACTCACCGCACGAGCCGCCTCACGGTCGATTTGGTTTGCGCGTGTTAACACGACAACCTCTTCACGCAGTTTTGTTCGTTCTAACTCAAGGTTTTTGATTTGCCATTGAAATGCCGCGGCCTGCTGCTCGAGTTGACTCACGGTCGAATCAGCCATCATGCTATTAAAAAGCACACCTGTACGCCCATACTCATAGGCATACCAGGCAATGATCACCACAACAATAGGGAATAGCAAAAAACCCAGCGACCAACCCTGCCATCTATTACTCGGCTGAACAATTGTTGGTTGATTTATTTTTCGAATGGGAACCATATACGTTAAGGCAGAAGTGCAATGGCATTTAAGCCCGTCGTCTCATCCAATCCAAACATCAAATTCATATTTTGAACCGCTTGGCCTGCCGCGCCCTTGACTAAATTATCAATCACCGAAAGCACCACCACGGTGTTTCTATTTTGCGGGCGATGCACCGCTATCCGGCAGTTATTGACACCCCGAACAGTGCGTGTTTCAGGATGCGCACCTGCGGGCAGCACATCGACAAAAGGTTCATTCTGATAGCACCCTTCAAACAACTGCTGTAAATCATTCGATACATCATGCATATCGGCATAGAGCGTAGCATGAATGCCACGAATCATGGGCAGTAGATGCGGGACAAATGTCAGCCCCACTGAACCATCCATTATTTGAGAGAGATTTTGACTGATTTCAGGCAGATGACGATGCCCTGGCACAGCGTAGGCCTTAAAGCTCTCCCCACACTCACCCATTAGCGCACCCACACTGGCACTTCTTCCTGCGCCACTAACACCTGATTTAGCATCTGCAATCAGGCTTGTACAATCCACCAGCCCAGCCTCTAACAGTGGTGCAAAACCAAGAGTTACAGCGGTTGGGTAGCAACCGGGGTTGGCAACCAAACGCGCCTCTTTTATAAGATCACGGTTAATTTCTGGCAATCCATAAACCGCTTGAGCCAAAATATCGGGGCAGGCATGCGGCATGCCATACCACTTTTCCCACTCATCGGGATCACGCAGTCTAAAGTCAGCCGCCAGGTCAATCACCCGTGTGCCAGCATCCAGCAGTTCCGGCACCAGCCGCATGGCGGTGCCATTTGGCGTGGCAAAAAAGACCACATCACAGGTAGCCAACTGCTTTATATTAGGTTCAGAAAAGCAGAGTTCCAGATGCCCACGCAGATTGGGAAACAGGGCAGTAACCGACCTGCCCGCCTCACCTCGGGAGGTGATAACCTCTATTTCCAATTCAGGATGAGGTATCAGCAAGCGTAGAAGTTCTACACCTGTGTACCCCGTTCCACCGACTATTCCAACCTTGATCATAAGAATCCAACCGAAAAGAAAAGCGGCCTAAAGCCGCTTGAAATATGGATGGCACGATGTTCTAGTCGCTATTGCCCACTAAATTTTTTAATGGTCGTCCCATACCGATGAATGAATCTATCGGCACTCATTCCTGAAGTCAAGCACCGCTTTCTCATCGGAAAAAGCCCAGGAATGTATTAAACTCAACCCCATAGAATTTTTATCACACAATGTGGCCACTCTTTATTTCATCTGCTTGATAGAACAACCGGATACAGACACATGGAAACCATTGAACTTATCTCTCTCATGCTCGGGGTCACATGGGCATCAGGTATCAATCTATATGCCACTGTTTTCATGCTGGGGTATCTCTCCATCACTGGAAATATGGAGCTACCACCTGGGTTAGAAGTGTTGGACGACCCCATAGTGATGGGAGCCGCCGGACTCATGTATTGCGTGGAATTTTTTGCTGATAAAACCCCAGGTATCGATACCGGCTGGGATGCTATCCACACCTTTATCAGGATTCCCGCTGGTGCTATGATGGCGGCTGGCATAGCTCAAGGCATGGATATTAGTCCTGCTGCTGAATTTGCAGCGCTCCTTGTTGGCGGTGGAATAACTGCCGCAACTCACGTGACCAAGGCCAGCAGTCGGCTGCTGATTAATACCTCTCCTGAGCCTGTTACCAACTGGATTGCCTCTATTACTGAAGACCTGGCCGTTATTGGTGGACTCTGGACAGCACTACACTACCCCATACTCTTTATTGCCTTACTGATTCTCTTTACCTTGATCATCATCTGGGCGCTGCCCCGCATCTGGCGCACCCTTAAGGCGCTATTCCAACGTATTGGCTCATGGTTTAGCGGGCGCAAGGATGACCCGACCCCAGCATCAATTCCAGGACAGACTCGGCGTGATATTCTAAAAACCCTGTATCATGACGCACGCGATAACCCCCCAAATAATTAGGAGTGCCCCATGTGGCTTAAGGCCTTTCATCTTATCTTTATGGTGACCTGGTTTGCCGGTCTATTTTACCTGCCTCGCCTGTTTGTCTACCACGCCATGACAGAGGATCAGGCAGGCAACGAGCGTTTTAAGGTAATGGAACGTAAACTTTTTTGGTTCACCATTCCATGGATGCTGCTCACACTGGGATTTGGCATCTGGATGCTCTACGACTATGCCTGGGTGGTCTTTGGCAGAATGATGTGGCTACATACCAAGCTGACGCTCATTGCGCTGCTGGTGGTATATCAAATTTACTGCTGGAAGCTGATGAAGGATTTTGCAAACGATAATAACCATCGCAGCCATGTTTGGTATCGGTGGTTTAACGAAGCACCTGTACTGATCCTGGTCGCCGTTGTACTGCTGGCTGTTGTGGGGAGAGGTTACGGTTGGTAATAAAAAACGGCAGCCCTAAAAAAGGGCTGCCGTTTTTTATGCTACTTACACAGCGATTAGCTGCTACAGGTGCTAGCAGAAGCGCAACTACCGCAAGCGCTTTCATCTTTCACAGGCTGAACATTATTGAATTTAAAGACTGAGGTTCCATCACCACGGTCAACATAATCAATCTCTACACCCTGCAAAAGCGGCACGGCACCGCTATCAATCACAATCTTGAAGCCTTCAAATTCCAATACGCTATCCGCCTCATCGATCTGATCAGTAAAGGTCATGCCAAAGCCAACACCACTACAGCCACCCGCAGTCGCATAAACGCGAATACCTTTAATATCCTCTTCAACTTGACCAATGAGATCAATGACTTTGCTCTGAGCAGGGGCAGTCAGTGTCATATAATCCGCTGCCAAAGTGTTTTCGGTCGTTGCAGTCATATTACTGCCTCCTAAATTTCCAATAATAAATGAGTGATAAAGTCAGGTAATTGTATCATCCCACTCTCCAGTGTGCGAACACAAGCCTTGTCCAATATGAAATGAGTCTTAAACCTAGAAAAATCAGTTGAAAAAGGCATTACAGTAACTTCTCAATAACCTGTGGCAGCCACAGCCCGCTGCTTTAAAAGTTCTGATAAATCAGGTATCTGATGTTTTTTTGCATCCAACCTATCCTGTAGATATTGCCAGAAAGAGACCCCCTGCTTTCT
>JAJRWL010000152.1 GCA_024276875.1 Gammaproteobacteria bacterium
CATTAATAGCGAGGGGATCACCTTGATGAGCCTTAAGGTCTTTAACAAAAGAGGCAATGGTCGCTTGATCGCGCCCAGAACAGGCAAAGATCAAGCGGCGTGCATCCATATCATCCTAGAAAAATCAGTTAACCCTACTGGAATGCCAAATTCGGTATAAATCCACCAAATTAAATCCGTGATGAGCTATACAGGTATTGGTGGGCCAATTTGGTTGTTTCCTCTGATATTGGTCTTAAACTTCTCCATAGCTTTTTCTATTGAAGGTTGTATTTTTATTAAATAATTAGGGCAGACTAACGGGCATCGCAGGTTGCCAGTTTTCTGCCCTATGTTCTGCCACTATCGCAGTATAGATTCCACCGCGTACATTGAACTCAGCTGTTAGCCGCATAAAGCGTGGCTGAGTTGCACTTACAAGATCCTTCAGAATCTGATTGGTTACCGCTTCATGAAAGGCACCTTCATCACGAAACGCCCATACATATAATTTTAGTGATTTCAGCTCAACGCACAGTTGGTCCGGAATATATTCAACCGTTAGCTCGGCAAAGTCTGGCTGCCCCGTCTTTGGGCAGAGGCAGGTAAATTCGGGTACTTGAATGCGAATAGTGTAATCGCGTGCTTGTTGGGGATTATCAAAGGTTTCTAGAGACTTGCTGGGTCGAGATGACATGGTCTTTATCCGGTGAATAAGGTTCGGGAAGGCTGATTATACGGGGTCTGGATAAACTCGAAAACCGGCTTTTTTAAAACGCCATTTTACCCACACTATTTACTATACAATCAGTGAGTTAGCTTATTTTGTCTCATGAGTGAATTCGCACTTGAATAGCTTGTATCCTAAAGCAGCTGCCTGTAATCTAAACACTCTATGCGCCTGGCAAAAATAAAACTTGCGGGTTTCAAATCTTTTGTTGACCCCACCCATGTTCCGATACCCAGTAATTTAGTGGGTGTTGTAGGGCCTAATGGCTGTGGAAAATCCAATGTTATTGATGCCGTGCGTTGGGTCATGGGTGAAAGCTCGGCTAAACATCTGCGTGGTGCATCAATGGCAGATGTGATCTTTAACGGCTCTACCTCCCGTAAACCCGTTGGCACCGCCTCTGTTGAACTGCTATTTGATAACAGTGATGGCCGTGCTGGAGGGCAGTATGCACACTACACTCAAATTGCTGTTAAACGCCACGTCTCTCGCGATGGACAATCCCTTTACTACCTAAATGGTGTGCGCTGTCGCAGACGCGATATTACTGACCTATTCTTAGGGACGGGGCTGGGGCCACGAAGCTACTCCATTATTGAACAAGGAACCATCTCCCGACTTATTGAAGCGCGTCCAGAAGAGCTGCGTAGCTTTTTAGAAGAGGCGGCAGGGATATCAAAGTACAAGGAGCGACGACGAGAGACTGAGAATAGAATCCAGCATACACGAGAGAACCTTGAACGACTTGATGATCTACGGGAAGAGAGTGCTAAGCAGTTGCAGCACCTTAAGCGTCAAGCGGCAACAGCAGAAAGATATAAGATTCTCAAGCAAGAAGAGCGGCATTTAAAGGCTGAGCTAATGGTGTTGCGCTGGCGTATTTTTGATAAAGAGCTGCAACAGCAGGATAAAGTCATTGCAGAGCAAGAAACAACACTTGAGTCAGTTGTGGCAAAACAGCGACGACAAGAGGCTGAGATTGAACAACAGCGAGAAAATCATATCTCTAGCAATGACCATTTTAATAAAGTACAGGCTGATTTCTATAGTGTAGGGTCCGAAATTGCTCGTCTAGAGCAATCTATCCAATATGTAAAAGATGCACGTCGTCAGCATGAGCAGGATCTTGAGCAAGCAGAAAAGGCTTTGACTGAAGCAAATGACCATCATCAGCAAGATGATCAAAGTTTAAAAGAACTTAATCAGATACTGGCAGAAGACGCACCTAAGCTGCAATCTGCCCGCAGCCATGAAAAAGTTGCAATAAAAGGGCTGGCTGAAGCTGAACAAGCAATGCAGCGCTGGCAGAATGAGTGGGATAGTTTTAATCAGAAATCTGCTGAACCAGCACAAAGTGCCCAGGTTGAACGCACGCGTATTAATCATTTAGAAGAGCAGGAACACAAACTTACACAACGGCTTGAACGGTTAAATGACGAGCTAGGCCAACTTGATGATTCTCAGCTGATAGAAGAGATTTTATTGCTGGAGATGCAAGAGGAAGAGGGTCAGGGGCAGATAGATGATCTGCAACAGCAACTAGCTCATCAGGTGGCTCAATCAGTGAAGTGCGGGATGCCAATGCCCAGTGTGCTAATAAACTTAATCAGGTGCGTGAGCAACAGCAAGTATCCAAAGGGCGACAAGCCTCACTTGAAGCGCTGCAACAAGCCGCACTTGGTAAACAAGAAATAGCCATCGTTGAGTGGCTGGAAGCGCGCGAATTGGCAGATGCCACTCGTTTGGCAGAACGTCTGGATGTTGCGCCAGAGTGGCGACATGCTGTAGAAATTGTGCTGGGTTTTCATCTACAGGCTGTCTGTGTTGATGAGTTATCTGACCTTGCAACCAGTCTTCAAACATTAACGAAAGGCACACTAACACTGTTTGATACCACCATAAAAACAACGCCAAATAGACCTGAAGATTATGCTGAACGACTTATCTCAAGAGTAAGTTCACCCTGGCCATTGGATGATCTGCTGGGCAGCATCTACTTGGCTGAAGATCTTGACCATGCGTTTAAATTACGCGAAGAGCTGTCTGAGCAGGAGTCAATCATCACTCGGGAGGGTATCTGGGTGGGGCGTAATTGGTTATGTATGGCTCAGGAACAAGATGAGAAATCAGGTGTCCTGGCAAGAGGAGATGAGCTGCGCCAGATTACTGCCGAGTTGCGTCAGTTAGGCGACGAGGTAGAGCAACTGACAGCTGATTTCGAGCAAGGTCAGGCGCAATTAAAAGAGATAGAGCAATCTCGGGAACAGATTCAACGTCAGCTTAATGAGGCCAATCGAAGACAAGCTGATATAGGTGCAGCTCAGGGAAGTAAGCGGGCAAAGGCTGACCATTTGAGTATACGACGTGAAGCTATTGGTCGGGAAATAGCGGAGGTGCGTAGTCAAATCAGTTCTGATAAAAAAGAGCTGAATAGTGCTAAAATCAGTCTGCATAGTGCGCTAAGTAAGATAGAAACATTAGCTCAGCAACGTCAATTGTTGATTCAACAACGAGATGAGCTGCGCACTACGCTATTAGAAAAAAGAGAGGAGGCATCTTGTCGACAAAGTGAAGTACATAAGCTTGCACTCAAGATAGAAGCTGTACGTTCATCCAGTCGCTCTCTAACCCAAGGGTTGGAACGAATGACGACGCAGTTAAGCCAGCTAAGTAAACGCCAAGAAGAGCTTAAACTCCATTTAACCAAGAGCATCGATCCATTAGCAGAACAAAATCAGCAGCTTGAACAGCAATTAGAGCAGCGAATTAAGGTGGAAGAGCAGCTGACAAAAGCACGCAAGGTACTGGAAGAGATCGAACAAAGGCTGCGTCAATTGGAACAGGATAGACATCAATCTGAGCAAGCAGTGCAGAGCGTACGAACGATTCTGGATCAAGCCCGAATGAGTCGTCAAGAAGTGCTGATACGTGGAAAAACACTGGAAGAACAACTGAACGAAACAGGTTTCAATCGTAATCAGTTGATTGAAGGGTTAGCAGAGGATGCTAGCGAAGAGCAGAGCCATGAGCAGGTTGAACGAATGGATATGCGTATACGCCGTTTGGGGGCTATTAATCTGGCCGCAATAGATGAGTTTCAGGAACAATCTGAAAGAATGGAATATCTCGATTCACAGCATGCTGATGTGACAGAATCGCTGGAAACGCTGGAGCGTGCTATTCGTAAAATCGACAAAGAGACACGCACTCGCTTTAAAGAGACCTTTGATAAGGTTAATACAGGTATTCAAGATATGTTTCCCAAACTATTTGGCGGTGGACATGCCTATCTTGAATTGACGGGTGATGATCTATTAGACACAGGGGTTACGGTTATGGCGCGTCCACCTGGAAAACGTAATAGCAGCATTCAGCTCCTTTCTGGTGGTGAAAAAGCATTAACGGCTGTGGCGCTGGTATTTTCTATCTTTAAATTAAATCCTGCGCCATTTTGTATGCTGGATGAAGTGGATGCACCGCTGGATGATGCCAACGTAGGACGTTTTTGTGAGCTGGTTAAAACAATGTCTGAGCATGTTCAATTTATTTTTATTACACATAATAAAATAACCATGGAGATAGCTCACCAACTTATGGGCGTCACCATGAATGAACCTGGGGTCTCTCGGCTTGTATCTGTTGATGTTGAAGAGGCTGCTCAGTTGGCAGTCATGTAGTGATTAAATATTGAGCTAAGATAAATGGAAGCTGATTTTTTACGCCTAATTTTATTCCTTGTTGGTATTCTCGTTGTGCTTGTTGTCTATTTTTGGGAACGGCATAAGCGTATTAATAGACAAGTAGACGCTATTCGGAATGCAGAGCAGAGCATTGGTGAGATTCGTGAAGATATTGAATCTGATCAGTGGGTGGTCATGGATGAGTATCAAGATGATGCAGAATCTGATGCGAGTGAGATGGCTCATGAACTGGATCAGCTGAGTAAATTAGTAGCTGAAGAATCTGAAATGAAGGCAGCGCAAACAGAGCAGATCCCCCTTTTTTCAGATGATGCATTCGAAAAACCTTCAGCAACAAATAACCTAGAATCTGATGCATTCGAAAAACCTTCAGCAACAAATAACCTAGAATCTAAAGTTTTTATCATTAATCTTGTCTCACGCGGAACGGGGTTTAACGGTACGGATCTTTTAGATACGGCAACGGCTGTAGATTTAGAACTAGGTGACATGAACATCTTTCATCACTATTCTGGGACATCGAAGCATAAAAAAACAGCGCTATTTAGTATGGCGAGCATGGTTGAGCCAGGCACTTTTCCACAGGATGAAATGGAGACGTTTATGACCCCAGGGCTGGTTCTATTTTTGCAAATATCAGGTGGAGAGAATGGGCTGGCGCTATATGATGACATGTTAGCTATAGCTGAAAAACTGGCGGACTACCTGGATGGCGAACTTCAGGATGAAACACACTCTTCTCTTACACACCAGGCAGTTGAATTTCAGCGAGAAAAAATTATTGAATATCAGCGTCGCCAGCTGCTTCTAAAAAATCATAAATGAGCCAACAGAAAGAGCAGGCAAAAGAGCGTGTGATACAACTGCACGCAGAGATTAATCAGCATAATCATCAGTATTATGTGCTGGATGATCCGCTGATTTCAGATGCTGAATATGATCGGCTGTTGCGAGAATTGCAGACATTAGAGCAGAAGTTCCCCTCACTTATCACCCCAGATTCGCCCTCCCAACGTGTAGGTGCAAAGCCGTTGGAGAGCTTTGGCGAAGTGCATCATAAAGTGGTGATGCTCTCGCTGGATAATGCTTTTTCAGATGAAGAAGTAGCAGGGTTTGACCGCCGCATTAGAGATCGCCTAAAAACAGATGAAACATTGACTTATGCCGCTGAACCAAAGCTGGATGGTTTAGCAATTAACCTGTGTTATGAAGATGGGATACTGGTACAGGCTGCCACGCGAGGGGATGGCAATAGGGGAGAAGATGTCACATTAAATGTCCGAACTATCCCCTCTATTCCGCTTGCGCTGTTAGGCAATGATTGGCCCGCACTGCTTGAAGTGCGGGGTGAAATTTATATGCCAAAATCGGGTTTTTTAGCATTGAATAAAGATGCGTATAAGGCAGGAAAAAAGCCCTTTGCCAATCCCAGAAACGCAGCAGCAGGAAGTCTGCGCCAGTTAGATCCACGTATTACTGCCAGCCGCCCATTGGCAATGTACTGTTATGGTTTTGGTAAAATTGAAGGCGGTTCATTACATGATACCCACAGCAAAAGCATTCATAAATTAATAGAGTGGGGCTTAAGGGTATCTCCTGAGCTACAAACAGTAAAAGGCGCAGCAGGTTGCGCCACTTATTACCAGCAAATTGCTCAACGGCGAGAGCGCTTTGATTATGATATTGATGGGGTTGTATTTAAGGTAGATGATTACGATCTGCAAAATAAATTAGGGTTTGTTGCACGTGCTCCACGTTGGGCGATTGCACAAAAATTCCCCGCAGAAGAGGCAATAACTCAGGTTAAAGCCATTGAGTTTCAAGTGGGTCGTACGGGGGCTATTACGCCCGTTGCCAGGTTAGAACCCGTCTTTGTTGGTGGTGTAACCGTAAGCAATGCCACACTTCACAACATGGATGAAGTGACGCGTAAAGATGTACGGGCGGGCGATATGGTCTATGTCAGGCGTGCAGGGGATGTCATCCCTGAAGTGGTTCGCGTTATTAAAGAAAAGCGACAGAAGAACGCAGAGAAAGTAGCGCTACCTGCATGCTGCCCTGTATGTCACTCAGAGATAATTAAACCAGAGGGTGAAGCCGTCGCGCGTTGTTCGGGTGGATTGTACTGCGCTGCGCAACGGAGCGAATCAATCAAACACTTTGCCTCCCGTCGTATGATGGATATTGAAGGCTTAGGCGATAAGTTGGTTGAGCAGTTAGTCGAGAGTGGGCTTGTTCATGATCTGGCTGATCTTTATAAGTTAACTCAACAGCAGCTTGCTAGCATGGATCGAATGGGGGATAAATCAGCTAAAAACCTTCTTAAAGCCCTAGATAAGAGTAAGCATGCTGCCCTGGCTCGTTTTCTTTTTGCATTGGGAATTAGAGAGGTTGGAGAAGCCACGGCTGCTTCCTTAGCAAAACATTTTAAAACATTGGATGCACTGAAGCAGGCACATTTGGATGATTTTATCATCGTAAAAGGTATTAAAGGCATTGGTGAAGTGACGGCCAAAGCCATTTGTAATTACATTGCTACGCATCCAAATTTAGTAGTAGAAGGTGATTTTTCAAATTGGCTAGCCCATTTAAAAATACGTGGACTGAATCTTGACGTTGCTAAACGCCTTGTGGAGCACTTTGGTTCACTGACGCTATTATCAGCAGCCACGGCAGAACAACTAACTTATGAGCGGCGTAGTTTGGTTGATGGGGTTGGATCTGTTATTGCCGAGCATATTGTTGCTTTCTTTCATCAGCCCCACAATCTTGAAGTGATTGATAACTTGCTCGCAGCAGGTATCAGGTGGGATGAAATTAAAGATGAGCCGCTAGATCAACAACCGTTATTAGGCTTAACCTTCGTGCTTACTGGCAGCTTAAGTCGCCCACGAGGAGAGATAAAGGATCAACTGCAAAAATTGGGGGCTAAAGTTGCTGGAAGCGTATCAAAAAAGACCAGCTATGTTGTGGCTGGAGATGCGGCAGGGTCAAAGCTGGATAAAGCCAAAAACCTAAATGTTAAGATACTGACCGAAGAAGCGTTTGCAACCTTGTTAAAAGAACTTAAATTTTAGCGTGATATAACAGGCTACAGAGAGCAGCATGCTCCCTGTAGCCTTGAATGCTCGCTTAAGGAATTGATTTTGGTTTGTTGGCTGTCGCTGTTTTATCAAATGTTTTAGCAGGCGTTTTGATTTGGATATCTGCTTTTTTACGTAGCGCAGTTAAGTGCACCATAATTAGCTCACGGCGCTTTTCATCCAATAAGGTTTTTTTAACATCGTCAAAGGCAGGCGGTGAAGTTTCGCGAGAATCTTCACGGAGAATGACGTGCCAACCAAACTGGGTTTTAACTGGGGTTGTTGAGTGCCCCCCATTTTCCATTGCAATAACAGCATCAGCGAAAGGTTTAACCATTTGTGTAGAGTCGAACCATCCAAGGTCACCGCCCTGTGATGCAGAAGGACCGGTTGATTTACTCTTTGCCAGCTAAGTAAAATCAGCGCCATCAGCAAGTGCTTTAATGACATCATTGGCTGCTTCTTCTGACTTTAAAAGAATATGTTTGGCTTTAAACTCCTGCTGTTGCATGTTGCCATAGCGCTTGTCATAGAGTTTCTTTAAATCATCATCAGATATGGCTTGCTGCTGTACAAAATTTGCAATGGACATTTCAGCCAATGCACGTGTGCGTAGTAAATTAAGTAGTAATGCTACTTCCGGCTTTTTGTTGAATCCCTGCGCTTCTGCATCTTGCGCAATCAACATGGCATTTACTAGCTCATTGAGTATGGCCATTTGCTCTTGTGGTGTATCACCTTTTGCACCTTGCCTGGCTCGCCGCCACTGTTGATGAAAAGCGGCATACATATTTTTTGTTACAGGGCTTTCATTGACAATTACAACAATATCAGGGTCATCAATACTGGCTTTTTGTTTGGTGGCAGTGGTGGATTCTGTTGCTGTAGTTGCGCTGTTTGTGACGGCGGACTGCATTTTTTCTACTGGCGAAGGTGGCTGATTAGCTTCTTTATTACAGGCTGAAAGCAACAGCGTTATGCTTAGTGCAATTAGTTTTTTTGATGAAAATTGCATGGATAATTTCCTCGTAATTTAGGGGAGTACTTTTTTGAATGGGGTAACGGCGACATCTGCGTAAACGCCAGTGGATACATAAGGATCAAGATTAGCCCAAGTTTTTGCAGATTCCAAATTAGGGAATTCAGCTACAATAAGGCTGCCTGTAAAGCCTGCTGCTCCAGGGTCGTTGCTGTCGATAGCAGGGAAGGGACCCGCTAAAATAAGGCGACCCTCGTTTTTAAGTATGTTTAAGCGTTTAAGGTGCTCTGGGCGAGCCTCCATTCGTGCTTTAAGGCTGCCGTTTTTGTCGGTTCCTATAATGGCGTAGAGCATAGCGTTTTCCAGCAAAAATAAAATTATCAGTAGTTATGAGCTGTGAAATTTTAGCAGTTAAATAGTGTAGCGTCTGCTATTTTGAATTTAAGTAAAGTGTTTTAAAGGTGTTTTTAAAGTTTGATTTGAACGTGCTTAAATTCTGAAATGTAATTTCATGCTTTTATGTTATTTGTTGTTGGAAATGGGGTGGGGGCTTAGTGGTTATTCCAAGCATATATAGCTTCTACTTTATTGCCTGAATTACTATATGTTAGTGATTTGCATAATTCTTTAGTCAGTAGCAACCCTCGACCGCTTGGTAATGATGAGTCTGATTGAATATTGGCAATATAATTATTGTAGTCAAATCCAGAGCCACTATCTTCAACTTGAATAACTATTTCGCCGCCTGTGGAATATAGGCAGCTATAGATCGATATTGTAATGCTTCCTTTTAATAATTCTTCGAGCCTTTTTTCACGTTCTGTAAAGTAGTTTGTGAATCCGCCTGGTTCAGCTTTAAGTGTAGAATCTAGATTTAGAATGCCATGATCAAGTGCATTAATATATAGTTCGCTAAGGATGGTAAAAATTATTCTGCGTTGTTCTTTTAATCCTTCCAGTTCTTGCATTTGATTTATTAAAAGTGGTACGGGGTCTATTTTTAACAAACGAGGTCCCTCTAATGTAACAATAAATTTCAGGCTATTTTCTTGTGAGTCATCGTCTTTTTTTGTCTCACTGTCTTTATTGCGGATAGACGGTGGTTTATCTTCAAATACAGCAAGTACATCAGGTAAAAATGGAACTTCAACTAGGCTGATATCATCATCTTGAGGCGCGTCCGAGCAAAACTTTTCTAAAGCTTCTGTAATAGATTCAAGGATGCTTTTTTTAGTGCTTCCTTTGGCAAGTATGTTTTCCAGTCTTTTTTGGCTGAAATATTCTCCGTCAGGGCTTCTGGCTTCTGTAACACCATCACTTGCAAGCAGTGCTCGATCTTCAAGATCAGCTGAAATACTTGTTATGGAATGAAGGTAATCAGTATCTGGCACAATACCCAATGGTAGAGCGACAGATGGAATGCGGTGTTTTATCTCTGTACCGGTTATGTTTGTAACGAGTATATCTGGCATGCCACAGCAACAAAGTGTCATGCTATCCATGGTATGGTTAATGCGGACAAACTGGGCAGCCATGAACATGCCGGTGGGTAGCAAGGCATGTAGTTTACGGTTGATTTCGTTGAGAATTTGATCGACTGAAAATCCTTTAATCGTCATGGCGCGAAATGTTTCAGATACAGGCAGTGCGCCAAGCGCAGCGGATAATCCGTGTCCCGTAAAATCACCCAGCAATACATTAAGATCGCCATTAGGGGCATATGCTGTTAAGAGCACATCACCACTAAAAACGGCAGCGGGTCGCATGAGTGTTTTGAGTTTTTCTGGCATAACATTGCCGGTCATCACGGCACCACTGAATACTTTTTCGGCAATTTCCTCCTCATGCTCCCTGTGGTCTAACAGTGTTTTTACCTCACGGTGGAGATCACGAATCCTTTCCATTGCTCTGATTTTTGATTTAAGAACTGTATGGTTAAAAGGCTTGGTTAGAAAATCATCACCGCCAACTTCCACGCAACGAGCCAGTGCTTTTTCATCGGTCATTGCTGTTAGAAAGATAATGGGCACAAAGGTGTTGCCGCAAAGCGCTTTAATTTGGGTGGTGGAATCAAAGCCATCCATGATAGGCATCATAATGTCCATGAATATGATGTCAGGCTGGCTCTCTTTAAAGCGTTCTATGGCTTGAGCACCATCTTCTGCTTGAATAATGGTGTAGTTCATTTTTTTTAATAGTGCATTTAAGACAATGCGATTAGACAGTTCATCATCTACGACTAAGGCTAAGCCTTTTGATTGCTTATCAGGGGGTGTTGTTGATGCAGTTTGTGTTGCTTGCATGTTTTATCTTTAATCTATCTGATTATGTTTTATAGCTATTTCTAATTTAGCTGGGTTTTTGATTGCTACAGATTTTGGTTGCCTAATGCTTCCTATATGAGCGGCTTATTTATAAGTAGTGTAGCGGCATTAATCTGAAAAAATTAAGCTTTGCGTACTTTACAAAAGAGCTTGAAGGCTGGCTAGGCATTAGGTGATAACGGTTGGTTGAGAGCGTCCTGTTTTTTGTGCTATTTGAGCTAATTCTTGAGCAATGGAGACTAAAGGAACCATTACATCCGATGTTATCTGGCGTTGTTTTTTAGGGTCTGTCTCATAAGATTCCAGATAGACTCTTAGAGTTGCGCCTTCAGTGCCTGTTCCCGATAGCCGGTAGATAATGCGTGAGCCGCCTGCAAATCCAATCCTTACCCCTTGGTGTTTGGAAATCGTATTATCAATTGGATCGGTGTAGGAAAAGTCATCAGCATATTCAATAGTGTGGCTTTGTATTTGGGTTCCTGGTAATGAAGTAAGCTTATCTCGAAGCCGTTGCATTAGATTAGTAGCTGCTTCTTTATTGATGCCTTCATAGTCATAGCGCGTGTAATAATTACGGCCAAATTTACGCCAATGCTCCTCTACAATGGCGGCAACGGGTTGTTTTTTTATAGCCAGTAGATTGAGCCAAAATAGCACCGCCCAGAGGCCATCTTTTTCCCGTATGTGGCTGGACCCTGTGCCAAAGCTCTCTTCTCCACAGAAGGTGATTTTTCCTGCATCCAATAGATTGCCAAAGAACTTCCAGCCGGTTGGCGTTTCAAAACAGGCGATCCCCAGTTTATCTGCAACATGATCAACGGCTTGGCTGGTTGGCATCGAGCGGGCGATACCCGCTATTTTACTCTTTTGGTAGCTGGGAATGAGATGAGAATTTGCCACTATAATCGCAAGGCTGTCACTGGGGGTGACAAAAAAATCCCGCCCTAGAATCATATTACGATCACCATCGCCATCTGATGCTGCCGCAAAATCAACGCCACTGTTGCCTTGCGTCATGCTGACCAGCTCATGGGCATGTGCCAGGTTTGGATCTGGATGGCCACCACCAAAATCAGTTAATGGCAGGCCATTGATGACAGTGCTGGGAGGAGCGCTGAGTATCTCCTCCAATATATGAGTGGCATAGGGGCCGGTAATAGCGTGCATGGCATCGAATCGCATGCTAAAAGTGCCCGACTTGAATAACGCTTGAATGGATTCAAAATCAAATAGTGACTGCATAAGTTCTGCGTAATCTGCCACTGGATCGATAACCTCTACTTGCATCTCATTTAGCGGATATTTATCTATTTGATCAAGGTTGATATCTATGCTTTTTAAGGTTTTGTAGTGGTTGATTTTAGTGGTGCACTGATAGATTTCCTCGGTAATATTTTCTGGCGCGGGTCCACCATTAGATGCGTTAAATTTAATGCCAAAGTCTGCTTCTGGCCCGCCAGGGTTATGGCTGGCTGAAAGTACAATGCCACCTTGAGCCTTATATTTGCGAATGATACAAGAGACCGCCGGAGTAGAGAGCAGTCCACCTTGCCCTACAATAACGCGAGCAACCCTGTTCGCAGCCGCTATCCGCAAGATAATTTGGGTTGCTTCACGGTTGTAGTAGCGGCCATCCCCTCCAACCACAAGTGTGCCGCCAATGAGGTCATGTTGGGTGTCAAAGATGGATTGGACAAAGTTTTCCAGATAGTGAGGTTGTTGGAATATTTTGACCTTTTTTCGCAGGCCGGAGGTTCCGGGGCGCTGTCCATCAAAGGGTGAGGTGTTAATTGTTTGTGTTGACATGGTGGTCTGTGCCCAGAATTGCATTAAATACATACGTCATCATACGGTGAAAATAGGGAGGATGGCTACCTATCCAATGGCAATAAAATATTGTTTGTCTCGTTCGCTGCCAGCCATGGAGAGTGAAATGAAGGCTGGTAGTCCGCAGAAGGCGTAGGCTGCTCGTAGCATACCCGTCGTGCCTTGCGCCAGAGGGGATGCAGCGTAGGCATCCGAAACGCCGTCCAGTCATTTGCTGTAGTGCTGCGTAGCCTGCGCCGAGCTTGCGATGGTGTGGCGAAGCGGCACGTAAGCAGGACG
>JAJRWL010000153.1 GCA_024276875.1 Gammaproteobacteria bacterium
GGCACATGCTTGATGTTGTTTTAATCTAATTAAAAAAAAACACTTATTACTAATTAAAATAGCTGCCACATAATTTTATTATGCTAATCGGATGAGCATTCGATGCTCTGCATGCACATGTAACTAATTTTTCTCGTTTGATGTGTTTTATTAACACTCGTTATATCTGTTATTTTATATAGTAAACACGCTGTTTCGATTGCTATGTTTTGCTTTATAGAGTGCAGTGTCAGATCTGTATATTAACTCTTGGGATGGTTGGCCTGCTTTAGGTGTTACGCTGGCCACACCTAAGCTTATTGTAATCCGGTTGTTTTGCTTGGATGTTGCATGCGGGATGCTTAAAGAGATAACGGCGTTACGTAGTGTCTCGGCTATTTTACTTGCAGCATTGCTATTGGTTTCAGGGATGATAACAACAAATTCTTCACCACCATATCGTGCTATAAAATCAGCTGGGCGGCGCAGTGTGTTTTTTAGTGCTATGGCTACTTTTTTAAGGCATTTATCACCCGCTTGGTGGCCATAGTTATCATTATATAATTTGAAATAATCAATATCGATCATGATGAGAGAGAGTGGCTGTTGTGCTCGTTGTGCTCGCTTCCATTCATGTTCCATTTTTTTATCGAAGAGTCGACGGTTGGCAATGCCGGTTAATCCGTCAGTCATTGAAAGATGATTAAGTTTTTCATTGGCTTCCTTTAATTTTGTGGTTAATGTGATGATCTCTCTTTCCCATGCTTTTCTAAATGCCATCTCTTTTTTTAGTTTTAATGCGGTGCAAATTCTGGCCAGCAGTTCAATCTTTCGAATGGGTTTTTTTATGTAGTCAGTGGCGCCACTTGAAAAGGCATCATTAAGCAGTGACATGTCAGATGCGGCTGATAGCATGATGATAGGGGTGTCTTTGTAACACTCAATGGTTCTTATTGCATGGCAGATTTTACTACCGGCAAGATCAAGCATAGCAATGTCCATCAAAATTAGATCAACTACAGGCTGTTCAGGCCATGAGGTCTCTTCATCAGCGCGTAGTAATTGATATGTTTGATCTGCCGAGGCTGCAAAGAGAAAATTGCTACAGCCTGCTTTTGAAAGGTATGTGCGGATAAGCTCTCTTATATCTTCAGAGTTATCTACGATTAGGATTTTCATGGTGGAGAAATCTGCTATCTCTACCAGCCATGAAGTATCCCGTACTTTGGTATATCCAATCACCTAAAATCCCATTGTCCCTGATTGATAAATGGTCCCCTAAAAACGCCCAGACTTTTACTAAAAATAATACAAAGTATAAGGTGTGTTTTTTTACATGCCATTACATATATCTAAAATGTAAGCTTAGCAGTAATGTGGGTTTTTTTGTGTAAAAATCCACATATTTTTGATTCTAATGGGCTTATGGAATTTAAATCCTTTAAGGGTAATTATTAGCTAGAATATCTTTGAGATATGCCGTTTTATTTAGTTTAAATAAAATTACCCAATAGGGGTTATTTGTGACTAAACACCAACAACATTTGCTGCTTTTGTTTACTGCGCTTGCTGGTATGGGGGTGCTGTTTTGGTATAGCTTACAACCTAAGCCTGTTTCTGTGCGGGTTACATTGGTTGAAAAAGGCACGGTAGAGCAAACGGTTGCCAATACGCGTGCGGGCACGGTTAAGGCGTGTCGGCGTGCTCGGCTCTCCCCCAGCATAGGGGGGCAAATTGCGGTATTGAATGTTCATGAGGGTGACTGGGTTAAGGCAGGCAAGCTACTGTTGGAGCTTTGGAACAAGGATCTCATGGCTGAGATCAGCCTGAAAGAGAGCGAAGCCAAGGCAGCCAAAGCCAACTCACGGGCTATCTGTTTACAAGCCGATGAGGCACAGCGAGAGGCGCACCGGTTGGCGCAGCTAAAGCGGGGGGGGGTCGTCTCGATAGAGTCAATTGATAAAGCAAGCACAGCGGCACAATCGCAGCGTGCCAATTGTGAATCGGCTCAGGTCTCTGCACAGGTGAGTATTGCCCGAGTTTGGGTGAGTCGAGCACAATTGGAACGCACCCAATTGTTTGCCCCTTTTGATGGTGTGATAGCCGAAGTCAATGGTGAAATCAGTGAGTATGTTACCCCCTCACCCCCGGGTATTCCCACGCCGCCTACGGTTGATTTGATTGATAGCGACTGTTTCTACATTACAGCGCCTATTGATGAGGTCGATGCCCCCAAGGTGACACTTGGGCAGATAGCGCGGATTACATTGGATGCCTTTGGTGAGCAACCATTTCCTGGCGTTGTTCGTCGTATTGCCCCCTATGTGCTGGATATGGAAAAACAGGCGCGCACGGTGGAAGTGGAGGTGGAGTTTGCTCGCAAGGAGGATGTCGAGCCGCTATTAGCGGGTTACAGCGCGGATGTGGAGATCATATTAAAAGCCCATACTGATACCCTGCGCATCCCATCTGAAGCCATATTAGAGGGCGATCGGGTGCTGCGCTTCTTGCCTGGTGAGGGGGTATTGGAGAGGGTAAAGATCCAAGTGGGTCTAACCAACTGGGATTATGCCGAGGTGCTTGCAGGGCTTAAGGTAGGTGATCAGATCGTGGTCTCTATTGACCGCAAGGGCGTGGAGGATGGTGCCGATGTCGTATTGGATGCTAAACAATAGCCATGATCGAACTACAGGGTATTCAGCGTAATTTTCAGGTGGGTGATGAGACGGTTCATGCCTTGCGTGGCCTCAGCCTGCAACTTGCTGCAGGGGATTATGTTTCACTGATGGGGCCATCTGGATCGGGCAAATCCACACTGCTCAATATTTTGGGATTACTCGACCATCCTGATCAAGGGCATTATCAATTAGAAGGCATTGAAACTACTCAACTGAGTGAGGAGCGGCGAGCTAATTTAAGGCGGCACAAAGTAGGATTCGTCTTTCAGGCTTTTCATCTGATACCGCGCCTGACCGCCTTTGAGAATGTAGAACTACCTTTAATGCTGGCAGGTATCGCCCCTGAGATCCGCAGGCCACAAGTGGAACAGACACTGGATGCACTGAGTTTAAGTGACCGCAGCCAACATCGCCCCGACCAACTCTCAGGCGGGCAGCGCCAACGGGTAGCCATTGCCCGCGCAACCATCATGCGCCCCACCTTGCTACTGGCTGATGAGCCGACAGGTAATCTGGATAAACATTCGGGTCAGGAGGTCATTGAGATACTAGAGGGGCTGAACCAGGATGGTATTACCTTGATTGTTGTCACGCATGATCTGCAAATTGGCTCCCGTGCTAAGCGGCAGGTTCAGATGATTGATGGAGCCATGGTGTGAATATTGAAGAGAACCTGCACTTTGGCCTACGTGCGCTCACGGGCTTTGGTGGGCGTACACTATTGATGCTATTGGCCATGGCGATTGGTATTGCCTCTGTTGTGGTATTGAGTGCGCTGGGTGAAGGGGCGCAGCGTTACATCCTGAACGAGTTTTCCCAGCTAGGCACGAATCTATTGATTGTGCTGCCAGGACGCTCTGAAACAACAGGTGGTCACCCGCCGTTATTGGGAGAGACCCCACGAGACCTGACATTGCAGGATGCCCTTGCGCTGACCCGTTCACCCAAGATCAAACGGGTTGCTCCCATTATTGTGGGTTCTGCGCCTGTCTCTAATAAGCAGAGAGAGCGTGAAGTGGGCATTATTGGTTCAACCGCAGAGCTGCAACAGGTGCGGCAACTTAAACTGGCGCAGGGGCGGTTTTTGCCTGCCAGCGCGACCGAGCGTGGTGCTGCCGTCGTGGTGCTGGGGCATACACTGAAGCAAGCGCTATTTGGCCACCGACGTGCCTTGGGGCGATGGGTGCGTATTGGTGATCGGCGTTTTCGGGTGATTGGTCTGCTGCAAGCGGGGGGGGAATCGCTCGGCACTGATATTGGCGAAATGGCCATTATCCCCGTTACGACGGCGCAAGCACTGTTCAATCGAGCCTCGTTATTTCGCATTTTAGTGGAGGCGCAAGGGAGAGAGAACATCCTGCATGCTGAACAGGTGATCCTTGAGACGGTTCGCAAGCGCCATGATGGTGAGGATGATATTACTGTTATCACACAGGATGCTGTATTGAACACCTTTGATGGCATCTTTCGTGCTTTAACGATGACGGTAACGGGTATTGCTGCCATCAGCTTGGCAGTAGCAGGGATACTGATTATGAATGTGATGCTAGTGGCGGTCTCTCAACGCACGGCTGAAATTGGTCTGCTGCAAGCGGGGGGGGAATCGCTCGGCACTGA
>JAJRWL010000154.1 GCA_024276875.1 Gammaproteobacteria bacterium
AAGAGAAGGCTGAAACCTTTCCTCACGCAAGCAATAACTAAAGCAGACAATACAGATAGTCCCGGCCCCCCCCATGGGGTGGCCGGAAACATTGCTCATTCTATAAAGGGGGGAGGCTACCCAGGCTGGCCATCTGCTCGGGGACGCATCAGGATAGGGGCATATACTACGCAGAAAATCAGGAAGCTGATTAACCACAAGCCACCCGAGATAAAGAGCCATATGCTGTATTGCCCTGGTGCAACAAGTGGCATCAATACACGAACAAAAGCACCCACATTAAGCAGTATAAAAGCAATATTGATGGGCTTTGCTGTCTCCAGCATACGGCCACTGTGCCCCAGCGCAACACGTGACATCATCCCCATCGTAAATATACCCACCATGCCATAGGTAAAGGCATGAGTCGCCAGATTGGGTGCAACCCACTCCAATATACTCATCGCCTGTAGAACAAAGCTGGCAATCATCCAAAAATAGGCTGTGTAGAGCACCCACACGATAGGGTATGCCCACATTCGACGGTCATACCAGCCTTTCACCCGAATAATATGCACAACTGCCAGCGCCGCCGCCATTAAACCCGATAGCCAAGAGGCCGGAACCAGCACATCAGCAATCAGCAAGCCAAACAGGAATATGACCGCCAGATTTTCAATATCATCACGGCTGACAGGCATCGCGCCAGGTACACCCGTACGGGTAAAAAAGGGCATAATCCGACCCGTGATAATAACCAACAGCCACAGGATGAGATAACGCATCATGCCTGTTCCTGCCACAGCTGACCCCGTAGTCACCCCCAATGCCTCGAGATGCACCAGCAGATTAGCCAGCGTCGCCAGCGCCAACACCAGTAAAAAAACCCGATTGGCTTTTGATTCAGCCTCCATCAGTGGATAACGCAAGGCCAGCGCCAACATCGGCAGAAAAGCCAAATCGACCACCGCAATCAAACCCGCAGGCACCGGCAATAATGGCAAGATGCGCCCCATCAGCCAAAGCCCAGCCAATGCCGCCAATGGGCGGTCTGTGATGGTATTAATCCCTGTCCAATTACGCACGGCAGTTAATAAAAAGCCCGCAATAATGGCGGTAGTAAAACCAAACAGCATCTCATGGCTGTGCCAACCAATCGCCCCATAATAGGTGTTAGCGGCCCAATGGCCACCCAAAAAACAGAGCCAGATGGCGAGTAAAAACACACCTGCCAAACCAGCACACAGGAAGAATGGGCGAAAGCCCAAAGCAAAAGGGGTGTAACCTTTGGTCATATTTTTAAACTCTTACAAAATTGGGGGTTAAAAGCAGGTTGCAGTGCCGATTCTGCATGACATACCAACAAAATCAGAGATGGAAATCTACCGCGCTCAATGTTGCCTGACAATGCACAAGATCAATTTCTCATCTTGACTCACTAATGCAACATTGCGCTAAAATTGAGTCACTGCTTTATTTTTGGCCACGCCTCTTTTACTGAGAAAAAGCGTTAGCCTTCTGTCGCACATGCAAAATAGTGGGATATGTTTCGTCCAAGATCAAGATAATCAAATACCTCCTCTGGAAGAGTTGAAGGACGTAAGCTTTTAATAATCTGCAACTCATCGTCTTCGCACAGATCAACTACGATAGCCTTATCTTTAGGTATATTTTCATCATACAAAAGAATATTTGGTTTTAGCAGCTCTCCCGCATTTATAGAGATAACAACGCCCACTTGATCACCACTCAGCTCAACTGCTGTACCCGGTGGATACACCCCTAATGCCGAGATAAATATTTTTAATATATCTTCATTATATTTACTTTTCTCTTTTGCAAACATCAATGAGATGGCCTCATAGGGCGACAAAGATCTGTCGGCATCTGCTTGATTGCAATAGAGGTCATAGGCATCCGCAACCATGATGATTTGCGTCAGCTTATGGATATTCTTGGCTTTTAATCCCTTAGGATAGCCCGAGCCATCCAATGCCTCATGATGCTGGGCAATAATGAGCATCACTTCAGCAGGAAAGACACCACTCTCTCGAGCAATCTTCACACCATACAGGGGGTGCATCTGAAGAAAACTCTCTTCTGCATTATTGAGCGGCTCTTTTTTTCTAAGCACCTTTTCAGGGATCTTCAATTTTCCCAGATCATGGAATAGCGCACCGATCCCCAGCAAGCGCATCTCATGTTCATCCAAATCAAGTGCTTTACCCAACATCATAGAGAGCACCGTAACATTCACAAAATGCGCATATTCCGCAATACCGCGACTCCTTTTGGCATTGACCAGATACAGTGCCATATCGGGGGTGTCCAGCAATGTAGCAAGCATGCCATCAACCATCTGCTTAATAGCATCAAGCGCAGTCTTGGGGTGTGCTCGAAACCCCAACATGGCTTTCTTCATAAAGCCGACAGACTGCTCAAATTGCTTATCACATTGCCGCATCTTTTGGCGATAGGCTTTCATGCACTCAATACGACAATGCTTCTCCTTCCACATCTCATCCAACACAGGGGTATTTTGATCGCCCCCCTCAACTGGCTGATCTTTTTTACGGGGTAATGGCGTTTTAACACTTCTTGATGGATCATAAATAATCTCTTCAAGCCCCAGATTGTTTAAAACCTGCAATTGCTCTGGCGTTTTAATAAGAAAACTACGTAGCAGAAAGGGGTGATCCATCCAGGATAAATCAAGCTCTACAAAGAGCCCTAACCTTGTCTGCTCAATACTAATTATCTGCTTGCCATCTTGTGGCAGCTCATCCTCATTAACTTCCGCAGTTAGAATATGCGCATCCTGCTTTTGATCGGGGGGAAAATTCTGCATGAATAATAATCATCTTTATAATTAAAAAGCCCCATAGAAACCTCTACCCACACTGGCGACCTAAATAAACATATCGGACGACTCTATATAAACTTGACCGTATGAGTCGATATGTCATTATTCTTTAAAATCAAGGGATGACGCAAAACAACCCTTTTTCATGGCGATTCCGCACAAGCAACCGCATTGGCGAGCGCTGCAAACTCAGCCAAAGTGAGACGCTCAGCACGAATAACCGGATCAATACCCAGTGCCTGTATGCCATCAGCATCAATCAACTCTCGCAGGCTATTACGCAGGGTTTTGCGCCGCTGGGCAAAGGCCTGTGTAACAACACGAAAAAAGAGCTCATCATTATTAACCTGCACCACAGGTTTGGCATGCGGCTGCAACCGAACAAAGGCAGACTCAACCTTAGGCGCAGGCTTAAAAGCGCCCGAACCAATATCAAATAGCGGGGTAATCTCGCATTTTACCTGCAACATCACAGAGAGCCGCCCGTAAGTTTTGCTGCCGGGTTCTGCGGCCATACGCTCAACCACCTCTTTTTGCAGCATGAAATGCATATCCTGAATGCAATCGAGCTGATCAATCAGGCGAAACAGGATAGGGGTGGATATGTTGTAGGGCAGGTTGCCCACAATCCGCAACCGCTTGTCAGCCGTAGCAAGTTGGCAAAAATCAAACTTAAGCGCATCAGCGCAGTGGATGTGTAGCTCACCCAGATCACCACAGATCCGCGCCAGCGGTGCAATCAGATCTCGATCCAACTCCACCGCATCCATGCAGCCGATAGCCTTCAGCAACTCCTTAGTAATCGCCCCTTGACCGGGCCCGATCTCGACCAGCTGCTCACCGGCCAAAGGCGAGATGACACTGACAATCCGACGGATAACACCAGGGTCATGTAAAAAATTTTGGCCAAAGCGTTTTCGAGCCTTATGAGTCAATGACTTATCCTATTTTTTACCACATATTTCAATTAGTTACACCACATAAGGTGGAATGCTATCCACGAAAGCCACATAGCTAGGGATTACAGAGGAGTGATTACAACTCGTATCGATATTCGCATCGGTAAAAATAATAAGCAATTATCTTTGTGCTCAGTGACATCATCTGATGCAGCGTTAACATTAAATGTAGGTGGCATGTGGTTGACAGGCTCTACTATTGTGCATTCACTCTCTCTTCTGCAATAGGGCGTAGCTTGAGGTAAAATATGAGTCTCTTTTCCGGTTTATCCAGCAATAGCACTTCTCTACCTGACTGCATGCCCGAAGAGGTTACATCAATATCCGCTTGGCCATAGGGGAGGTTTGGCAGCACAGCCGTTCCTGTCTTATCGGTTTTACGCTCAAATTCAGTTATCTCATCATAGGTCACCATCACCCTGGCATTTTTGATGGGCTTATTATCTTCATTTTTTTGGTAGACCTCTATATGAAGCACGGCCGTTTTAGCCGCCTCTTCAGATTTTGGAT
>JAJRWL010000155.1 GCA_024276875.1 Gammaproteobacteria bacterium
GGCGGCACAATCACAGACAGTCAGGGTTCCGGTACGATTACCAATGTCGCGCAGTTTAACATCACAGCGGCCAATGCCGCGACTAAAGCCGAAGGTCAGACCCTTGTGTTTACAGTGACGCGATCGGGTGATCTCTCGCAGGCATCGAGTGTGAACTACAGCACGGCCAATGGTTCTGCTGCTGCAGGGTCGGACTACACGGCCAAGTCGGGCACGTTGAGCTTTGCCGCAAATCAGAGCTCGAAGACCGTGTCTGTGGTGACGCTTAGCGACAGCACGGCTGAAGGCAATGAGACCGTATTGCTGAACATCAGCGCTGCAAGCGGCGGTACGATTACAGACAGCCAGGGCTCTGGCACCATCACCAATGTGCCACAGTTTAATATTACGGTGGCCAATGCTGCGGCCAAGGCAGAGGGGCAGTCCCTTGTGTTTACAGTGACGCGGTCGGGTGATCTCTCGCAGGCCTCAAGTGTGAACTACAGCACGGCCAATGGTTCTGCGGCGGCAGGCTCGGATTATACGGCCAAGTCGGGGACGCTAAGCTTTGCTGCCAATCAGGCCTCGAAGACAGTATCGGTGGTGACGCTTACCGACAGCACGGCTGAAGGCAATGAGACGGTGCTGCTGAATATCAGCGCTGCAAGTGGTGGTACGATTACAGACAGCCAAGGCTCTGGCACGATTACCAATGTTGCCTCAAATGGCCCGCCAGTGGCGCAAAATGATGTGTTTTCAGTCAACATATTTGATGCAGATATAGCAACCCTCACAGCCAATGACTCAGATCCAAATGGCGATGCGCTGACCATAATCTCCGTTACGCAACCCTATAATGCATCGGTTACAATTGTGGGTAATAGCGTTGTGATCTTTGGCAACGAGACTGGGACGGGATCGTTCTCCTACACAATCTCAGACGGTAATGGCGGCACAGACACCGCAACCGTTAGCCTGACCGTCACAGGCGGCGGGGGCGGCGGGATGCCGTTCTAGTAGGTGGGGCTTTTCGCTCCCGGGCGATGTTTTTTGTGTTTATCATTTTGAGTGATGGAAAATATTCTTATGAGAACGATTAAAGCCATGCTTCATCATCTGAATTTTCAGAGAAACTTATCATGTTTAGTCTCGCTCTTTCGGTTCGATAAAAATATCAGTAGTTCGCAGTCAATTTGTGGGGAGGAAAAAATGAATTTTCCAATATTGCAGAAGGTGAAAATAGTAATCTTAGCCCTGCTGGGGTTTAGCGCATTAACTCCGGCTTTTGCACAAATAGAGCTTCCTGCAATACGAATGGAAAGCGCTGATCTCGTTAGCCCCCAAACGGCATGGACATATTATGGTACGGTTGATGCTGACTGTCCGATTGATGGTACTGGTTGTACAGTCAGTACGGACCCGAGAGATATAAGAATTCAGCGGTTGGCAGATGCGCTTAATAACGATCCTGGGCTCATCTATGAATATGTAAAATATAATATCGACTATGCGCCAATGTTTGGCGTTCTAAAAGGTCCGTATGGCGCCATGATGGATGGCGCAGGCACATCTTTTGACCAGTCATCACTGATGGTTGAACTGTTGCGAGAGGCTGGATACACGGCAAGATATATTGTTGGCGATGCTACTTTTGATATGGCCACCATGCAGGCCTGGATGGGCACGAGTGATTCAACGGCACTGGCAAATATACTAGGCGATGGTGGTATTCCTGCGACTGTAAGTGGTTCGCAAGTGACAATGCTCCATATTTGGGTGGAAGTTGATGTTGATGGTGTGACGCGCGTTTATGACCCAAGCGTGAAGGATTATGACTGGCAGACAGGTATCGGGCTTGAGGCACTAACAAACGCTTCTGTTGGAAATTTGGAGGGAGTGCTATCGGCATATGCGTCTTCCAGCGGATATGTGCAAAACATTCCAAGTTCGGCGGTTAAGTCTAAAATGACAGCAACGGCAATGGTCGTTGCGAATGAGCTACAAAAGTCTGAGCATTCAGATAAGGGTATCCCGGAGATTGTCGGCGGATACGCCATAAAGGCTGAAAGAGCATATGCGGGCGATCTTGATCAATTGCCTGCCACCTCAACGTCAGTTCGAGCCACATGGACGGGGGCTATTCCAACAGCATTTCATGCCAAATTTAAGCTGACCTTATCGGGCTGGGGTGCGGGTGATACTTATGTCAATGAATGGCGCACGGAAGAAATCTCAGCCCGAAGACTGGCGCTTACCTTTTACGATCAATTGGAATTACTTGAGCCATCGCCGAGCGATTTGGTGTTGCGACTGGATGAAGAAATTATTTTTAACGGGTTTGGTTTTCAAGAAGATGTGAAGGTGAAATTGAATATTCTAATGAATATTGATCATCCTTATGCCGGGGTAGATAGTGCGGGGGGGCTTAGTGGGTCATATCTGGATCAGGAGATATTTAAGTTAGCTCCTGTAGACACATGGTCGATTATTGCAACCTCCTTTGGGCCAGTGACAAGAAAAAGCGTTAGCGAATGGGAGGGCGAAGGTCTTAACAATGGCATCCTGAAGCGTGAGTTGTATTTCGATGCGCTAACGCCGGGGGCAAACCCTAGTATTGAACAGACCGAAATGGCATCCTTTGGGTCAAGTGCGCAATATCGAACCAAATCCATATTAGCGCGTGATTATCCGGCAATGCTTAATCGATTGGGGGATTTACAACAGCGTATTTGGGGCGGTGCCTTTGCCCATCACCACTCTTTAGGTATCGTAAGTTCATCTGTGGGCAAATCAGTTTACAACAATCAAATTGAAGGCGATACGATTTATACCGATATTGAAACGAAATACTCCTATCAAGGCTTTCAGTCTGCACAAAATTCAGTAGACAGAAGATCCTTTGCGTTGACTTTTGCCACCATGGCCAGTTCCTTGGAAGCATTTGCCGGGCAAAAGATAACGGATCAACCAGACCCTCTATCGCCGGTGACAATGCTGGCATGGTTAAATGATAACACTGTTTATGGTGGTGAGTTTTCACAAGCTGCAAATGGCATATATCTTGTCAGCGCCAATTCACCCAACCGAGATTGGGTTGCCGATCAAATTGCACTTGCAAATGGGTGGAATTACGGCACTGCAGAGACAAGGCTAAAGGTAGAGGTCAGGTTTGGTTACAGATCCTATCTCGACGCCGGATATACTGTCTTGACTGGCAGTCAGCCATATGTTGGCCCTACTGAACGTTCCTATCAATACCGTGGTGCCGATGGGGGTGGGTTTTATAATTATATTAGCGGGGAATACAGACCTCCAAGGCCGGTGGAAAAATATTTCGGGACGGGTATTATTGCCTTCAAGCCTGGAGACGCTTCAAGCGTTGCTTTTATTACCAGAAGTCCCTTTCGAACCAGCAAGGGGAGTGGTGCTGCGCCCGTCGTGACGCCTGATGCGGAATTTAAAGTTACTGATGAGTTCCTTGAAGAGCAATATACGCAATGGGCCGAAGTTTTTGACATCAATCTTTCTACTGGTGATCTAGAGTTAACCCTGCCAGCAGATATTGAAGTGGGGCAGGGGGGATTCCCTTATTCCCTGTCCTCATACAGATCCTATGATTCTGCCTTGCAGAGTTTCGGTGATCCATCGGCGCGAAGTTTTGCAGGTAGTTCTTTTGATAGTGGTTGGCGCACGAATAATCATGTAGAAATTAATCTATTGTCTGATGTGGATAGTGCCTTGGGCGGCGGAGTGCCGATTGGGTCGACGCAAAGCATTGCGGTAATGCTTACTTTGAAATCGCTGTATGAACAATTTTCCACAAATACGCAGGACGCCGCACAGGATACTCATCGAATGTTGGGAAGTATCCTTGTTTCAAATTGGTGGCTGGGGGAATTATATAACAACTCAGTGATTTTGGGTTCCACCGAAATGAATCTCAAATTCTTTCAACTGGCCGATGACAGCTATGTAGGAGTGCCGGGTGTTACGGGTACACTTAGTGCAACGGGCGGTGATCCAGTAAAGGTCAAAAAGATATCACATCGACAGCAGTCGGCAGGATGTCGCGGAAATACGTGCTTGGTTGGTGACGAAGAGGGGGGATTGGATCACGAAGGAATAGGAGACAACTTAATATTCATAGACTACTATGTTTGGGTGCCGGGAGGGGATCCGCAAGGGCCTATTTCTCCAGAATGTTTAACGACTGAC
>JAJRWL010000156.1 GCA_024276875.1 Gammaproteobacteria bacterium
AGGGTTGCATCTCCCTATTATTATGGAGCGTGAAGATCCGCGTGATGCCTTTGTCTCCAATAAATATGCCAGTTTAGATGAGTTGCCTCAGGGTGCGTGCGTGGGCACATCGAGCCTGCGCCGCCAGTCTCAACTCAGTGAAAGACGGCCTGATTTAGTCATAAAGCCCCTTCGAGGCAATGTTAATACGCGACTAGCAAAGCTGGATACCGGTGAGTTTGATGCCATTATTCTGGCATCAGCAGGGTTGATTCGTTTGGAGTTTAGCGATCGCATCGCGTCATTTATTAGCGCAGATCAAAGCTTGCCCGCTATTGGCCAGGGCGCAGTGGGTATTGAGTGCCGAGAGGATGATGATCACATCAACGCGCTACTAAAACCGCTGCATCATGAAGAGACGGCCATTCGTGTGCGTGCAGAGCGCGCCATGAATCATCGTTTAAATGGTGGTTGCCAGGTACCTATTGCTGGTTATGCTGAGCTGAAAAATGGAGAGGTTTACATGCGTGGATTGGTCGGTGAGCCAGATGGCAGCCGTATCCTGCGATCAGAAGCGCGTGGCGCTGCTGTTGAAACAGAGCGGCTGGGTATTCAAGTAGCAGAAGAGCTGCTCGCACTGGGTGCTGATCAAATACTTAAAGCATTATACGAAAATTAATTATTAAGCTCACCAGCCCTGGATATTCGCATTGTCAAAAGCAGAATGTGATCTTGCTGGAGTCGGTGTGCTGGTGACTCGGGCGGCGCATCAATCCGCCCCCTTGTGCGAGCTGATTCGCGCTAACGGGGGGCATCCTATTGCCTTTCCTGCGCTTGAAACATCCGCGCCAAAAGAGATGGAGATGACTCGGTCGCAGCTTGCTCGGCTTGATCAATTCGACATCGCTATATTTATCAGCCCAAATGCGGTGAGTTATGGTTTGGACATGTTGGGAGATAAAGCGCTGCTGAATGGATTAAAAATAGCGGCTGTAGGTAAAAGCACAGCCGGTATTTTGAAGCAGGCTGGGTTGGCTGTTGAAATTACGCCTGCTGATAGGTTTGATAGTGAAGCCTTGCTTAAAACGCAGGGTTTGCGTGATGTTAAAGGATGTCGAATTATTATTTTTCGCGGCAATGGTGGGCGTTCTTTATTAGGTGATACATTGCGGCAACGTGGCGCAGAGGTCGTGTATGCCGAGGTTTATCAACGCGGCAAACCTAAAGTAGACCCCACTGAATTATTGGCCAACTGGCACACAACGGTCAGTATAGTTACGACGACTAGCATTGATATTTTGAATAATCTCGTTGCCTTACTGGGAGCGGAAGGGATAAAAAAAATACGTAACACCCCTCTGCTTGTGGTGAGCCGACAGATGGATGCAGAGGCACAAAAACTAGGCTGTAGAGAGATTATCCTTGCAGAGCGAGCAGATGACCTATCGGTATTAAAAGCACTGTGTCATTGGTTAACCACAGAAAAATTGCTGTGAAGCGGTTTCTATTCATTATCTAATCGTGTTATTTTATGTTATGCGACATAAAATATGCTTGGAGCATAACTGATAGGGTTTAGAAAATATGATCTATTTCATATTTAGTGGCTTGAAACAGAATGGATTAATTCCATTTTGGGCTTATTAGATAGTTGATCTAGAATGTGCTGTATAAAAATAATCTAGTACGAAATCATACTTTAAAGAAATTGGTATAGTTAAAAGCAAAACCCCATCGATATGATTAAATCGCTTTTTCAACGCCCTTAAATGCATGTACCATTTTAGGTATTAAAGAACGACTGACAGCAACGGTAAAAAAAAATGACCGATAGCAATGATAAAGATAAGGTTCTGGAAGCAAATGCAACTATTTCCGAACCTTCAAATGAAGTAGAAGAGACCACAGTAGCGCCAGATAATGAGGCAGAGACAGAGGTTGAGGCATCTGCAACAGCATCGCCTGCCCCATCAAATACCGCGTCTCCCGTGCCCCTTGCGTTTTCGATCATAGCTATTGTGGGCGTTGCTTTGCTTGCTGGCGGTGGATATTGGTTTGCCAATGAGCAGCAACGGTTACTCCTTGAGCAGCAATCACTGTTACAAGAACAGCAATCGCTATTGCAAAATCAAATTCAAAGTCAGACCACAACATCGGGCGCCGAGCGCAGCGAGTTACGTAATAAAGTCGATGCCATTAGCTCTGGACTTGCAGGTAGCAAAAAAGATCTCGTTGCAAATAAAGAGGCGTTGGCGGCTCAAACGGCCACCTTTAAAGAGCAACAGCAGAAATTTGAAGCTGAAAACAAACGCTTACAGCAGCGGGAAGCTGAACTGCAAGCCACGCTTGAAGGCGTCCAACGCAGTATTGGCCGCACAGGCAGTCAGTGGATGGCTGCTGAAGCTGAATATTTAATGCGGGTAGCCAATCATCGGTTACGCTTGGAGCGTGATGAGAAAACAGCGCTATCAGCATTGCAATCTGCCGATGGCCGCTTAAAAGCGACTGGGGATCCACTCTGGGCAGAGGTTCGAGAAGCATTAGCAGGCGAAATATCCAGCTTATTGGCGTTAGTTAAACTAGATACCATCGGTAAGGCCGCCACCCTAAGTAGCATGGTTAAGCAGGTTGATAAACTTCGGCTGCTGGACTCTAAGGCACCAGAGATCCATGTAAAAACCAAAACCTCTAACGCGCTCGCACTGGAAGATGTTATTGCTAAGGCTAAAGAGCTATTGGCACAAGGATGGTTGGGTTTTAAATCATTGGTTATTGTTCGCCGTCATGATGCACCTGTTACAGCAATGATGCCGCCTGAGCAGCGTTACTTCATCTATCAGAATCTACGCATGCAACTGGAGGCAGCCCGCTTCGCTATTTTGCGTTCCGATGCAGAGCTATACAGCTCCAGCCTGACCACTGTCCAAGAGTGGTTAAATGAATTCGTAGTGAAGGATCCTGCTGCCCAAGCGATGGCAGAAGAGCTTGAAGGGCTGATTAAAGTCAACATTCGACCTGAATTGCCTGATATTTCCGGTTCTTTACGCTTGTTGCGTGAGAAGATGAAGGTTGTCGGCTTGGAGGCATCTGCATCATGAAACTGCTTTTTTTCTGCTTGATCGCATTAGGCATTGCAGCCTTTGTTGCCCTGGGTATTAGTGAAGACAGTGGCTATGTTTTGATTGGCTATGATGTGTGGACATTTGAGTCCAGTCTTGCACTATTTGTATTGGCACTCGTCATTCTTTTTTCGGGTATGTACATGGCACTACGCATCGTTGATAACCTTTTATCTGCCCCAGATAAAATGCGTAGTTGGAGTTCTCGTTACAGTGCAAAACGCGCTAGAAAAGCCTTAAATCGAGGGTTGCTAGAGCTGTCAGAAGGGGACTGGAAAGGTGCAGAAAAGCACCTATTGCGTTTGGCTGATCATTCAGAAACCCCACTGCTTAACTACCTGGCTGCCGCACGCTCGGCTCAACAGCAACATGCCTATGATCGGCGCGATCACTATCTACAGCTTGCACATTCCTGCATGCCAACGGCCGATGTTGCTGTTGGCCTGACTCAGGCTGAGTTGCAGATGGCACATGAACAACAAGAGCAGGCATTGGCTACACTGCAACATCTGCGCAGTATTGCTCCCCACCATACTCAAGTATTGAAGCTACTAAAGACGCTCTACGAGCAACTGGGTGACTGGATTCACTTACGTGAGCTGTTGCCTGAGCTGCGTAAACGGAATGTTATTGGTGAAGATGAGCTGGAAGCACTTGAGATTAATGTATACAAAGCACTGCTAGGAAAGGCCGCAGCCGACGATGATCGTGCCAGATTGCTTCAATCATGGGAAGAGATACCACGTAAACGCCACACGAATGAAGCGTTAGTCGTTTGTTACGCACAGCATTTAATGCAGAGAGGACGCAATGATCAGGCACGTGATTTGGTATTTGATGCCATGCGCAAACAGTGGAGTGAGGCCTTAATTGAACTTTATGGGCACATTGAGTCCAGTGAGCCCAGCAAACAACTTTCAACAGCTGAAGGGTGGCTGAGCAGAAAAGCGGATGATGCCATATTATTGCTCACTTTAGGGCGCTTATGCTTGCGCTGTAAACTTTGGGGAAAAGCGAGAAACTATTTTGAGTCCAGTCTTAATATCGGTGCTTCTTCAACCACTTATCGTGAGTTGGGTGTTTTGCTAGAGCAGTTAGAGGAACCTAAAAAAGCGATGGAGAGCTATCGTGCAGGGCTTGAACTTCATGTTGAAACTCCCACATTGAATCTGGATTCTCCTGTAACAGCAGCAAATAAAGAATCTGTTGTAGAAGAGTCGATTCAGCAGTTGGAACAAAGCGCTTAGTATTTAGCCGCGCTGATAAGTAGAGCGGCCTCGGATGCGAACTGCATATGTAAAATAGGCATTGTAGTGTCCGAGGCAGTAGAATTTCATTTTTACTAAGATGTAAGCAGATGAGTATCCCCCATTTTTTACCGCTTTTTTCTTTAGCGGTGTTGGCAAGCTGTTTTTGCTATCTAACCATTCAATAATGGGATCCCACTGTAGCAGATCCCGATAAACGCTTAACGGTGCCATCTCAAAGATACCTAATCCTTGCTCTGCAGAGCGAATATAGTTCTGGCTTTCGCGTAAAGAGGTAAGAAAGGGAATATTTAGGCTATTAAGGAATTTTTCCAGCTGTTGGTAAATAATGGTGTTTTCACTTACGCGATTAGCCACAACGGCAATACGGGTGTGGTGGCGTGATACCTGACGGGTCACCAGCAATTCATGTATAAAGCGTGAGTAGGCACGAATATCAATAAGTGAAGGGATGACAGGAATAATGAGCGTTTGAACCCGACGTAAAATAGCATCAACCTTTTTGCCATGGATGCCTGCGGGCATATCCATAATCAAATATTCTGCCCCTTTGGCGGGCTGAATGCCTTCTGTAACGGCATTAATACCGACAATATTTGGGATGTCTAAATAGTCTTGGCGAGCCACTAGCCAGTCTAATGCAGAACCCTGGGGATCAAAATCAGCCAATACAACTTTATTTCCCTCACCTGCAAACCAAGTGGCTATATTGGTAGCCAGTATGGTTTTACCACAGCCTCCTTTGGAATTCATCAGCATAATCGTACGCATAATGTCATTCAGCTCTTTAATCGTTATTGAGGCTCGATTATAGAAGGTTGCTAAATATGACGTAATAGATTGCCCCGCGTTCAGGTAGCAAGTGCATCATTGACTAATTTAATTTTGGATTTTCTAGCAAATACTTCTGCTGGTGTATCCCAGTTTAACAGTTTTCTGGGACGTGAGTTTAATAGAGATTCAATGGCTTTGATTTCCTTTTCTGTGACCTTGGATAGATCTGTTTTCTTTGGCAAAAAGCGCCTTATTAATCCGTTGATTTGTTCCACCTCCCATTCAGAAATCAAGTGCATCACCGTATAATCTAAATCATTCGATCATAAAGGCGATGAAATGACCAATAGCTATAAGCATATAAATTAAA
>JAJRWL010000157.1 GCA_024276875.1 Gammaproteobacteria bacterium
CCAATATGCAGCTCTGTCAGGTTACGAACAATCTGATCTGGGTCTGATTCTAATGCCTTGCGATGTCGCTCCTGTCGTACCTTTTCACCCAGGATTTGAGCCTCAGTAATAATGATAAGACCGGCATCTTTCAGCCATAACCCTTGTTCCAGTGGCGTGACTGCCAATGCCAGTTGGAGATCAGATTCAATAAAGCTCTGCCAGCCATCCAATACGGTGGGTTTAATCTCAAAACCATGCAGGGTGTCGAGCAGCATTTCACGCCGCCCAGCACTTTCAGCAATAAAGAGTATGCGCCCTGGCTGGCTGGCCATAAATGTTTGCAGGGCGGCGGCGGGCTTTGCTGCACGCGCTTGAAGCCCCAAAGGGGGAACCATGGCTGTGCTGAAGTTGTAATAATCCGCATAGCCTTTACAGCGAGATGCTATTTCGTGCTTTTTAGTCTGTACCGATGCCCCTCTGTTCAACTGAGCCGCCAGCTCATCTGCGGTGAGATAGATCTCGCGAGGCTCTAAAATGGGGCGCTCTGTATCATATCGCCGCTGCTCATAACGCGCTTCAACCTGTTCCAAAAACAGACTGGCGTAGTCTCGTGCATCCTCTATCTCGATGGTCAAACACTGCTCAGGCAGGTAATCAAACAGGCTGGCTGTCTGCTCAAAAAAGAGCGGCAGGTAATACTCCAAACCACCTAGCGCATTCCCCTCACTCACTTCACGATAGACCAGGCTACTCTGGGGATCGCCCTCTATCTGCGTGCGGTAGGCTTGTCGAAACTGTGCAATACCCTGCTCATCCAACGGAAACTCACGAGCGGGCAGCATCTCTATCTGCTCTACCTTATCCATTGAGCGTTGGCTCTCTGGATCAAAGGTGCGAATGCTATCCACCTCATCATCAAACAGATCAATGCGGAAAGGGTGTGGATTCCCCATGGGAAAGATATCAAGCAGTGAACCACGAACAGCAAATTCACCATGCGTCATCACTTGAGAGACACACTGATAACCCGCAGACTCCAGTCGCCTACGGGTCTCATCTAGCACCAGCGTCTCGCCCGTTGAGACCAGGAAACTATTGACATCAACATAGCAGCAAGGGGGCAGACGTTGAAGCAAGGTACTAACGGGGACGATCAACACCCCTTTGCGAATATTGGATAGCTTATAAAGCGTTAGCAGCCGCTGGGAGACCAACTCTGGCAGCGGTGAAAATATATCGTAAGGCAGTGTTTCCCAATCGGGGAAATTAAGAATGGGGACTTCATTTTGCCCCAAAAAAAAAGCCAGCTCCTGCTCCAGCTGAGTAGCAGAGTGAACATCTTCGGCAACCACCAAAACTAACCCTGAGGTGATTTTTGCAGCTGATGCAATAGCTAATGCTGTGCTAGCACCATATAGCTGCCCCCATTGAAGGCGTTCATCGGGTTTAGTAGGAAGAGTGGGGTGTAATGGACTCAGTGGACTTGCTAATGGCATCTATGGGCTACTTCTGCTGTAGAGAGATTTATTCAGAAAGCCGCACATTCTCGCATATTCAAGTACAAAGTCGACCCTGCAAGGGTGCGCTTATTAACCATATTCACTAGACAGTGAAGCCTAATTATAAGCGGTGTGTAATCTGGTATTGCGAAAATGAGGTTGTTGTACTTAATAACTGGGTAAGACAGACACGACGCTCCTTGCTTCCGCCATTAACCCATAAAACATCGCCTTCATGATAAGCATTAGCAGGCACTATAAGGCTCAGTGGAATCTTTGCAAACTTTGACTCTGGCACTAACAGGCTGCTATAGACACAAGAAATTTTACTGTCATCATCAAGCCTGACTTCTACTGCATAGGAGTTAGGCGCTATAAGCTGTATGCCCATTTGCAGCCGGTCTTCTGAGCTGTTTTTTATCCACCGAGCCGTTGCAACGCCAAACTGATCCCCTGTAGCTACCGACTGAATGCCAATCAACTCTCCAGGTTTAATCTTTGGCGCATTCGTATTTCCCCAATCGATGCAGTAACCACCTGCGCTCTCATTTCGGGTGGTACACTCATACGCTTCAACTTCTGATTGGTTATACTTTGCAGCCCAAGGGGACTGCACATTATCTTCCAACATTGTGCCCATATGGGACGCGCCGTCATCCTCTATGCCCGAGTTCAACAACAAGCTTGATGAATCACCCCAATCACTTTCAGAATCGTCTGAAGAGGCTTGATGATTCGGTATATGCTGATCTAACCAATCAATATTAGCCCCACTAGCGCCACTGTACATTGCCGCATCATGCAACGCATTAGCTTTGGCCAAGTTATGCACATGCGGTATACCCACAGCAAGCTTGAGTGTATATCCCAATTTTGTGCGCGCAAATTTACGCTTAGGCCTATTGCCTAAATTCACTATGAGATGCTCAAGTATTGATTGAGGCAACCCAACAACATCCACCTGTGTTTTTTTAGAATTCTGAGACTCTGGTTTAACAACCAATAACTCATTAATATGATTTATTAACCGCTGCGTATCCAATATACGGCAGCGCTTGCTTAGCTTTTTTTGCTCGCACGATAGATGCTTTGGTGGCTCATCGGAGGAGAGTCGAACAAGGAACTGCCCACTGTTGTTTCCATTGATATCTGGCGTGGTCAATCTAACAAAATTCGCCCATTTCAATAGCTGACGATATACAAGCTGATTTTCACGTTGGCGGAGATAACAGGGTGAGGCCAATGCATGCAACAACAGCCGTTTGTATAAATCCCCAATACAACGACTAGCCGAAGCTGTCTTGATATGATCTTGAATGGGCAACCTGTGAATGCTATTTTTTGCTGCTAAAGCATATAAAAAATTAGTCTCTTGCCACAGAGATTCAGGGTATTGATCGTAACCCAGGGTTGCTAAACACAATATCTCCGATAGACATATCAGTGCCCTATGAATGGCAATAGCAACCAACCGTTTACTGCTTCGATCTTGGTACGCAAAAGATTCTCGAATAAAAATTTTATATGAGACCGCCAGTTCAGCGTACAACTCTTGGCTCAGCCTGATCGCTCTTCTGCTTTTTATTGTTAGCGGGAATGCAGCATCAATATAGTCTTTTTCAAGATTTTTAGTGATGTAGTGAATCGGCTGCCGGAAAAGCTCTGCAATCTTAAGGCGTGATTGATTTGGGATTTCTTGGCGATTAAACTCAACCAAGGCATCTAAAACTTGGCGAGCTGTCTCTGAAACATTGGCCATCGGTAGACCCGACACCCATGTTTGAGCTTTTTCTAAATCCGCCAGAAAAAAATCATCCCGCGATTCAGAACACTCAGGAACCCACAATTTTCCAAGGCTGTGTGGGATCTGTCGTTTTTCTGTTTGTAATGCGCTAGTCATAGACTGTAGAGGCAATAGCCACTAAAACTCCGTTTAACATTACTGCAAATTTTATAGAAATAATACACCTCGAATAAATTCAAGGCTGTAAATAAATCTTACTACAGTGTTCTTATAGTAATAAAGCGTTTATTAAGCTAATTTTTAGTGACATTTCACAAAGTTAATGGCGTTTTTGATGCTACACCAGAATGTTCATACACCAACTTTGGAACTAAATACCCAGGCATCTGTTGCAACAGCTGCTGATAAAGCAGCTGCGCCTCCTCTCGACTCACATCAAAATGAGCCGCGCCTTGAACCGCATCCAAAAGGTGCAGATAATAAGGCATCACATGCATATCAAATAATGCCTCACACAACTCAATCTGAGTTTTCAGGCCATTATTGACCCCTTTCAATAGGACGGATTGATTAAGCAGCGTTACTCCACACTCTCGCAGCTGTTGCAGTGCTAAACCAACCGCCACAGTCAATTCACGAGCATGGTTACTGTGAATCACCATCGTCACCCTAAAACGCATTCGACCCAACGCCTCTAAAAGATCATCTGTCACTCGTTGCGGCACAATAACAGGCATGCGGGTATGAATACGCAAACGAGTCAAATGGGGGATAGCCTCCAAGGCTCGAAAAAGCGCAGCCAACCGACTATCAACCATCATCAGTGGATCACCACCACTCAATATCACCTCTTTGATGCTGGCATCACTACGGAGATAATCAAGCGCCGATTGCCAACGATCTAAATACGCTGATGACTCCTGGTAGGGAAAATGCCGTCGAAAACAGTACCGACAGTTGATGGCACAAGCCCCTGTCACAATCAATAACGCTCGGCCATGGTATTTATGCAGCAAGCCTGTGGCAGCGGTTGCGGCCAGGTCTCCCACCGGATCAATACTAAAGCCTGGCCGCAATTCAAGCTCAGCTCCCAATGGCAAAACCTGTAACAACAAAGGGTCTTGAGGGTTCCCTTTCTCCATGCAATCCACATAGGCTCGTGGCACTCGAAGCTCAAACCGAGAAGCCGCCGCACGGGCAGCTGGTAGCAGTGATCTATCCAGTTCAAGATAGTCAATCAACATTTCAGGGCAGGTAAATGCATGGGCAATCACCTCATTCCACGATGGTGTCTGACACACGTCATCGGTTCGAGGTATTATATGCGCCAAATTTTTATTGTTTTGCGAGGATGACATGGCAAGCTATAGTACCAATGAGTTCAAGGGCGGCCTCAAGTTTATGCTTGATGGCGATCCCTGCTCAATTATTGAAAATGAATTTGTAAAACCAGGTAAAGGCCAGGCATTTAATCGCGTAAAAATACGCAACCTAAAAAATGGACGTGTTATTGAGCGTACATTTAAATCCGGTGAGTCTGTCGAAGCGGCTGATGTTGTCGAAAGCAACTACCAATATCTCTACAATGATGGCGAATTTTGGTACTTCATGGATCCTGACACTTATGAACAAGTCAGCGCCGATGCCACCGCCGTTGGCGAATCTACCAAATGGCTCAAAGACCAAGACATGTGCACTGTCACCCTGTGGAACGGCACACCCATTATCGTCGAGGTGTCTAACTTTGTCACCCTTACCGTGACAGACACCGACCCTGGACTCAAAGGCGACACCTCGGGCGGAGGCGGCAAGCCCGCTACACTAGAGACAGGCGCAGTAGTGCGTGTCCCTCTTTTTATACAGATTGGTGAAGCACTAAAAGTAGATACCCGCACTGGCGAATACGTCTCTAGAGCGGGAAAATAAGCATCCAAAGGGCATAACCTTGAAATTCAACCCTCATCACACAAGCTGGCAGCCCACCGCCAGCTTAGAGATGATCCGTTCCAGAGCGCAACTCTTAACAAAAATAAGAGCCTATTTTGAACGCACTCAAGTTCTTGAAGTAGAGACACCTAACTGCTCATCTTACGCTACAACCGATCCAGCCATTGAAAGCTTCCAACTCACCTATACGGGTTCTGGGTTTTCATCTCCCCACTCACTCTATCTTCACAGCTCCCCTGAATTTCCAATGAAGCGCCTGCTAGCAGCAGGCAGCGGAGCCATCTATCAAATCTGCAAAGCCTTTAGAAATGGCGAATCAGGGCGACAACACAATCCAGAATTCACCCTGCTTGAGTGGTATCGCCCAGGCTTTAATCACCACCAATTAATGGAAGATGTGGCCGCACTGATCAACGACGTATTACCCAAAGCAAGGACGATTGAATACCTAAGCTATTATGAGATCTTTAACCAACACCTCAATATTGATCCACACCAATCAACTGCGGCACAACTAAAACAGTGCGCTAAACAGCACGGCATTACAGATGCAGAGAGACTGGACCTCTCTTCAAAAGATGCCTGGCTGGATCTGCTTCTTACTCACTGCATTGAGTCACAACTCGGAAGAAACTGTCTCAGCTTTGTATATGACTATCCTGCAAGCCAAGCATCATTAGCAAAAATTCGATCCGGCAATCCTCCCCTAGCTGAACGCTTTGAGCTCTACATAGAAGGCATGGAACTGGCCAATGGCTTCCACGAATTAACCGATACTAATGAACAACAGCGGCGATTTAACCAGGATCTAAAACAGCGAGGCGCTCAAAGCCAACCCATTGTTCCCATGGATAAAAATCTGTTAGCTGCAATCAGCCACGGCCTCCCTGATTGTGCGGGTGTAGCGCTGGGAATAGATCGACTGCTCATGCAAATAAGCGAGGCAACGCATATCAACAAAACCCTTACCTTCCCTATTACTCACGCATAAAATACCGTCTATCCGGCATATTTAGCAGATTATCACTAAATGACGGCGCGCTTAAAAAAAAACTGGTAAATTCCCCGAATGAAAAGAATAGATGGATTTACGCTGGTTGAAGTCATCATCACGCTTATCGTGATCTCCATCATTGCGGCGGTTGGCATCCCAGGACTCGGCAGTCTAATGGCAAATAACCAAGCCACCGCCAACACCAACAACCTCGTCACCGCCTTATCCTTTAGTCGAAGCGAATCAGTAAAGCGTGGCATACAAGTATCACTCTGCGCCAAAAGCGCTGCAGAACCAGGAAACACCATCTGCGGCGGAGGCAACACCGACTGGTCAAATGGATGGTTTGCCTTCGTTGACCCTAATAGCGGCGCGGCTAAAGACTACGCCCCCACAGCAGCCAACCAGCTCCGATCATGGGCAGCACCCGCTGGGAACTTCACCATGACAGGCCCTGCTTCAGTTAGCTTTACCAGCAGTGGAGACCTACAAGGAGGCCCCGCAATATTAACGATAAACTATAGCCAGTGCACCGGACAACAGAACCGCTCTATTACCATAGAAACAACAGGCCGCACCTCACTCACCCAACAAACCTGCACATGAGTAATAACAAACACCATATCAACCGCCGTCCTAAGCATAATCAGTGCGGCTTCACTCTTCTAGAAGTTCTTATTACCGTCGTTATCCTATCAATAGGAATTCTTGGGCTGGCAGGCCTACAATTCAACGCATTACGTAGCAACCAAAGCGCCGCTCAATCAACCATTGCAGTGCTACAGGTTATTGATGCGGCTGACAGACTGCGTGGTAACATAACGGGTGTCGTTAATGGCAACTACAATAACCTCCCTAGTGGCGGCACTGACCCAGGTTGCATTTCAGCCGGTTGTTCAGCTGAAAAGCTCGCACAGTATGACGCATGGTCATGGGGTCAACAGATCACAACATCAGGATTGCCTGACGGACAGGGTGTCATCTGCCTTGACAGCACACCAAACGATGGAACCGCCAAAGACAAAGCGAATAATGGGTGCGATGACCCGACTAAAGCCAGCCAACGTATTTTTTTTGCTGCAAAAATCTGGTGGGACGATGACCACAACCCCCAAACCCCCCACCGTCGCCACACCATGAGCATCACACCATGATACCCTTGGCAAAAAAATCAGCACAAAAAGGGCTGACACTCATTGAGATGATGATTGCCATGACACTCAGCCTTCTTCTTATGGCGGGTGCTACCTCCATGTTTCTGAGCAGTAAAAGAACATTTAAGGTACAGGAAGAGTCCGCCAGAATTCAAGAGAACATGCGCTACGTTGTAACCCGCATGATTAAAGATATATCCCCCGCAGGCTTTCAAGGTTGCGCCCCCTCAACTCAAAAGGGCATCAGCCAAATCCAAAGCACGGTGGTAGCAACGCATCCCTTCTCTGATTTTAGTGCGGCCATTACGGGTGAAGAGGGCGGTAAAAATAAACCAGACAAGCTCACCGTGCGATTTGCACTACCCGAACTTAGCCTACCCATTATCGCCCCTATGACAGCATCAGACAGAGCCGTGCATATTGATGGCTCTAGCAAAATTTATAAAGACAACTACTCAACAGGTGACATTATTGCCGTTAGTGATTGCAGCCTGTTAGCTGTATTCATGATTACTAACGCGGGAGCTGATGGAAGATTAGCACATACAGCTGGCGCAGCAACCAATAGCACCGCAGGAACAACACACTACTTTGGTGGAGAACCATACTCCTCTGCTACCGTCATGAAAATGGATGCCGTAACCTATGAACTGGATAAAAAAACAGATACTAAAAAAACAAAGACCACAGATGATGACACAACAATAAGTTCACTCTATGCAACACGGCTGGGGGGTAATCGCCAAGAAATTCTATCCGGTGTAGAAGACTTTCAGGTCAGCTATGGTATTGATAACACAGCAACACCTGATGGCACATCCGACCGTTACATTGACTGGACTACCGTGCTTAAAGAAAATCTTGAACACCGCATTGCCAGCCTACGCATAACCTTAGGTATTAACGCTGGAAACCCCATTCAAGGCACAGATGGCATCAACCATGATTTTGCACAAAAAATTAAATTTGTAGTAAAGCTACGCAACCGGCTTACCAACCTATGAAAAAGAACTCAA
>JAJRWL010000158.1 GCA_024276875.1 Gammaproteobacteria bacterium
CTATGAAAAACGGGCGCTAATATGAGAAAGGGAATTATCCTGGCGGGTGGGTCCGGTACGCGGCTCTATCCACTGACCTCTGCTGTTTCCAAACAGCTTTTGCCTGTTTACGACAAGCCGATGATCTATTACCCCCTGACAACCCTGATGTTGGCAGGAATCAAAGATATTCTTCTTATCTCAACACCTCGGGACACACCTTGTTTTAAGCAGTTGCTAGCGGATGGTGCGCGATGGGGACTCAATATCCAATATGCGATACAGCCCTCTCCCGATGGACTAGCTCAGGCATTTTTAATCGGCGAAGAATTTATGGGTGGGGATGATGTTGCCCTGGTGCTAGGCGATAACATCTTTTATGGGCACCATTTTACCGAGCTGCTTAAAGCAGCCAACGAGACCACAAAAGGGGCGACTATATTCGCCTATCCTGTGCACGACCCGGAGCGTTATGGCGTGGTCGAATTTGATGCGCAGGGGCAAGCGATCAGCTTAGAAGAGAAACCAGTAAAACCAAAATCTTCTCACGCGATTCCTGGGCTCTACTTCTATGACAACAGTGTTATAGATATCGCAAAATCACTCAAACCTTCACCGCGTGGAGAACTGGAAATTACGTATGTAAACCTTGCCTACCTGGAACAGGATGCTTTAAGTGTCATCAATATGGGGCGCGGGATGGCCTGGCTGGATACCGGCACCCATGAAGCTTTGATGGAAGCATCAACCTTTATTGAAATCATCGAAAAGCGGCAGGGGCTAAAAGTTGCCTGCCCGGAAGAGATCGCCTTTTATAAAGGATTTATCGATGCGGAACAAGTGCGAAAACTCGCTGAGCCTTTGAAGAAAAATGGCTATGGCCAATATCTACTTAAGATTCTGGATGAATAAACAGATGGAAATAATAACAACAGCAATTCCTGACGTCCTGATTATCAAACCAAAGGTGTTCGGGGATGACAGGGGCTTCTTTTTTGAGAGTTATAATGCGCGTGCCTTCCAGGCCGCAACGGGGCTGAACGTCTCCTTTGTACAGGACAACCACTCTCGTTCGGTCAAAAATGTATTACGTGGGTTACACTACCAGATACAGCAGCCACAAGATAAACTGGTGCGGGTCACGCTGGGCAAAGTATTTGATGTGGCGGTCGATATTCGGAAAAATTCACCCACCTTTGGCCAATGGGTTGGTGAGATTTTAAGCGCTGAGAATAAAAAACAACTTTGGGTACCCGCAGGGTTTGCCCATGGTTTTGTGGTACTAAGCGAAGTCGCTGAGTTTCTTTACAAGACCACAGATTATTATGCCCCAGAGCATGAGCGCTGCATCAGTTGGGATGATCCGGACATCGGCATTGAGTGGCCGCTCAGCGAGGCTCCAGTGCTTTCTGCTAAGGATCTGCAGGGAGTTGCATTGCGCGATGCAGAGTTGTTTTCATGAAAATTCTACTGTTAGGGAAAAATGGTCAGGTAGGTTGGGAGTTATCGAGAAGCCTGTTACCACTGGGCGAGGTGATAGCAATAGATTTTCCAGGATTCGACCTCTCTCGCCCAGAGACGATTCCCGCTGTCGTGCAGGCAATCAAACCCAATGTTATTGTCAATGCGGCTGCTTATACGGCAGTTGATAAAGCGGAAGAGGAAGAGGGATTGGCCACCATCATCAACGGCACCGCTGTTGGCGTGTTGGCAGAGGAAGCCAAAAAGTTGAACGCCTTGTTGATTCACTACTCAACCGATTATGTGTTTGATGGTACCAAGGCATCCGCTTACACCGAAGAAGATATTCCCAATCCTATTAATGCTTATGGGCGTAGCAAGTTGGCAGGCGAACAAGCCATTGCCCAGTCGGGCTGTGACTACCTGACGCTACGCACGACCTGGGTATACGCCGCGCGCGGTCATAATTTTTTATTAACCATGCTACGCTTGGCGAAAACGCGTGAAGAATTAAGCATCGTAGCAGATCAATTTGGAGCCCCTACCTGGGCGCGAAATATTGCAGACGCCACTGCTCATGTACTAGCCGCAGCACAACAACAGCGGCAGGTAGGCGAACTGTCATCGAGTATTTATCATCTCTGTGCCCGTGGCAAAACGACGTGGCAAGGTTTTGCCAGTGCCATTATTGAACGCGCTAAAGTGCAAACCTCAGCAGAGGTTATTAAGACACAGAGAGTACTACCCATTGCCACTGAAGATTACCCACTACCTGCACCAAGACCTAAAAACTCACAGATGGATTCAAGTAAATTAGGTGTTCATTTTGGAATAAATATGCCTGATTGGCAGGATGCAGTGGCTCTTTGCATGGATGAAATACATGGGCTGTAAGGAATGTATTTAGTTACGATAACAAGTATAAGAGTTTTATTGATGGCCGCAAATAAAGATGTAGGCAGTAGTGAAAACGTGAATCAAGATAAGCATGATGTTTTGTCGCAATTTTCACCGGAAAATGATTTTATAAACGGTATTTCTTCAATGACTACTCCTGGATTGTTGACCTACTCGATGGGGTTCACTTCAATTATTGGGCGAGAGTTTGTAGGTGGGGATGGTAATTCAGGGGGGTGGGCACAATAATGAAAGTATTATCGGTAATCGGAACGCGCCCAGAGGCTATTAAAATGGCTCCTGTCATTCTAGCACTGGCAGCTGATTCTCGCTTCGACTCCAAAATGTGTGTCACTGCCCAGCATCGGAAAATGCTCGATCAAGTGCTGAACTTATTTGAGATTAAACCTGATTTTGACCTCAATATCATGAAACCAGACCAAGACCTGGCAGATGTCACCACCGCGATTTTACAGGGCATGAAAGGTGTGTTTGGGCAATTCAAGCCAGATATTGTGCTGGTACATGGTGATACCGCCACTACCTTCGCCGCCACCTTGTCTGCCTATTATTATCAGATTCCGGTAGCTCACGTAGAAGCTGGCTTACGCACAGAAAACCTCTACTCTCCCTGGCCCGAAGAGGCCAACCGTAAATTGACAGGAGTCCTGTCTGCCCTTCACTTTGCACCGACCGAGACCTCTCGCCAAAATTTACTGCGCGAAAGTGTTGAACACACGAGTATTCAAGTGACCGGCAATACCGTGATTGATACCCTCCTTGAAGCGGTCGCCAAGCTGGACGCCAACGCCGCGCTACAGCAACAGCTCTGCGAACAGTTCAGTTTCCTTGACAACGGGCGTCGAATCATTCTCGTTACCGGGCACCGCCGTGAAAGCTTCGGCGGCGGTTTTGTAAACTTTACTACTCATAAATTACCTCATTTTGGCACTGTTTAGCAGGTCGCAAGGAAATGCCAACTAGAAACGGCTACGCACAACCGCGTATGTTAAGCCTAACTCTAAATCGACCAATTGCTGATGAGGGGGAGATCTGCGTGCATCCATTCCCGTAGCCCGCCGTCCATATGGGTTATAGTGGTGAAGCCGTGCTTTGCGAACAGGGTGAGGGCTTTCATACTGCGACCACCGGAATGGCAATGAATGAG
>JAJRWL010000159.1 GCA_024276875.1 Gammaproteobacteria bacterium
CATCGATGACCCCAAATGGAAACGCGCCATGGAAGCGATCAAAGACTCCATGCAAGTCGCCTCCACCTGTAGCTACCTGCGCATCTACGAGCGGGTGGGTGACTCAGATCGCTACCAGCAGGTGTCGCTGGATATTGCCGGCCTATAAACGGGCATCATGATGAGAACAACAATCACAATCGAAGACATACCCACTGAAGAATATTCAAATCTTGTGAATATCAGCGTGAAGTTTAGTGAACCGATGAATAAAGACACCCCCATCACGCCTGGCGTAGAGCTGGTTGCAGACATCGTGGCGCTAATCACAAAGCGCAAAAACGAACACACCTAGCTCCGCAATGGAGCCGTTATGCAAGTGAGTGACGAAAAACCCTTGCAGCAGGAGCTGGGAGCAACCACAACCTCCCCATTAGCCCCGGTGATCCTGCCGACTGGCCTCCGTAAGCGGCCAAACCAACAGACACAGGAAGAAAGAGAGCAATGAACATGAGCCAACCAATGCCTAAACCCAACAAACACCCAAAAGGCGGGCGCATGCGAAACATGCTCCAAGGCCTCGTCCACAAAGGAGCCAAAGCCCTCTTCGATGATGATGAGTTAAGACGCGACTGGCAGCAGCAACGCACCGGCCACCGCTCATGCAAACAGATGACCATCGAGCAGCTCGACAGCCTAGTCGAAGAGTTACGCCGCAAAGGCGCACTGACACCTGCACCACGCAAAAAATACAGCCCAAAAACCAGAGACCTACCCAGCAGCCAAAAAACGGTCGCAAGCAAAATCCGCGCTATCTGGATCAACATGCACCAAGAAGGCATCATCGACGACCCCGCCGAATCTGCCATTGGCAAATATGCCAAGCGCATGACCGCCCCCCACAACGACGGACAAGGCATCCAAAATCTAGATTGGCTCTGGAGCAAACCAAAGCTAGAACAGCGTCTACTCGAAAGCCTCAAACAATGGCGCAAACGTGTCTGGAAACAATGGCTAAAAGAAGACCTAGCAAAGATCCCAACTGGATCAACAGGGGAAGATGTCATCGCCCTAATCAAAGCCAAAACAATCCGCTATCACCATGAATTTTACGAATGGTGGGGCATCGCACCGCTAGAAGAGGAAAGCAGCTGATGTCTAAGCACCTCCACTGCCCCAACTGCTTTGTAGAGCTAACCCCAGACACCCTGGCAACAGCAACCGAAGACGATGCCGCCCGTGAATACCTCGGCCTCTTCAATACCCACAGCTGGGAGATACTTCGCCCCCTGTCTGGCTACATAGGTTTATTCCGCCCCAAAAAAAGCCGCTTATCATGGAGCCGCGCACTAAAGCTAGCCCAAGAAGTATTGGCAATGGATAACGATGTACGTATAGCCGCCGCCCTCATTGAAACCACCGAGGCCATGCGGGTAAAGCAAAGAGAAGGTCGCTTCAAACCATTAACAAATCACAACTACCTGCTACGAGTGCTCGAATCGCTCCCCGCAGGCATACAACCCGCTAAAGCAACCTCTGGAACAACACAGATAGCAGCACCACAATCCAAGGCAGCCCAAGCCAGAGCCGCACTGGATGCCCATCAATGCTCAGATGAGACCATAGATCCACGCTTCGTAAAGCTCGTTTGCGAGGGGCTTAAAGGCTGGTTACTGCTCGGTTTAGATGGCCAACCCGCTGCCGACCTCATCACCGATGTCGCCAACGACTGGATCACCTACCTCTGGCCACGAAGAGAGTGGGATGACCAAGAAAAAGGCTATGTAGGCAAACTCCGCCTGGGCTTTGAAACCACCGGTCAATCGGCCAAACGCTGGCCCAATAAGGCAGACGTACTCACATGCGTACCGAACTACAACAACTAAACCCCGACCACCTCCCAGAAAAAGCACGGGAGATCGCCCAGTGCATCGGCCTGCCCGCCTTCCTGCGGCTGGTCGAGTGGAGGGGCGGGACACACATCTACGTGCCGGATAAACCCAAGGCAGGACACGGCGTTGTCAGCATTATCGGCCTCGATGCCGCCGAAAAACTGGCCGAAAAATTTGCCGACCGGCTGGAGATACCCAAATGTGACGCCGTCGCCAGAGCCGCGCTGCATGCGGCCATAGCCCAACGCAGAGCCAATGGCGAGTCAGAGCTGGATGTGGCGCTGGATGTCGGTTTTACCGCCCGCTGGATAAGGATAATCCACGCCCGCCATTGCCAGCAGGAGAACAGCAGGCAGAAAGAGTTGTTTGAATAACGTGAAAATAAGGTGGCACGCTGGGTGCCAGAACAAAACTACCGACTAACCTGCTCAGCTTGATTTTACTTGTTAGGCTTGATCGAAGAGGCAGAAACTAGGAGTTGAAAGATGACAACCTCAGTTACATTTAAAATAGATAGAGACAAGTTACCACAACACACCAATGAAGAGTTTGAAGCGTGGATTAAATATGTAATTGGATCACGCGGTGGGATTAACATGGAAAACCCTCTGCATGATCAGGATTTAGATCATACAGAGCTTTACAGCTGGAGCGATTAATTATTATGAGATCATCAACACAAACAATAGCGGGTGCCATGAGGGTTTTAGCCGTAGATGTGCAGACTGATGACGGTGTAGCAAATTCCGCCCTAAGAGAGTACGCAGACAGGCTGGATGAGCTTTATCAGCTTCCTCGTTCCCACGCTCTGCGTGGGAATGCATACCTCCGTGCAGTTTGTACACACCTCAGTGTTGCCACTTCTCGTATGCATTCCCACGCAGAGCGTGGGAACGAGGTGATGGAAGACTATGAACAAACTAAACTAAATTTGACGGTGTTGATTTTTTAGGGCTACAATGTAGGTCTAATTAATCAACATAGTGCACGAGTATCTCATGAGAAACCCTAAACCAGTAATAGTTAGTGATCCTTTGGATGTAAAACACCGCCTAGAAAAAATCGGCCTTACGCCTGAAATTATCAAAGAAATAGCTTTTGAGGCTCATAGC
>JAJRWL010000160.1 GCA_024276875.1 Gammaproteobacteria bacterium
CAGATAACTCAACACATCCGCCGCCAGACAGGGGGCGAATGCCAACTTGGTTGGCCAGACCGTCATTACACCCTGCTCATTTTGAACACACCAGCTATCGGGGCGTTTGCCACCTGGGGTGGCGATCTCTGCCCGATCAATTCGGCGGGTTGACCAATGAATATCTGTTGCATCAAGCCAAGGTAGCAACGCAGCAAGTTCCGCCTTGCCGGCTGCAATTTGCGTCATCTCATCACGCGCCACACCACGCTCTGCAACCTGACCGCCAAGATGCCAAACAGCTTCATTCTCAGCCAGTGGATAACTGGTTATGGTCAGACGTGGATTGGCGCTGGCGCCCAAACAGTGAGCATAGAGTGGGGGCAGCGATCCACGAGCCATCAACATGTGCAGCGGGCGGCGTTGCATCTGCGGGGATTGGCGACCCCGTTGTTTTAATAAAGCCTCATTACCGACACCCGCAGCAAATATCAACTGCTGCGCCGCTATTAAGAGCCTGCCTGCATCTGTTGTAATCGTCAGGCAACGGGGTTGTGCCACATTAAATTGCACGGCATCTGATTCGATCTGAAAACAGGCATCCCCCTGCTGGCGCACCAATTCAGCCACTAAAGAGGGCACGTCCAGCACCGGCTCTTCCAACCGATAAACACTCCCTTTAAACGAGGGGGTCTGAAATAGCTTGGGTCGATTGCCGCCTGCAACAGCAACCATTCGGCTACGCATCAGTTTGCTGGCAAAGAAGCCGGTCATGCGCGAACCCAGGCTTTCGGTAGACCAAAGATGCTGATATTGAGACAACACCCGCACCCGACGAAGATCCAGCTCTCCCTCTCCCGCCAGACAGGCTCGCCAACGCTGTGGCATGTCGCCTATAGCCTGAGTGGCATCACTGGCCGCGCCGGTTAATGCATATTTAGTCCCACCATGGATAATCCCTTGCGCCGCCATCGTCTGAACACCGCCGAGCGCACCTGTCTCAAGCAGAATAGCGGCATAACCCGCTTGACGCAGCCGTGCCAACGTCCAGAGGCCGGCAATCCCGCCACCGAAAATAACCACATCAACTGATATTTGTCTGCCCATCACCGTCGCTAAGATCTGTCCCTATCACGGATCTCTGCAATCAGGCCGGTGGTTGAGCAATTATCGACATAACTCATCACCAGCACCTCACCGCCGGCCTCTCTCACACAACGTGCGCCAGGGATATCATCGGGATTGTTATCCCCCCCTTTTATTAGATAATCGGGCATCAGCTTGCAGATCAACCGCTCTGGCGTCTCTTCCGAAAAAGAGACGACCCAATCGACACAGGCCAAGGCGGCCAGCACTGTCATGCGTCTGGCCAGGATATTGACAGGACGGTCTGCCCCTTTGAGCGCACGCACCGTCTCATCCACATTCACCGCAACAATCAGTCGATCACCCATACGACTGGCCTGTTCCAGATAGGTCACATGCCCCGCATGCAGGATATCAAAACAGCCATTGGTGAAGACAATGCGTTCACCACGGGCTTGGCAGGTGGCCATCGCCTCGACCAGTTGCGCTTCTGTGACAACGCCACGGTGTACCACTTGATGTTCACTGAGCGCCCATTTGAGCTCATCGACCGTCACCGATGCCGTCCCCAACTTGCCCACCACAATACCCGCCGCCAGATTAGAGAGCTGGGTCGCAGACTCCAATGGCAGACCCGCCGCCAACCCAGCCGCCAATGCGGAGATGACCGTGTCACCCGCACCCGTCACATCAAAGACCTCACGGGCATGGGTGGGGAGATGTCGCGGCTCAGCCTGTCGCTGCAACAACGTCATCCCTTTTTCACCTCGGGTAATCAGCAGCGATGCCAACTCATGCTGCTCCAACAGCGCCTGACCCCGCTCAACCACCACTTCATCACTTTCACAAACACCCACAACCGCCTCAAACTCCTGCATGTTAGGGGTGATCAGTGTGGCACCTTTATAGTGAGTAAAATCTTTCAGCTTGGGATCAACCAACACCGGCTTACCCGCCGCACGCGCACGTTGAATATATTCCCCAATATCAGACAGTGTGCCTTTGCCATAATCAGAGAGCACCACCACATCATGCGAAGCCAGCTGCTGTTCAAATGCCAGTAACAGTTTGCTGGAATCGAAACCCGGGAAGCCATCCTCAAAATCCATCCGGATCAACTGTTGATGACGGCTGACTACGCGCAGTTTTGTAATGGTAGGAAACTGTTGCAGCGACTCAAAACAGCACTCAACCCCTGCTTTTGAAAGCGCATCCGCTAACGCACGGCCTGGCTCATCATCACCGACAACGCCCATCAGGGTCACCTGCCCACCCAGCACGGCAATATTAAGTGCAACATTGCCTGCACCGCCGGGGCGCTCCTCATTTTTACCCACATGCACCACCGGCACCGGCGCTTCTGGTGAGATGCGGTCGGTGCTGCCATGCCAGTAACGATCCAGCATCACATCGCCGACGACCAGGATGCGCGCCTGATTAAATTCTGGAATATCAACTGCCATAGTCGCTTTTAATGCCTTAATTATAGAGACTGAAATTCAGCCCTTTTTTGATGCGGAATATTAGCGGCATCGAGATAGTATGCAATGAACTGCTCAATGCCAAATTGCTCAAACAACGCTCTGTGCTCAGCACGCCTAAATAGATGCCGAAAATTGCGCTTACGCTGCCAAACAGTCAAAGGAAAGGGGCGGAAACTCAGGTCTGCCACATCAATCAATCCCAGTCCGCCATCGGTTAGCCGCAGTACATTCCCGAGGTGCAGTGACCGAAAGTAGATCTTTTTTTGGTGCAGCTCTGCAATAAATCTTGCCAGTTGCAACATTAGGCCATCTCTATCCTGGCTACCCGCCAATATTTCACTTAATGTTTCACCTGGCAATAGAGGATAGACCACCCCATGCCGACGGATGGATGAGCAGTAAAAAAGTGTATCAACCCGCACTGATGGCACACCCAATCTATTCAATTTCCGCGCATTTTGAGCAAATCTTAGCGAGTAGGGGTAGACAAATGAAAGGCTCAGCAGGCGTTTGATTCGAAACAGCTTGATAATGCGATCATCCTTTCGCAGCAACACCTTATCACCAAAGGCATCACGCTCTAATACCTTGACTCCCTGTGCCAGCCTCTGATACTCGTCGCCAGAGATAAGTTTCATGGCGCAGCCTGGTCATGTTCAGTAGCCTTTGGCTGAAACTGGTTTTGGTAGAGTTTGGTATATTCACCGTTTATTGCCAACAGCTCTTCATGTTTGCCTGTCTCGACAATCTGCCCCTCTTTAACAACTAAAATAAGATCGGCATGTTCAATCGTTGAGAGTCGGTGTGCAATCACCAGTGTTGTCCGGTTTTTTGTCAGGCTACGCAATGCCGCCTGTACATGGCGCTCAGATTCCGTATCCAGTGCCGAAGTGGCTTCATCCAAAATCAACACAGGCGCATCCTTGAGCAGGGCGCGAGCAATGGCGATGCGCTGCCTTTGTCCACCCGAAAGACGCACGCCATCTTCACCCACCAGCGTATCAAATCCCTGTGGCAACCCCTGAATAAATTCTAATGCGTGGGCGGATTTCGCGATCTTTTCCAACTCTTGCAGATCCAATGCTCGCTTCTGCCCAAAGGCAATATTGGCACCAATAGTGTCATTAAACAGGGTAGGATCTTGCCCAACATAGGAGAGATTTTCACGCAAATTAACCAATTGCAGATCTTGTATGTTGACACCATCCAGCAAAATTTTTCCCTGTGATGGCACGTAGAAACGGGGGATCAGACTGGCAATGGTCGTCTTGCCACCACCTGATGGCCCCACCAATGCCACTGTCGTCCCCGGCTCTATTGTAAAGCTGACATTGCTCAATGCATCTTTACTGGCCTGTTCATAACGAAAGGTGACCACATTAAATTCAACTCGACCTTTAGCACGCTCAATCCTTTGGCGACCTGCATCCGATTCTGCGGGTTCATCAATCAACCCAAATACCGTCTCGGCGGCTGCAAGCCCGCGTTGCAATGGGTGGTTAATGCCTGTGATCCGCTTGATAGGAGGAAACAGCAGCCCCATCGCAGTAAGAAATGAGACAAAAGCACCGACCGTCATATTATCTGCCGAGGCGATCAGGATGGTCAGCATCAATGCCCCGACGGCTTCGACAACAGGTGCATTGGCAGAGCCTGCGATCTTCGCCTTTAGATTGTAACGCCGCACCCAGTTAGCCAACTTATCAAAGCGCGCTTTTTCAGCCTGTTGTCCACCAAAAACCTTGATCACTTTATGACCGCGCGAACCCTCTTCCAGGGCATGCGTCATGTCACCCATCGTGGCCTGGAGTTCACGGCTTATCTTGCGTAACCGTACCGCCAGGATTTTTACCATCCACGCTATTGCGGGTATCAAAATGAATACCGTTAGGGTCAGCTGCCAATCCAGGTAGAGCATCCAGCCAATCAAGCCAATGATTGAGATGCTATCTTTTACCAGAATCACCAACACACGGGTGGCGGCCGTAGTCACCTGACTGACATTAAAGGTGACTTTATTTATCACATTGCCTGTGGCGTTAGCGTCAAAATAGGCGGTTGGAAAACGAAGAATCCGCTCAAACATCAATCGACGCAGATCGTAGACCAGTTTGCCCGACACCCATTCAAACGCCACGCTACTGCAAAACCCCATCACACCCCGTATCAAAAACAGCGCCACCAGTGCAATCGGTATCCAAAACATGTAATCCGGATCCTTATCGACAAAGGTGCCATCTAACAGCGGTTTCAACAACGCCGGAATTGCGGGTTCAGTGAGCGCAAGAATAACCGTCGCAAAAATAGCGCCGCCAAACTGTCGCCAGTAGGGCTTCACATGGCTTAACAGCCGAAGATAGAGTTCTCGGCTCGATATTGTAATTGGCTCAGGCATGGTAGGATTAGGCAAAAAGATGGATTATAAGTGCTTGAAAATTATTGAACAATAGCGTTTGCATCAGATGCCATCATAAGGCGTGAGATCACCTCTTGTAGGGCGCGTCCGAAAGCGCCGGTGAATCCAAAGATACTGCGCAGGATTTTTTCTTACCCAACCTTCAATAATATCGTTAACTCGCTGCGTGTCTGCCGCAAGATCGCCAGAGGGGTAGTCCGTCAATGCAGGCTCCAGCACTATATTGTAGCCTCCGCCATCATCACACCTCACTATAGAGTAAGGCACCACAGCCGCTTTTGTCAGTTTTGCTAACCGCGCCGTACCAGTGCTGGTTGACGCTACTTGGCCAAAAAAATTAACAAACACCCCTGTCTTGCGCTGCGCATTTTGATCTGGCGCATACCAGATTACGTGATTACCTTTAAGGCTGCGAATCATGCTGCGCACATCATCCCGTGGAATGGCCTTCTCCAACCATCTGATGCGGTTGCGAGCCATGATCTTTTCCACTACCGGATTGTCGTGCTGACGATACATCGTGTGGAAGGGGGCATGATATGAGAGCAAACGCCCACCCAGTTCAAGTGAGGTGAAGTGGGCGGTGAGCATAATGACCCCATTGCCTCCCTGCTTTGCATTTTCCAAATGCTCCAGCCCTTCAATATGCACCAGTTTCTGCAATCGGCTCGATGGCATCCACCACCCCATGGGAATCTCAAGCAACCCCATGCCCAACGCTTCAAAATGCGCCTTTAGCATCTGCTGCCGCTGGTTTTGATCCCACTCAGGAAAGCAGAGCTGGAGGTTGATCTCAGCAATGCACCGCCGTTTTTTGGCGAAACGAAAACTTAATCTACCGATGGAGCGACCCAGTGCCATCACCCAAGCATAGGGTAGCAAAACAGTCAGCCACAGCATAGAAATGCCAAGCCAGGCAGGCCAGTATCGGGGGGCTAATAGCGAGAGGCCGGATGGCTGTTTTTTTGGTTTTCCCATTTGAATCCCGTCAGCTCTGACCAATACGATTCTCAGGCACCAGCTTTTGCAGCTGTTGCATCAAGCAGGCATTATCAAACTGCTGACAGGCCTGCTCCATATCAGCCATAGCGACACATAACATCTCCCAATCTACCTTGCGATGCTGTGCCAACAGGATCTTTTCATGGCCGGTCTGTTGCAGCTTTTCCTGCTCATGAAACAGCTCTTCATAAAGCTTTTCACCTGGCCGCAGGCCAATATATTTGATCTCAATATCATCACCCGGCATCTTTCCCGACAAGCGAATCATCTGCTCTGCCAGATAGCTGATCTTTACCGGATCATTCATATCCAACACAAAGATCTCACCGCCATCACCAATAACCACCGCCTGCATAATAAGCTGGGTCGCCTCGGGGATGGTCATAAAGTAGCGTTCCATATCTGGGTGGGTGACCGTCACGGGGCCGCCCGCCTCGATCTGTTTGCGAAACAGAGGAACAACGCTGCCCGCAGAATCTAATACATTACCAAAGCGCACCGTTATAAAGCGCGTTGCTGAGCGAGCATCAAGGTTCTGACAGAAAAGTTCGGCCAGCCGCTTGGTAGACCCCATTATATTTGCCGGATTGACCGCTTTATCAGTAGATATCAGTACAAATTTAGAACAACCATGCCGATCTGCCGCTGCTGCAACATTGTGGGTTCCAAGCACATTATTGTTAACGGCCTCACGCACCTGATGCTCAAGCAATGGGACATGCTTATAGGCTGCGGCATGAAAAACAGTATCAGGCGTATGCTTGGCAAACAGCTGTTCAACCGTCGCCCTATCCCCCACGTCACCAATATAAGCGTGCAGCTGCAGTGCGGGGAACTGCTCTCTCAACTCCATCTCAATGGCATAGAGGTTAAATTCAGATTGATCTAGTAACAGCAGGTTTGCCGGTTCCAGCTGGGCAATCTGGCGGCACAGTTCAGAGCCGATAGAGCCTCCGCCACCCGTGATAAGAATCGTTTTACCTGTCAAATTATTACGAATGCTATCACAATCCAGCGAGACCGTTTCTCGCCCCAGCAGATCCTCAATTGAAACCTCGCGCAATTGGTTGATGCTTACGCGACCTGACATCAGCTCATCCAGCTCAGGCACTGTGCAAAAA
>JAJRWL010000161.1 GCA_024276875.1 Gammaproteobacteria bacterium
AGGTGCGCCATGCCCACAGGCTGCGGCATCTTCCTGCGCTTGTCGCCACTGACCGACTGGTGCTAGATCCGTATCAAAGGCTGCAACGGTGCGTGCTAGCTCTTCACGATACTTTTCAACAAAGCCTTCAGCACCAAAGCGCTCGACCAAAAACTTGATACGCGAACGAGACTTCCGTTTACGATCTGAATATTTATCATGCATCGCCAACACGGCTTGTGACGCGGGCAGCAATAGCTCCTCAGGCAAAAACTCATCAATAACGATAGCTTGGCGCGATTGAGGCCCCAACCCCCCCCCTGCAAGCACTTTAAAACCTGGCTGACCTTCACTATTACGGGTGGCTACAAAACCCAGATCCTGAATGGCACCCTGTGCACAATCGACCTCACAACCAGAGTAGGTGATCTTAAATTTTCGCGGCAATGATTGTGTCAGTGGATTACGCACCAAGTAGGCGGCAGTTGACTCAATATAAGGAATAACATCGACATGCTCACGTTGACAAGCACCGGCCATGGGGCATCCCGAGACATTTCGCACGGTATTGCCACAGGCTTCGCGCGTGGTGATATTGTGCTCTGCCAGCAGCCGCAATAGCTTTGGTGTCTGATCAAGCGGCACATCATTGTACTGGATATCCTGGCGGGTCGTAATATGCACCGTCGCCATACAGTCAACGGCATCCAAACCTTCCGCGTACCCTAACAGATAAGAGAGAGGCACATCACCGCCTGGCAGTTTGGAGCGAACCATGCAGAGATTTTCCTGCCATTGCCCATATACCCCAAGCATCAAACGCTCACCAACCAACTGATTGTGATCAATCTTCTCGTCCAAATAATCCTGCAGGGCAACCTCTAATCGCTCAAAATCTTCCTGCTTGATATATTTTTCCGCTTCAATCACCGTGCATTCCTCTTTAATATTAATATAAAAAAACCCAGCTAACTAAACTGGGCATGATGGTCTATTTTACATGACAAGCCTTATCACCAAAATGGGTTATTCGCTCTATCACTAGCACTTATTGGAATAAGGAATAAAAGGCACATTGGCGGCAGAAAACCGGCCAAGTGGCGTGACTGCCTGACGGCTATAATAACTAATCCTCTGAGCAACAACTACAGCTAGGCGCGAGGTGCATCTTGTGCTGACCTTGCCCCGCCTCAATCATCGGGTAGACATTTTCTGTCGGATCGATCATCACCTCCACCAAAACAAGCTGATCCTTTATCGCAAATGCCTTGCGCAATGTAGACTCCAGCTCTGCCGGTTTCTCTACACGCATGCCCACATGACCGTAGGCTTCAGCCACTTTGACAAAATCGGGTGAACCATCCAGCGCTACGGCTGCGTAACGCCCATCCATAAAAAATTCCTGTAGCTGACGCACCATGCCCAAATGATGGTTATTGAGCAGGATAATCTTCAGCGGTAAATTATATTGCTGACAGGTTGCCAGCTCTTGAATGTTCATCTGAAAACTGCCATCACCCGTTATGCAGATCACCTCTGAATTTGGATGTGCTAATTTAGCCCCCACGGCCGCAGGCAGACCAAAACCCATGGTGCCAAAACCACCTGAATTGAGCCAACGCGCCGGCTGATCAAACTTGAAATACTGTGCCGCCCACATCTGATGCTGACCCACATCTGAGGCCATATAAACATCGTCGCCCGCTACTTTTTGCAGGGTTTCAAGTGCCCGCTGCGGTTTTATCAACCCGCCCTCATCTTCATATTGCAGGCACTTTTTCTCCTGCCACTCATGGATCTGCGACCACCAGGGTTTAAGTGTCTCAGCATCAGGCTGACTCTTGTGCCCTTTCACTATTTTCACCATCTCAGCCAGCACCTCCTTCAGCAGTCCCACAATGGGAATATGCACCCGCACATTTTTAGAGATAGAGGCCGGATCAATATCGATATGAATAATCTTGGCATCAGGGCAAAACTCTTTGATCTTGCCCGTGACTCGGTCATCAAAACGCGCACCAATCGCAATCAGCACATCACAGTTGTGCATCGCCATATTGGCTTCATAAGTGCCATGCATTCCTAACATGCCGAGAAATTGCTTATCTGTAGCAGGGTAAGCCCCCAGACCCATTAAGGTGCTGGTAATAGGAAAGCCCAAGATTTTCACCCATTCACGCAGCTCTTTGACACCATCGCCAATGACGACACCACCGCCAGAATAGATCATCGGCTGCTTAGCGGACAGCATCAAATCAACAGCCTTTTTAATCTGCCCTTTATGGCCTTTTTTTACCGGATTATAGGAGCGCAGTGCAACCTTTTTAGGATAGCTAAATGGGATCTTAATGGAGGGATCCGTCACGTCCTTTGGCACATCAATCACCACGGGGCCTGGCCGCCCTGAGGCTGCAATATAGAATGCCTTTTTGATGGTTACTGCTAGATCACGAACATCTTTGACCAGAAAATTATGCTTGACGCAGGGGCGTGTGATACCAATAGCATCCACCTCTTGAAAGGCGTCACTACCAATGAAGGGGGTCGGCACCTGACCGGTAAAAACCACCAGTGGAATAGAGTCCATAAAGGCAGTGGCAATGCCCGTCAGTGCATTGGTTGCGCCAGGGCCTGAGGTGACCAGCGCAACGCCAGGTTCTCCTGTGGCACGAGCATAGCCATCCGCTGCATGAATAGCAGCCTGCTCATGCCGAACCAGAATATGCTGCACATCCTGTTGCTGAAAAAGTGCATCATAGATATGCAGCACCGCTCCACCCGGATATCCAAACAGATACCCAACACCCTCTTTTTTTAGACTCTGAACCAGAATCTCAGCACCATTCAATTCCACACGATCACTCCCAAACCAACCCATTCACTCAACGATACCACCAGAGAAGTGCCATTATCTACCCAACATATCCACTTGAGGGCTTTACCTAATAAAAAAGCCCCGCTAAAACTAGCGGGGCTTTTGAGCCTACAGTTGTTACAGACAGCTTACATCATGCCGCCCATACCACCCATACCACCCATACCACCCATACCGCCCATATCAGGCATACCGCCTGCACCCTCTTCCTTAGGCTCTTCTGCTACCATGGCTTCGGTGGTGATCATCAAACCGGCAACAGATGCTGCATTTTGCAGTGCTGCACGGGTCACCTTGGTTGGATCCAAAATACCCATTGCGATCATATCGCCATACTCGCCGGTCGCTGCGTTATAACCATAGTTGCCGGTGTTCTCTGCAACCTTGTTGAGAACCACTGAGGCCTCTTCACCGCAGTTGGCAACGATCTGACGCAGCGGCTCTTCCATGGCACAACATGCCAGCGCAATACCTACATTCTGGTCATGGTTGACACCTTCAAGGTCTTTGATGGCCTGTAGTGCGCGAACCAGCGCCACACCACCACCAGCAACCACACCCTCTTCTACCGCAGCACGGGTTGCATGCAGTGCATCTTCAACACGCGCCTTTTTCTCTTTCATCTCAACTTCGGTCGCCGCACCAACCTTGATTACAGCAACACCACCTGCCAGCTTGGCAACGCGCTCTTGCAGCTTCTCTTTATCATAATCAGAGGTGGTTTCTTCGATTTGAGCACGGATCTGCTCAACACGACCCTTGATATCATTCTCGCTGCCTGCACCGTCGATAAGAGTGGTGTTCTCTTTGGTGATCTGAATCTTCTTGGCAGTACCCAGCTCTTCAAGACCGGCCTTCTCCAGAGAGAGACCTACCTCTTCAGCAATCACGGTAGCGCCGGTCAGGATAGCAATATCCTGCAACATGGCTTTACGACGATCACCAAAACCCGGAGCCTTGACGGCACAGACCTTAACGATGCCGCGGATGCTGTTCACAACCAGCGTGGCCAGTGCTTCGCCTTCGATATCTTCAGCGATAATCAGCAGTGGCTTGCCCGCTTTTGCAACAGCTTCCAGGGTCGGTAGCAGATCGCGAATATTGGCAATCTTCTTTTCCACCAGCAAGATGTAAGGGGCTTCAAGCTCAGCACTCATGTTCTGCTGATTGTTGATAAAGTAAGGAGAGAGATAGCCGCGGTCAAACTGCATGCCCTCGACAACGTCCAACTCCATCTCAAAGGTTGAACCCTCTTCAACGGTGATAACACCCTCTTTGCCCACTTTCTGCATCGCTTCAGCAATCTTCTCGCCGATATCGGTATCAGAGTTGGCAGAGATGGTACCCACCTGGGTGATGGCTTTGTCGTCAGCACAAGGGTTAGAGAGGGTTTTCAGCTCTTCAACCGCAGCACCAACGGCCTTATCAAGACCACGTTTCAGATCCATTGGGTTCATGCCAGCTGCAACAGCTTTCAGCCCTTCGCGCAGCATGGCTTGAGCCAGTACCGTTGCGGTAGTGGTGCCATCGCCTGCTACATCAGAGGTCTGAGAAGCAACCTCTTTCAACATCTGAGCACCCATGTTTTCGAACTTGTCAGTCAGCTCAATCTCTTTGGCAACAGAGACACCATCTTTGGTTACGGTTGGCGCACCAAAGCTCTTCTCCAGAACCACGTTGCGGCCTTTAGGACCCAGGGTGACTTTGACTGCATTAGCCAGTACGTTGACACCGGCCAACATACGGGCGCGGGAGTCATCACCAAATTTTACTTCTTTTGCCATGATATATTCCTTAATAGATATGTGTTTGTCAGGGTGTTGAGCATGCAGCGAGCAAGCGCGCAAAATTGCTCAACAGTTGTTAAGCGTTCAATTAAGACTCAACAACGCCTACGATGTCTTCTTCGCGCATGACGAGAATATCTTCACCATCAACCTTCACTTCGGTACCAGAGTACTTGCCAAACAGTACGGTATCGCCAACCTGTACATCCAGAGGACGCACATCGCCATTTTCCAGGATTTTACCTTTACCAATGGCCAGGATTTCACCCATGATTGGCTTCTCTGTAGCCGCATCTGGAATGATGATGCCAGATGCGGTGGTGCGCTCTTCTTCCTTACGACGAACGATCACACGATCGTGCAGCGGACGAATATTCATTGATTGCTATCTCCGTTAATAGTAGCTAGATAAATTATTTCACACGTTTAAAGCAGCAAGTTATTAGCACTCACCGCATGTGAGTGCTAATAATAGGGGCGAAAAGTGGATAGTCAAGGGGAGGGGGGTAAAAAAAGATGAGTTTAACGGGAAGCAAAAGCACGACTACAGACTTATAAACCTAGAAAAATCAGTTGAAAAAGGCATTACAGTAACTTCTCAATAACCTGTGGCATGCTAGTTTCTCAATCCGAGCAGATTCCAAAATATTTTCAATTCAGGTGCGTTTTTACTTGACAGGGTTTTGAGTGAAA
>JAJRWL010000162.1 GCA_024276875.1 Gammaproteobacteria bacterium
ATGTGGTGGTAATTCAAGGCAGTATCAAATTAAAAGCGGATAAGGTCTTTGTTTTTCAAAGTGAAGGGAATACGGATCGTTTAGAGGCCGTAGGCAAGCCAGCCTATTTTCAGCAGCGCCCAGACGGCAAGGATCGGGATGTAAAAGGTAATGCCTCACGCATCGAATATAATACGAATAGCGAGCTGCTTCATATGATTGGAAATGCCGTACTTTTACCGGGTGATGGGAATAAGCTCACCAGCCAGCGCATAACTTACGATAGGGTCAATGCGGTCATGAAGGCGGGTGCAGCTGTAACGGGTGGGAAGAGAGCCGTGAAATCGGGACGTGTTAAAACAATACTGGCTCCTCGTAAGAAAAGCGCTGCTACAAAATGATGACCCTTTCAGCCAAAGGGCTGGCTAAACAATATAACAAGCGTTCTGTTGTAAACGGTATCTCGCTAGAGGTTGCTAATGGCGAAGTAGTCGGTTTGCTGGGGCCAAACGGGGCGGGTAAAACGACGTGTTTTTACATGATTGTGGGATTGGTTCCGGTAGAAAAAGGCAGCATCTCCCTGGGTCATCATGATATTACATTGCTCCACATGCATGCCCGTGCTCAGTTGGGATTGGGCTATTTGGCACAAGAGCCATCGACCTTTAGAAAGCTCAGCACGCGGGACAACATCATGGCCATTCTGGAGACGCGAAAGGAGTTATCTGGCGAAGTGCGTAAAACGAAGTGTGAAAAGCTGATGCAAGAGCTCAGCATCGCCCATCTTCGTGACAGCCTTGCCATGAGCCTTTCTGGGGGTGAAAGGCGACGATTGGAGATTGCTCGCACATTGGCGATGGAGCCGCGCTTTATTTTATTGGATGAGCCTTTTGCTGGGGTTGATCCTATCTCTGTCGTCGACATCCAGAAAATAATCAAACAGATGGCCAGTCTTGGAATAGGCATATTAATTACAGATCATAATGTCCGAGAGACCCTCGGTATCTGTGACCGAGCTTATATTGTGAGTGAAGGCATGGTATTAGCTGAAGGCGCGCCGGACGCTATTTTAGCGCATGACGAGGTTCGGGCGGTTTATCTTGGAGAAGATTTCAGCATGTAGGCACGATGCCTCAAATTTTGGGCTAGAATGTGAATAATGGGATCAATATAAGAAATGCACTACTTTTCCTGTCATAGGCTCGTATGAAGCAGACGCTACAGCTTCGTCTTGGGCAATACCTCACAATGACCCCGCAATTGCAGCAGGCCATAAAGCTGCTGCAACTCTCTACCTTGGATCTCAAACAAGAGATACAGGATGTCCTCGATTCAAACCTGATGCTTGAAGTGGAGGAAGAAAACAGTCTCTCTCGTGAATTATTAGATAAAACCGAGCAGGCAAACAAAGATACTTCTCAGGATACCCCAAGTAGCGAACAGGAGGTCAACGGGGCATCGGATGACATGCCAGAAGAGCTTCCTGTTGATAGTGCGTGGGATGATGTCTATGACAGCATTGCGGCGCCTCAGTCGGGTAGCCAGCGTGAAAGTGCTGATACCGAGTTTCTTTTACTCAAAGATATCACCAAGACACTGGATGACCACCTGATATGGCAGATGAATCTATCGCTGTTCAGTGAGACGGACTTGATGATTGCGACAGCTATCATTGATGCGATTGATGAAAATGGATATCTGACCTGTGCCCTAGAAGAGATCCATGAAGGTTTGGAAGATGAAGAGATAGATCTCTCTGAAGTTGAAGCCGTTTTACACCGGATCCAAACCTTTGACCCCCCCGGCGTTGCAGCTAAAGATCCTCAGGAGTGTTTGTTGCTTCAGCTTCAGCAGCTGCCTGAAGAGACCCCGTTATTGGCACTTGCTATTCAGCTGGTAGATAATTATTTTAATCTATTGGCACGGCAGGATCAGGCTAAAATCAAACAGGCACTAAAAATCTCTGACGAAGATGTTGCGCAAATCAATCATCTTATTCGTTCGCTCAACCCCCATCCAGGTAGCCTGATAACCGAATCGCCCTCCCCTTATGTTGTCCCAGATGTCTTTGTATTTAAGAAGGATAATGTTTGGCGTGTTGAACTAAACTCAGACTCCACGCCACGTCTACGAGTTAACAATGAGTATGCTGGTCTGATTAAACGGGCAGACAATAGTGATGACAACAACTGCTTAAAAAGTCACCTGCAGGAGGCGCGCTGGTTTATTAAAAGTCTACTGAGTCGTAATGATACCCTGCTTAAAGTAGCGACTAAAATTGTAGAATTTCAACGCCCTTTTTTTGATTACGGTGAAGAGGCGATGAAGCCTTTAGTGCTCAGAGATGTGGCCGAAGAGCTGGAGATGCATGAATCAACTATTTCGCGTGTTACGACACAGAAGTATATGCATACGCCGCGGGGTACTTTAGAATTCAAATACTTTTTCTCCAGCCATGTGGGTACAACGGGAGGGGGTGAGTGCTCAGCAACAGCGATTCGTGCGCTCATTAAAAAGTTGATTGCCGCTGAAATGCCTAATAAGCCGCTCAGCGACAATAAAATCGCGTCCATACTCTCGGATCAAGGCATCAAGGTCGCTCGACGTACTGTTGCCAAATACCGAGAGTCCATGGCGATCCCGCCATCAAATGAACGAAAGCGCCTTATATAGGCATTATATAATCAGGAGTTTACAATGCAGATCAGCCTGACCGGACATCATATCGATATTACCGATTCTTTACGTGACTATGTAGGAACTAAATTTGAGCGGCTTGAGCGACATTTTGATCATGTGTCAAATGTGCATGTCATCCTTACAGTTGAAAAATTACGCCAAAAAGCAGAAGCTACCCTTCACCTGAATGGAGCCGATGTTTTTGCAGAGTCAGTACAGGAAGATATGTATGCCGCTATTGATTCGTTGGTTGATAAATTAGACCGACAAGTGAAAAAGCATAAAGAAAAAACAAAAAACCACCGTAATAATTTGGAGCCAACAGAGAGCCCAACCTAAAGTTGGAATTAAATTTAGGTTAGCTATGTAATCTGTTTAGAGAGATCTATGTTTCCCGCTAACTTTATTGTTGCTACACGGGTTGATTGCGACTGCAAAGCAGGTAGCAAAAAACGTGTATTAGAACGGGTAGGGGAGCTGCTGGCAACAGCCGCTCCCAATCTATCATCGGAAGAGATATTTGAGCAGTTACTGGAGCGTGAGCGTCTGGGTAGCACTGGCTTGGGGCATGGCGTTGCGTTGCCGCATGCACGTTTGAAGGGCATTAAGCAAGCGTGCGGAGTTCTGGTGCGTTTAGCATCCGGCGTTGATTATGATGCCATTGATGGCCAGCCAGTAGACCTGCTCTTTGGGCTGCTAGTGCCCCATGATGCTACACAAGAGCATCTTCAGTTGCTGGCTAAACTGGCATCGCTCTTTAGCCAAGTGTCGTTTCGTGATCAACTTAGAAAGGCACAGGATTGTGATGCAGTTATGGCGCTCATACAGCAGGTGGATGGTTGTCAGGAAAATGCATGAGCGTTCCTGCTACTGTCCGTGACCTGTTTGATAACCTCAAGGGTAAGCTGGCACTGGAGTGGGTGGCCGGAGAGGCGGGTGGTAATCGTTATTTAAAAGGCAAATTACCCGAGGCGCAGAACCAGCCACTGGCGGGGCAGCTTAATAATATCCACCCTAACCGCATACAGGTTATTGGCCCTGCTGAGCTATCTTACCTCTCTACGCTGGGTAAAAATTCCCATCAAGATGTGATGGATAAGCTATTTTGGGGGCTACCCGCTGCGGTAATCTTGGCTAATGATGCAGAAGTTGGCAGTGAGTTTATTGCCTATGCAGAGCGTACCAATACACCATTACTGTGCTCTCCGCTGCCTGATAATAAGCTATTAAGCAACCTTCAATACTACCTCTCCCGCGCATTGGCTGACAGCATCACCATTCATGGTGTATTTATGGAAGTGTTGGGGATGGGGGTTCTGCTCACGGGTGACTCGGCCGTGGGTAAAAGCGAATTAGCACTGGAATTGATTACCCGTGGGCATCGGCTGATTGCGGATGATGCACCCGATTTTTCCCGCATGGCGCCCGATATTTTGACGGGCAGCTGTCCACCTCTCTTGCAGGAATTTTTAGAGGTGAGAGGTCTTGGTATACTCAATATCCGAGCAATGTTTGGTGACAGTGTGATTAAAAAAGAGAAATATCTGCGCCTTATTGTTAATTTAAAACGGTTAAGTGAAGAGGAGCTGGTGGAGATAGATCGCTTACAGGGCAGCTACTCCACTCGGGAGTTGTTGGGTGTAAAAACGGCAGAAGTGACCATTCCGGTTGCGCCAGGGCGTAGCCTGGCGATTCTGGTGGAAACGGCCGTCAGGCAGCATATTCAACGCCGCAAAGGCTATGACGCAGGACAGGACTTTATTGAGCGTCAGCAAAAGCTGATCTTTCAAAATGAAGTAAACAAACAAAGAATTCACCCTCAAACTGATACTGATTGAGCGCTAATTAGATGAAACTGATTATTGTTACAGGTCTCTCAGGCTCAGGAAAAAGCACCACGCTGCACACGCTGGAAGATATGGGCTATTACTGCGTGGATAATCTCCCTGTATTCATGTTGGAGTCTTTTGGTAAAGAGTTGGCTCAGTCGGGTGATAAAATCTATCAACTGACGGCGGTTGGTATTGATGCGCGCAACCGTTTGGACTGCCTATTGAAAGCCCCTGCGGTTGTCGATGATCTCCGCAAACGGGGCATTGATTGTGAGATTCTATTTCTTGAGGCTCAGGATGAGGCGCTTCTTCGGCGCTTTAGTGAAACCCGACGTAAACATCCATTAACAGCCCCTGATATGCCGTTGGCTGAGGCGGTGCAGCTTGAGCGCACCTTATTGGAACCACTGTTGAGTCATGCCGATTTGAAGGTGGACACAACCCATAGCAATATCCATGAGCTGCGCAGCACGATTCGGCAGCGGCTAACAACGCTATCAAAGCCATCAAAAGCGATGTCTATTTTGTTCCAGTCGTTTGGGCATAAACATGGTGTTCCTCGAGATGCTGATTTTGTCTACGATGTACGATGTCTGCCAAACCCGCATTGGGTAGCAGAGCTGCGCTCTTATACGGGGTGTGACCAGCCGGTGATTGATTTTTTGGGAAAAGATAAGCAGGTTCTAAAAATGCTTGAGGATATCACCTATTTTTTACAAACATGGATTCCCGCTTTTGAAGAGGAGGGGCGCAGTTATTTGACGGTTGCCATTGGTTGTACAGGTGGGCAGCACAGATCCGTCTATGTGGTAGAGCAACTTGCCCACTATTTTCAGTCACAGGGGCGCGATATATTGACACGGCATCGGGAGTTGCCATGAGCATTGGATTATTGCTAATTACGCACAATCGCATTGGTGCGGAGTTGTTGGAGACAGCAGAAGCGGTATTGGGTTATTGCCCGCTGCAAGCTAAAACAATGAATATTAAGCTGGATTGTAATCCTGATGAGCAGCGTCAACAGGCGAAAATCTTGATTAAAGAGCTTGATCAGGGGGAGGGTGTATTGGTGATGACGGATATGTATGGCAGCACACCTAGCAATATTGCTTGCAGTGCGATTGAAGAGGGGCGCGTTGCTGTTATTGCGGGAGTGAGTCTCCCTATGCTGGTCAAAGTGCTGAATTATCCACAGTTAGACCTAGCTGCATTAACGGAGAAGGTTGAAAATGGGGGGCATCGTGGCATCAGGATATGCTAATTAAAATGTTGCGTTTTAACTTTTTTTATAGATTAATCAATGATTGAACAAAATGCCACTATCGTGAATAAACTGGGGTTGCATGCCAGGGCGGCGGCTAAATTGGTGACCTGTGCCAGTCGGTTTTCCAGTGCTGTGCAGCTGAGTTTTAATGGCCAAGAGGTCAATGGTAAAAGCATTATGGGTGTGATGATGTTGGCTGCCGCCAAAGGTTCGGAACTCTCTTTGATTGTGGAAGGGGAAGATGAAGCAGAAACCATGGAGGCGTTACAAAGGCTCATAGCAGATCGTTTTGGAGAGAGTGAATGACACTGGTCTGTACGGGCATTGGTATCGGTGTTACCTCTAGCATTGCGATTGGTGAAGCCTGTCATCTGCAGTCTGGTCAGGTAGAAGCACGTAGGCGCACCATTGCACGAGAGGATGTGCCGCATGAAATTGCCCGATTCCAACAAGCGGTTCTTGATGCGCGTAAAGATCTCAATGCGGTTCGAGACCAAATCCCCGCTGCGACTCCCACTGATATCTGTGCCTTTATTGATACCCACCTGCTGATGCTGGAGGATGCCGCGTTGGTAGAGGCTCCCATAGAGACCATCCAGTCACAGTGTTGCAATGCTGAGTGGGCCTTGCAGCTGCGTCGTAATGAGTTGGTAAAAATATTCGATGCGATGGAAGATCCCTACCTGCGTACACGCAAGGACGATGTAGATCATGTTGTTGGGCAGATCCAAAAACATCTGCTAGGCCAGCAGGACAGCGCCGTAGCGAATGAAAAGGATCTCAAAGGCAAGATTATTCTGGCTCAGGATCTAACCCCAGCAGACACCATTTTGATGCGCAACCAAGGTGTTGCAGCCTTTGTTACGGAGTTTGGCGGGCCTGTATCACATACCGCTATTTTGGCGCGGAGTTTGGGTATACCTGCTGTTATTGGTGTTCATCGTGTGACGCAATATTTGAAGCACGGTGAGTTGTTGATTATGGATGCTGAGCAGGGTGTCGTGCTGGCAGATCCAGATGAACGCACATTAAATCACTATCGTAAAAGATTGGGGGTTGAGCAGGCGCATATTAAAAGCCTGCAAAGCTTGGTTCATGAGCCTGCAATTAGTGCGGATGGGGTGGAGATTACACTGATGGCAAATATTGAATTGCCTGAGGATATTGAAGCCACCAATGATGTTGGGGCGGCAGGTGTGGGGCTTTACCGCACGGAATTTCTCTATATGAATCGTGCGCATCCACCCAATGAAGAGGAGCATCTTGCCAGTTACAAACAAATTGTAGAGGGATTAAATGGCATACCTATCACCATTCGCACCCTGGATTTAGGCGCAGACAAGGAGATGGACAGTTGCTGCCATGATATTCAACCCGCCAGCAATCCAGCGCTTGGACTACGCGCCATTCGCCTCTGTTTGAAGGAACCAAAGTTATTCCGGCCTCAACTGCGTGCCATCCTGCGTGTGTCTGCCTATGGGCTGGTTCGTATTATGATTCCTATGCTATCCAATTTACAGGAGTTGCACGCGGTAAAACTGATTATTGAAGGGCTGAAGCAAGAGCTAAAAGATGAGGGATATGACTTCAATCCAGATATTCCCGTGGGTGGCATGATTGAAGTGCCCGCGGCTGCCTTGGCTGCAGATAGCTTTGCTAAACAGCTGGATTTTCTCTCCATTGGCACCAACGACCTGATTCAGTATGCCTTGGCGGTTGACCGAGTGGATGATGAGGTGAACTACCTTTACGACCCGCTTCACCCTTCGATACTCAAATTGATTCAATTGGTGATTCAGGCAGGCCATGCAGCCAATACATCCGTCAGTATGTGTGGTGAAATGGCGGGCAACCCCCTCTATGTGCCGTTGCTGCTGGGCATGGGTTTGCGTAAATTTAGTATGCAACCGGGTGCGTTGTTGGAGGCTAAACGAATCGTCCGTGCAAGTAATATTGGCTCTTTGACCCAACAGGTTGCTGATCTGATGCAGCACATGGATGAAAGGGATATTATTCACTGTGTTAAACAGCTTTATCCTGTAACCCACTGAAAAACCTCCCGTCCCTGCGCCCTGCCTGCTAAACTTGCGATTCATCGTTTTTACTACAGGTAGGTTATAGGCCATCATGGCCACACAATCAGAACACCATAACGAGCAGACCGGTCTGCAAAAACTGCATGAGGTGCTGGATAGCGGCACCTTACAGCAGGTTGCGCGCATGTTAAATGCATTGCGTCCGGCTGAGATTGCGCATCTGCTGGAGGGATTGCCACTTGAAAAACGTGAGATTGTCTGGGGATTGGTGGAGGATGATTGCGAAGGTGAAATTTTAGTAGAGCTTGCAGATGAGGTTTTTACCGATCTTGTCAGTAAAATGAATAAGGAGGAGTTGCTGGCCGCCGCTGAAGGGATGGACACGGATGATCTGGCTGACCTTATTCAGGATCTTCCCAGAACCGTTACTTGGGAGCTGATTAACTCCTTGGATAAGCAGCGGCGTGAGCGGTTGGAGTCGGTTCTGTACTATCCAGAAGATACCGCTGGCGGCATGATGAACACGGATACGCTGACGGTGCGGGCAGAGGTCACGCTCGATGTGGTGTTGCGCTATCTGCGTCGCCGCAAGGATAAGATCCCCTCACAAACAGATAGCCTGATTGTCGTCAATCGGGATGATAAATACCTGGGTGTGCTCTCTCTCACCAATCTATTGACCCATGAGCCGTCGGATACGGTGGCTGAAGTGATGTCGCTGGATCTAAAACCCATACCCGCCTCCTGGCCTGAGCGTAAAGTGGCCAACCGATTTGAACAACATGATCTGGTCTCTGCGCCTGTGGTCAATGATGATGGCAAATTGGTTGGTCGTATCACGGTTGATGATGTGGTGGATGTTATCCGTGAAGAGGGTGAACATCAATTTATGGGGCAGGCAGGTCTGACAGAGGATGCCGATATGTTTGCCCCAGTGGTGGTGAGTGCCAAGCGGAGAGCACTCTGGCTGGGTGTAAACTTGATGACGGCATTTTTGGCCTCGTGGGTGATTGGGCTATTTGAACACACCATTGAACAGATTGTGGCACTGGCAGTATTGATGCCGATTGTTGCCAGCATGGGGGGAGTGGCAGGGAGCCAAACGCTCACGCTGGTGATTCGTGGTTTGGCATTGGGACAATTAACCAATCAAAATGCGCGCAGCCTAATGATAAAGGAGCTGGCCGTTAGTTTGCTTAATAGTCTAATTTGGGCTGTTGTTGTGGGTGTGGTGGCAGGGCTTTGGTTTGATAGCCGCGATATTGCGTTGCTGATTGGGGTAGCGCTGACAATCAATCTGCTGTTTGCTGCGATAACAGGTGCTGCACTGCCTATGATGCTTGAACGGTTAGGTATTGACCCCGCCCTTGCGGGGGGTGTCCTGCTGACTACGGTGACGGATGTCGTTGGTTTTCTTGCCTTTCTTGGGTTGGCTACAGTGTTCCTGTTGTAGCCAACCAAGCTTGCTATAAGTCTTATCGTTTTAATTGGACTTGGCTATTCGCCGATACTCTGTGCCGTGGCAACCTGCGCAGGGTGGAATATGCCCCGTTTTTTGAAAATGCACCTCTTTTTCACAAGTGGTACAGACCAGGGTTCCAGGGCCGGGCACCTCCCCAGTGTGGTATAGGGAGGCATGGCGAGCTTGTTCCGCCAATGCCTCCAATTCAAGTCGGGTTTTGTCCGCGACATTGGCAAACATCTCAAGCAGTCGGCTTTCAATCAACTCCAGATCAAATTTACCCCAGTCTTTAAACTCCTTTCCCGTCTCTGAGAGAAAATCTGCCGCGTCATGCATATCGCGTTCAAGATAAGCGGCAATCTTTTCTGCTTCATCACGGGTCAATTCACCGACTTCAATTGCGGTCTCTCGGGCATGCTCGATATTCTTTTTTAGCGCAGGAATGGCGGTCTGCTCCGCTTTCTCGATGGCATTACTGACCCTTTTAAGCATGATGTCATAGGCTTCAATCAGGTGCTCAAGGGTGTCTTTTTGATTGTTTGGCGTCATGATGATCTCCTCGTTAATATAGATGCTCTATCTTAAGTGTGACCTATTTTTATCTGTAAGCAAGCGTTTGGATGACAATATTTGCTGGTTATCAGGCCGGCTCCTAAGGTATCCTTTTGCGGTTAATTTCTCACTACTGTTATAAAGATGCAAGAAACCTATAATCCAGCAATAATTGAGCAGGATGTCCAGCATTACTGGGTATCCAATAATAGCTTCCGCGCTACAGAAGAGAGTCATAAAGAGAAGTTTTACTGCCTCGCCATGTTTCCATACCCCAGTGGCAAGTTGCACATGGGGCATGTGCGCAATTACACCATTGGCGATGTTATTGCCCGACAACAACGCATGTTGGGTAAAAATGTGCTGCAACCGATGGGGTGGGATGCCTTCGGCCTGCCAGCAGAAGGGGCGGCAATTAAAAATAATATGCCGCCCGCCAATTGGACCTATTCTAATATCGATTATATGCGTAACCAGCTGAAACGGTTGGGCTTTGGCTATGATTGGTCGCGTGAGTTGGCCACCTGCCAACCGAGCTATTATAAGTGGGAGCAGTGGCTTTTTACCGAGTTGTATAAAAAAGGGCTGGTCTATCGAAAGCATGCCGTCGTCAATTGGGATCCAGTAGATCAAACCGTATTGGCCAATGAACAGGTGATTGATGGGCGTGGTTGGCGCTCGGGCGCTTTGGTTGAACGCAGGGAGATTCCCCAGTGGTTCATCAAGATTACCGCCTATGCGGATGAGTTGCTGGCAGAGTTGGATAATCTCGAAGGTTGGCCAGAGCAGGTGCGCACCATGCAACGCAATTGGATTGGTCGATCAGAAGGTGTGCAGCTTAATTTTGCCATCCCTGAATCAGATGATGCACTGACCGTCTTTACTACCCGTCCCGATACCCTAATGGGCGTGACCTATGTTGCCGTAGCCGCAGAGCATCCATTGGCGCTTAAGGCGGCTGAAAATAATCAAGCGCTACAAGCCTTTATTGATGAGTGTCGCCAGGGTGGTACATCGGAAGTAGATATAGAGACGATTGAGAAAAAAGGCATGCCCATTGGGTTGTCTGTTACCCACCCAGTCTCTGGGGAGGCCGTTCCTGTCTTTGCCGCTAATTTTGTGCTGATGGGATATGGCACCGGAGCCGTGATGGCCGTACCGGCACATGATCAACGTGATTGGGAGTTTGCTACCAAATATGGCATCCCCATCCGGCAGGTCATCTACGCCAAAGATGGCGGAGATTGCTCGGTAGCTGAAGCCGCCTACACTGAAAAGGGGATGCTGAATCAGTCTGCCCCTTTTGATGGGTTGACCTCTGAAACGGCCTTTGATGCTATTGCTGATTATTTGCAGCAAGCAGGTAAAGGGGGCAAGCAGGTCAATTACCGACTGCGTGATTGGGGGGTTTCCCGCCAGCGCTATTGGGGTGCGCCCATCCCCATGATTCACTGTGAAAAGTGCGGCATTGTACCTGTGCCAAAGGCCGACCTTCCTGTGGTATTGCCAGAGGATGTGGCCTTTGATGCCTCGGGTGGCTCTCCCATCAAAAAGATGCCGGAGTTTAGCAATACAACCTGTCCTGAATGCGGTGGTGAAGCAGAACGAGAAACAGATACCTTCGATACCTTTATGGAATCATCCTGGTACTACGCCCGTTATGCGTGCCCAGATGCCGATGAGATGATGTTGGATCAGCGGGCGGATTACTGGCTGCCGGTTGATCACTACATTGGTGGCATTGAGCATGCCATTTTGCATCTGCTCTATGCGCGTTTTTACCATAAGTTGATGCGTGACGTGGGGCTGGTGACTTCCGATGAACCGATCAAAAACCTGCTGACGCAAGGCATGGTGGTTGCAGAAACCTTTTACCGCAATGAATCAAGTGGCGGCAAGCAGTGGTTTAATCCGGCAGAGGTTGATGTGGAAATGGATGACAAAGGGCATCCCATTGCAGCCGTCAGTCAGTTGGATGGCCAGCCGGTGGAGATCGGCGGCGTTGAGAAGATGTCTAAATCTAAAAACAATGGTGTCGATCCGCAGCAGCTTATTGATCGTTATGGCGCTGATACGGTACGTTTGTACACCATGTTCACTGCGCCGCCGGAGCAATCGTTAGAGTGGTCTGATGATGGGGTCGAGGGCGCGCACCGATTTTTGAAGCGGTTGTGGGCATTGGCCGCTAACAATATTGATCGCATAAAAGTAGGTGCAGGTGAGTTTTCTCATCTTGATGAAACTCAGCAGCTCGCTCGTCGAGAGATTCATGCGGCATTGAAACAGGCGACGCATGATTATGGTCGCCAGCAGTTTAATACCGTGGTTTCAGCGGGTATGAAAATCATGAATGCACTCTATAAGTTGGGTGATACCGAGTCAGATCGCGCGATATTGCATGAAGGTATGGGGTTCGTGCTCTCCCTGCTGGGTCCTATTGCACCGCACGTCACTCACCGCTTGTGGTGCGAGCTGGGTTATGGGGATGATATTCTGGCGGCCAGTTGGCCTCAGTTTGATCCAGAGGCGCTGAAGCAGGAGAGTATTCAGATGGTAGTTCAGGTCAATGGTAAGGTGCGCGCCCGTATTCAGGTTTCAGCGGATGCGGATAAAGCGCAGGTTGAAGAGCGTGCTCTTGCGGATGCGGCTGTTCAGCGTTTTATTGGTGATGCTCAAGTACGGAAAATAGTTGTGGTGCCAGGTAAGCTGGTAAACGTGGTAGCGAAGTGACATAGTCATCATGCCCCCGCCGTGGGTTCGTTAAAACAGAGACAAGAGCCGGAAAACAATGCACAGAAAATTTCGCTTATCTATTGGGATATTGGTCGTTTTATTACTGACTGCGTTGCAAGGTTGCGGCTTTCATCTGCGTGGTGCGGCGGAGCTTCCATCCTCTATTAGTCCGATCTATCTTTCTGGCGTGGCTGAGCATGACCCTCTGCGCAGGGAGTTTCGGCAGGCTTTTGGTGCGGCAAATGTTCAGCTTATTACGGATCAATCAAAGGCCAGTAGCCTACTTAAAATATCTAAACAGCGTCAGGATCGCCGTGTATTGTCTGTTGATAGCAGAGGCAAGGCGGTTGAGTTTGAGATTCACCATGCGCTAAATTTTGAGCTGTTGAACCTGGACGGAACCTCGTTGATGAAAAATCAATCTGTTGGTTCTCAGCGAGCCTATGAAAATAGTGAGACCGGTATTTTAGGTAAAAATCAGGAAGAGTCTCTATTGCGACGGGATCTTCGCCTTGATCTGATTCGACGCATTGTGAACCGAATGCAGGAACAACTGTGATAAAAATATCAATCAATAGATGTCAGCATGACATCCTTCCTGTTTTGTAGCCTGACTTAGCCATGCGTTTACGTATTGATCAATTAGATGCGCAATTGGCTAAAGTGCTCTCCCCTATCTATTTTATAACAGGTGATGAACCCCTCCAGCTGGGTGAGGCAGCAGATGCTGTGCGCCGAGCAGCAAAAGAGGCGGGCTATGGTAGCCGTGAAATTCTGGATGCAGGCAAAGGCTTTGATTGGAATGAGTTGGCTGTGAAGGCAAACAGCCTCTCTCTATTTGCAGAGAAGCGTGTTATTGACCTTCGTCTCTCCTCTTCTGCTATAGGGCGTAACGGTAGCCTGGCTTTTGTTGAGTATGCTCAACGGCCACCGGCAGATACAGTGCTGCTGGTTACTTGTCCTAAACTGGATCGTTCCCAGCAAAATAGCAAATGGGCTAAGGCGCTGGATAGTGTGGGGGCGTTTGTTCAGATTTGGCCTATTGATGATCAACGATTACAGCCTTGGATTGAGCAGCGGTTGCGGAAAAATGGATTGATCCCTGAGGCTGAGGTGGTGTTAATAATGGCTGAGCGGGTTGAGGGGAATCTACTGGCAGCTGCTCAAGAGATTGAAAAATTGTTGTTGCTAAATGACCCCGGCGTTATCACGGTTGAAAAGTTGTTAGAGGCGGTTGCTGATAGTGCCCGTTTTGATGTTTTTGGTTTAGTCGATAGCGCACTGAAAGGCCAGTCGGTAAGAGTGATTCGTATGTTAAGAGGGCTGCGTGCAGAAGGTGTCCCTGCAACCTTGGTGCTTTGGGCGCTTGCGCGAGAGATTCGTCAGCTGGCCAGTATGGCCTTTGCAATAGAGCGAGCTCAGTCAGCTGATCAGGCCATGGCGGCTTACCGGATTTGGAATCAGCGCAAGGCTGTTGTGGGGCAAGGTCTTAAGCGGTTGCGGTGCAGGCGTTGGCAGCAGTTATTGGCTCTATGCGCACGGGGCGATCGTAGCATTAAAGGCCAAGATAAAGGTGATCCTTGGGAAGTTTTAGAATGTATTGCTACAACAATGGCAGGTCTGCGCCCCTTAGTTTCACGTTAGCATTTAATTTTCTCAACAAAAAAAGGGGAGCATAAGCTCCCCTTTTAGGTACGGTATCACTAAGTACTATTTAGTGAATGCACTTCGCATGTATGTGATCAGTGACCACAGCTGCTCTTCTGATAGATTCACATCAGTGCCTGGGCCATAGGATTCCATGTCTGTGCCTTCACTTCCGTTCATTAGAATCCAGAAGAACTGACCATCCTTCCTGTCAGCCATATAGCCTGCTGCGTTAAATACCGGAGGCTTGATCTCTAGATCAGCTGCAGCAGAACCTTTGCCGTCGCCTTTAGGGCCGTGGCATTTTTTACATTTTCTTTTGTAGAGTTTTTTTGCTTTTTTCAGAAAAGCTTTATCTATATCATCTTCTGAAAAGACATTCTCTTTTGTGAGCCAATCCGCAGGAGCGGTTGGGGTTTCGTGTGCAAAAGCAGTAGACAGGGTGGCTGTTGTAAAAATAGCCCCCAGAAGAAGGGATTTTATAAGTTTGATTTTCATGCAGTATTTCCTCGATAAAACTAAAAAAGGGCTGCAGTTACCCGCAGCCCCTTTTTCTCTATTACATCAAACCATCAGGTTCGATTTAGTAGATGTCATGCACGGTGTTATAGACGTTGAATTTACCGGTTGGTGCAACCAAACCAGTGATTCGAGCCTTCTCTTTACGGGTTTTGTCGTCCAGTACAACAATGGCACCGTCTTTATCCCAGAGGGATACCCAAACTTCGTCACCTGCTTTGTTGTACTCCATGTGTACAACGGTCTTGTCGAAGGTGATCTCTTGAGGTTTAGCGTTAGGCTTGTTGATATCGAAGACGGTCAGAGTCTTGGCCATCGTCTTGTTGATGGTGTTATCACACCATACGTTTGTGCTGTTTGGATGGGTCTTCACGAACAGTGAGTTACCAGCCAGTTCCCACTCTCTAACAACAGTCCAGGCAGTCTTCTTGGAGGTGTCTGTGCTGATGATAGATACCAGGCCTTCACCCAGGTGTACGGTTGCCCATACAGCACCGAACTCAGGGTCAATCCAGTTAGCGCCACGGCCAGGATGTGGCTTGGTGCCGGTTACGATGTTAGCAACCAGTTTACGCTCAACGGTATCGATAACTGAGATGGTGTCACGAGCGTTGGCAGCAGCCAGGAAGTAACGTTTGGTTGAATCCCAACCACCATCGTGCAGGAAGCGTTCTGCATCGATGCGTGTTTCGGTTATAGAGCCTGAACCATCGCCCAGGTTGCTGTAATCAACCAGCAGTACGTGGCCGGTCTCTTTAACATTCAACAGAAATTCTGGTGCTGTATGTGATGCAACGATAGCAGCTACACGTGGCTCAGGATGATACACTTGGGTGTCATAGGTGTAACCAATGGTGCTTACAACCTTGATTGGCTCCAGGGTGTCGCCTTTCATGATGACGTAGTGAGGAGGCCAGTAACCACCAGCAATAACGTACTTATCTTCGAAGCCTTTGAACTTACTGGAGTCGATTGAACGAGCATCCATGGAGATCTTAACTTCAGCTACGATGTTAATGGGTGAAGCCCACAGATCCATCATGGTTGCTTTACCGTCACGGCCAATGGCGTACATGTAACGGCCAGAAGCTGAGCTACGCAGGATGTGTACAGCAAAACCAGAATCCATGGTAGAGATGATCTTCTTGGTATCGCCATCAATGATGGATACTTTACCAGCGTCACGCTGGATAACGCCAAAGTAGTTCCGCCAGTTGGCGTTTGGTTCCTTGGTTGGGCGATCAGCTACAGGAACGTGAAGCTTCCAGGATTTTTTCATCTCTGGCATGCCCCACGGAGGTGGTGTAGGTGGCTTGATCTGTACGAACTTGGCCAGCATCTTGGTTTGGGCTTTGTTCAGTTTACCATCACGACCCCAACCAGGCATGCCGCCATCGGTGCCTTCCCAGAGGATTTTTTCAAGCTTTGCGAGGCTTTTCTTGAGGGTTTTTGCAGGCGCGATATTTGGCCCGGTAGCACCGCCTCTCAAGGTGCCGTGACAGCCTGAGCAGCGGTCAAAGTAGATATCTGCAGATTCTTGCATCTCTGCTTCGGTCAGGGTTGGAACAGGCTGCAATGCAGCTGCGGACGCTGTGCCAGCCAGCATTAAGCCGGCAGCGATTGGCGTTAGTATAGTACCTAACTTCTTCATGGGTTACTTCCTCCTCGGGGGTTGCTGGCGATATTTAGTTAGACGCCAATAATTAAGCCGTATTGAAACTAAGTACTATTTCAATCCTCTGAAATAAACATCAGAGATCTAGCTCTATTTTTTTTGTAAAACATTGGGTATTTCGGTTATTTAAAACACGGTTAAAGATGCCTGTTTCACACCTGAAACATCGTGGGTAAAACTAATATAGACAATCACCGCTCTCTTTGATCTACATCAAATGTAAGGTTGTTGTAGGGGTTAATCTAGTAACTAATTGAATAATCAATTTATTTTGCAATAACTTAATTATTGTACGGTTTAGTTTTTGTTGTAATCCGTATATATAAAATAGGAGTGCATAATGGTAATTAAAAAACCGTTATGAAGCGAGGGTTTATTCTTTTTTCGATTAAAAAGCTAAAATTTAAACAGAGTAAATAAGTGGGTTATTGGCCGAGATTAATGTTGAGCGCGCTACTTTGAATTTAGGGTGTCTGTTGCTGAGGGGTTAAAATCAGGAGCAGTGCTCTACTGGAGCCTGCTCCTAATGCGGTTGCTATAATAATCGAGCATCTAAGCGCTCTACAGCAAGATAGTTGTCAAACCGCATGGCTCTAACCATTAGATTTATATCACCTGCCTTTATTGCCCACATGGTGAGTTCTTTAATGCCAGGAGGAAATTTGCCCGCACCTTCTTGGAGGGTTTTTTGTGTGATCTCTTTTCCTAGGCTTTTTCCTAGCTGTTTTGTCAAGCCTTCAATGACTTGCTGGTGGTGATCGGGATTGTCATAAAATTCGATAATCAATGCTAATTTTTTATTCTTTTCAGGTATCACATAGATTATCTTGTTGGTACTAAGGTGGCCTTTATGTTTACCGCGTATTTGGCGAGCCCCGTTTTGTATTTCATCTTGTGTTATTTCGATGCCGTCTTTTTTGAGTGCAATAAGAACCTCTTCAGCTGATGAGCCTAGTCGGGCGCTGAGAAATCCACCAAGGGCTGATTTATCAGTCTCATCAGCAGTGGCGGGCCATGCTAAAAATAGGGATAGAAAAAGTAAAACATATAAGTTATTTCTTGAAAAGAGCACGCTTTTTATGGGCATAAATTACCTCCAGACATTGTGTTTGATTTGAGTCCCAATTTTATGACCATAGAATGGTTAAAAAGTGGCAGTTTGGGTTAAATGGTTGGCTTAACTTTTAAGCTTGCGGTTCTTGGCTGTGGCTATACTGCCTCAGAAATGTGTCGTATATTACAAATTTTTAGTGGGCGTATCCATGAATAAAACATCTTTATATTGTGTTGTATTGCTAGGTATGCTGTCGGGTGTGCCCTGTTTATATGCAAAACCCCCTAATATTAAGCCGAATTTATCCTATTATTCAGAGAATTATAGTTTGTCTGGCAATCAATATGAACTTGCTGAAGAGAAGAATTTGGAAGAGGTGTTTAAAAATTATAATTACTATGAAGCCATTTATGATGAACTGGGGCGTGTGAGGATTTTCAGGGCATATAAACGAGGTGAAATCGATTTTTCTGAAGTATATTTTTATGATAATGCTGGGAATTTGATACATAAAATAATGACAGATTCTAGTGGTAGAGAATATGTGACGAAGTTTGGTTTATGATCAGTAGGCCTCAGGGTTTGATGAGCGTATTTTTAAGCGATAGCTGACCATACTCAAGGAGCAGATAGCTGGCAGGAATGTCTTTTTTCTCTTTTCCATCGTCACTGACGATTAAAATTTTTCTTTTACCGTTGATCACTATAGGGGAGACACCTTCCGCATTTTTAATGCCATCCAGCCCTTTGATAGTGAATTTTTCAGGTAAAGTTTTTGGTGATCCATTCCAAAACCAGAGTTGGTTCTCTTTGGCGCTTCCTCTTTGCACAGAGCCGGCAACGATAAGATAGCCCTCTAGCTTTTCATCATATGCCATGCCTCTGATAGAGTTTCCATTGAGATCCAAGCGGGTTAATTTGGGTGCAAAATGAAGTGCTGCATTGTCAGTAAAGAGCGCTTCTAGGTTATCAATTGTCGCAATAAGTGCCGAACCATTTTTGCTAAGTGGATAACGGAAACCAACTAATAGCTGGTTTTGTTGCTTATTCAAAGAGAGGCTTTCAATATTAAAACGATGGCCGACTGTTTGGCGATCAAGCTCAGGAAAGTGATTGATAAGCTTTTCTCTTAGTTCAGATATTACAACAGGTTCTAGTATCTGATCGCCAGAGATGCTAAATCGAGTGAGCTTATCCCGTTTTTTTACGTAGTCATTGTTATCTGTTTTTGAATGTGACGTGATGGCGTAGATAACCCCGTTGTTATCTACCTCAACGCCTTCCAAATCATCTAGTTTTAGGAATTGTTTGAAAGGCCCTTTTTTCTTGAACATTTTTTTGGGGGAGAGCGATGTTGACTCTATGTTGCCATTGGCATATAGAGTCAAAAGGCTAAATGGGCGATGAGCTTCATCCTCTACAATGATGATTCGGCCATCAGCTAATTGATGAATGCCGGAAGGTTCGTATATGCCGCTTGCCGAGGGGAGTTGTTGAAAGACAGCCGGGCTAACTTCTTTGTTGATGGAGGGGGTGGAGTCAATGTTACTTACGGTTTTTTCAGCAAGATTGATGCTCGCAACAATGACAAAAGCAACCGTGCATAAACCCAGGCCAATGATAAAAACAGAATATGCGGTGCGCAATAATAAAAACTTATGCCTCAAACTCATGCTCATTATGTGTACATGTGCGAACATGGCTTCATAGACTTGGTCGCCATTTCGGATGATTTGTGACATAACACTTACATAGTCATTGCTTGAAAGGTCAGAGTTATCCATAAAATACAAGACGTTTGCTCTGCCGCCAATAAAATCTTCAGGAACTTTTTTTACATTGCAGCAGCGTTCATGGGTTGGGCGAGCGGATAAAACCGCATAGATCATGGATGTCAGGCCTGAGATAAGTAGTATAACGATTGGGGCTAGGTATAGGTGGTTATCAGGGTTTTGTACGAGTGTGCCGCCAGATGCCAGCAATATTGATAGGATTAGGCCGTTGATGGTGATCATCATACTGGCTTTATTATCAACAATATTTGTTAGGTGAAGCTGGGTCAGATAGAGTGATCGCAGCATCGTTTCAATGCCACGAGCACTGCCTAAAGAACTCTCTTTGTCTTTCTTTTTACCTTTACGTTTCTCTTTGGGTTCATCTATTTTAGCTGGAGCGGGCTGCGCAGCTGCAGGCCCGCAACCACAGTTGGTCGCTTTTTTTACAGGCACTTCCTGATTGACTATAGGCAGGGAGTTATCTGTATCGTCACTCATGCGGTATCCTTCAATCTACTATGGGTTTAATGGCTTGTCGTTGGGGCGATGTATGATTTTTGAGAGCCTTTGCGCTAATGGTGCTGAAGGCTAGTATACTCCTTTGATGGGCAGAGAAAATACCCATTTACTCTGAATTGTGTTGGTTTTTGTATATGATGTTAAGCGCCTTGCATAGGTTGTAATATTATGTGAGTAGTAAGCTAAAATATTTTTTAAGCTTAATTGTTGCGAGTCACATTAGCTAATGCGCTGATTAATATATTGATATTTAAGGATGAGATAAGGCTTTATGGTTCACTCCCTCTCTGTGCAGTTAAAAATCATTTTGGTGTTTATTTTAGTTAATGTTGTTGTAGCTAACGTGAGTGCTGCAGAGGATGGGGGGGCGGCTTCTGGCGTAGCTACAACCACGGTGCAAAATCTTATTAATCAGGCTGATAAGACATACGATAAATACAAACGAGTAAAGTGCAAGCAGTCTAAGTCCCCGCTTTTCCAGGCATCGCCAAGTGATGTGCTCAAAATGGAAATGCTGGCGGATTTTAACTACATCAATACTGAAACCTACAGTGATGAAGGCGGTGATTCTGGCATTGTTTTGTATTGGGATGAGTCAGGTGATGCTCATAATCTACCTGTTTTTATTAAAGATAGAGGCAATTCAAGAAGAGATACATGTGAATGGGTGCCATTGCGTATTTTATTTGAAAGTCGGGATGTGCAGGAGGAGCTGAATAGCTTGATAGGGAAGATGCCGGATAATAAAAAGAAAATGGTAAAGCTGTATGAGCTATTGAAGTTAAAACGCAAAGCAGAACCATTTATAGATGGAGTTTCTCAGAAAAATAATGTGTTTAGTAAGTTGGGTGACGATATTAAGCTTGTGTCGCATTGCGGGAAGAGTGAGTGGAAACGTGTTGGAGGAGATACAAAAGAGCAGCAAGAGAGACGGATTTTACTTGAATATTATATCTATCGAATTTTAAATGAGTTACGTACGATTACGCTAAAAACCAGGCTTGCTGAGATAACATATAGAGATCCAACGGGAAAAGAGATGCTAACTAGAAAGGCATTCTTTCGTGAACCAATAGGGAAAATGGCAAAAAGATGTGGCCTTTCACGCAAGAAATATCCTGGCGTAGAATATGGGGATTTTGACGCTGTTTCACTGTTTCAATTAGAACTTTACAATAAATTTATTTATTCTAATGATTATGAAATAGAAGAGCGCAATACTATTACCTTGTATGGGAGGGATGGCAGTCGCTATCTTGCGCCTTATGATTTTGATTTAATTGGCATCATTGTTCCAGATTATCGACCAAATGGAAAATCGGTGGAGCAATTTAGAGTTGAGGATTTTCAACCCTGGATACAAACTCAAGAAGGAAGTGAGATGGCGATTATTCAAATTGCCATTATGCTTAATAAGAAATCCAAGATGCGAAATGTAATTACAAATGCTATTTTGGCAAAATCAGATAAAGAGATGTTATTAAATTGGTTCGATAGCTATATGGCAGTGCTTGAAGGATTTATGGAAAAAAGTAAAAAAACAAATCCTGATTTAATGGAAGGTCTGGAGTTGAGAGAGAAATAAAAACAAGCCAAACATAGCGAGTTGATAGACTTATGTTGCTCTTTTATTAGATTGTATTGCCTATGTTTAACGCAGCTTGCTGGAGTATAAAATGAGGTATCAGTCTGCGTGTCGTGGTTCAAGTGTGGATCGTAAACAGCTAATCATGCCTGCTCATTATTTAAGAGTATTTGTGCTTGCGTTGCTGTTATATGGTGTTGTTTTATCGCCTGATGCTTCTGCGTTTAATGTCACAAGAGGCCCGTATCTACAGCGAGCAACACATAACAGCATAATTATTCGTTGGCGTACTGATTTGCCTAGTGAGAGCATTGTTAGTTATGGGGTTGATCTTGCTAAATTAACACAATCTACAAAATATCCTGTTCGTACCGTTGAACATGAGGTGCTGCTTACGGGGTTAACTCAGAATACGAAATATTATTATTCAGTGGGAACCTCATCCCAGGTGCTAGCGGGTGCAGATTTAGATCATTATTTTGTCACATCTCCTCTAATTGGAGAGCCTCATAATACACGCATCTGGGTGTTGGGTGATTCAGGCACGGCCAGTGATGATGCTAAAATGGTTCGGGATTCATATCTAAACTATACAAAACAGTCAGAGACAGACTTAATTCTAATGCTGGGTGATACAGCCTACGATAGCGGAACTGATGCAGAGTACCAGGTGGCACTCTTTGATATGTACTCCATGGTTTTACGTAATAAAGTGATCTGGCCCACTATGGGAAATCATGATGGATATAGCGCAAATGCAGGCAGGCAAAGCGGCCCATATTACGATATTTTTAACCTCCCTCGTTTTGGGGAGGCAGGTGGGTTAGCGTCTGGAACTGAAGCATATTACTCATTTGATTATGCAAATATTCATTTTATTTGTTTAGATTCTTATGAGACGAATCGTTCATCCTCTGGTGCTATGGCGACTTGGTTAAAACATGATTTGGCCAATACGACACAGCAATGGATTATTGCATTTTGGCATCATCCTCCTTACACGAGGGGCACTTATGATTCAGATCGAGACGGCCGGATGGTTGAGATACGGCAACACATATTACCGATTTTAGAAAAAAAAGGCGTTGATTTGGTGCTTAGTGGGCATAGCCATACCTATGAACGTTCTTTTTTAATTGATGGACATTATGGCTTATCCGATGCGTTAACCTCTTTAATGATCATTGATGATGGTAATGGCCGTGGAGATGGCGCTTATATAAAAACAGGAGATAGCTCACATGCAGGGACTATATATATAGTTGCAGGAACCTCTGGTGATGTTGGTTATGGCGAGCTTGATCATCCTGTAATGAGCAAATCTTTAGCAAAACTAGGCTCCTTAGTGATTGATATTCAAGGTAACCGTATGGATGTGGTATTTCTGGATATAGGCAGCCTGCCTGCGGATCATTTTAGAATTATTAAAAAAATTAAATAGATGATAGTGCCTGAGCCTTATAAAAAACCATTTAAGTAGCGGTGTTTTGTACTTGTATTAATATGTATGGTTTTGGTGATTCCTATTTGCTGTTGATTCAGTCCCGCAGAGTAATACTTCCTTTCTAAACTTATTGCCCACCAGTGCCTTTTTCTGGAAAAATAACTACGCCATATGTTGTGTGTGTTTGGTTAAATAATCAGATAAAACAATAGGTTGTTTTTGTGATCTAGCTAGTCGCTATAAGATAGCATCATTTTTTAATAATAAAGGGTGCAGATTCAAACCCTTGAGCCGCTATTATAATCAGTGTTTATAAATATAGCAGATGAAATGTGACAACTAGTAAATTATTAGCAGATTATTCAATTTAAATATCTATCTGTTTTGGATGGGTATATGTGTGATAAAAACCAATAGAAATCAGGCGTGCTGTTATGACATTTAATAAAATTAGCCATAAGCTGTTTGCAACATTTATTATTCCGTTACTTGGGGTTGCTTATTTTTCCATAAGCATCATTGTTGAAGAGTACAGATTATACAACCAATACATCTACATAAGCGACATCAGTCAACTCGCGCTTAAGGCAAGCAATCTTGTGCATGAGTTCCAAAAAGAACGGGGCATGACAGCGGGCTTTCTTGGTTCTAAAGGGGTGAAGTTTAGTAATGCTTTGCCAAAGCAGCGCATGCATACTGATGAAAAACAAAAGGCTTATGAAGTCTATCTTGATGATGTTGAATTTAGGGGTGAGGCAGAAGGCCTTAAAGAGAAGCTTGGTGCTATATTAAATCGATTAAAAAAACTACATACAATTCGTCGGTCTGTTGACTCAATGACCATATCAACTCCGGATGCCATAAAATATTACACCGCTAATAATCGTAATATATTAGATATTGTTTATATTGTTGCAAAAATAAATGAGAGTGCTGAAAGTGCAATAATCTCTGCTGCTTTTGCAAGTTTTTTACAAAGCAAAGAACGGGCAGGCATTGAACGCGCTGTATTAACTAATACCTTTGCGCGTGATAATTTTGCACCTGGGATGCTAAATAAACTTTATAAGCTTGTTAATGAGCAGAATGCTTATATGGATGGATTTATTGGCATAGCTCCCAAAAATATTTTGGATTATTA
>JAJRWL010000163.1 GCA_024276875.1 Gammaproteobacteria bacterium
CATGGTGCAAATAAACTGGCTCAACAGTTAGAGCGTGATGGCCTCAGTGCGGCAGCCATTCATGGAAACAAGAGTCAGGGGGCGCGTACGCGAGCCTTGGCCAATTTCAAACAGGGTGAGGTTCGCGTATTAGTGGCGACAGACATTGCCGCCCGTGGGTTAGACATTGATCAGCTACCCCATGTGGTGAACTTTGAGCTACCCAATGTGCCCGAGGATTATGTTCACCGTATTGGTCGTACAGGTCGTGCGGGCAATGAAGGTGAGGCGGTCTCCTTGGTTTGTGTGGATGAGCTTAAATTGCTGCAAGATATTGAACGACTGATTAAACGAGAGATACCAAAGGTTATAGTGCCTGATTTTGAGCCTGATCCTACTATTAGAGCTGAGCCGATTGGTGGTAAGCGACAAGGGGGGAATCAGCGTCATGAGAGAGGGCGACGGCCGCAGGGGAATGGTGCTAACACCTCACAGAAAAAACATAAACCCAGCCGGAAATCATCGAGCGCTAAAGGGGTATCTACAGATGCTGGCGGGCATGCTGTAGAGGGTGTGCGTGCAGGAAAAAAGCCAGGGTGGTCGCAAGCAGCCTCTTATCAGCGAGGTGCAACTTCTAGCCAAAGAGGTGAGCGTCCATCGCTTCTGGGCGGAAAAAGATAATTTCCACTATCCACTGTTTTTGGCTACAATGCTGGGTTTTTCGAAGCTAGACGGTTGAGCTGCTGCGATTTTGATATTGCAGCTTCACTTGGCTTTGGGCTGATGCAAGCATCTGACTGAGTTTTATCATCAAACCGTAGGCCATTGGCTTATGTCTTTGTCCGGTTGAAATAGGTGAGATTCAGTATAAATGCAGCTCATTGACACCGGCTAACCAGGCCACCTAAGCGCGCTCAAGGATGGCTGCCAGATTTTTATTGCCTAACTTAAATTTAGAGTACAACTATGACAGACCTATCTCACTACCGAAATATCGGCATCTTCGCTCATGTGGATGCAGGTAAAACAACCACCACCGAGCGAATTCTAAAGCTAACCGGTAAAATTCATAAAATTGGTGAAGTGCACGATGGTGCGGCCACCACTGATTTCATGGATCAGGAACAGGAGCGTGGTATTACTATTCAGTCTGCTGCGACATCTTGTGAGTGGGAGGGGCATCGTCTGAATATTATTGACACACCGGGTCACGTTGATTTTACGATTGAAGTATATCGCTCGCTAAAAGTACTGGATGGTGGTGTGGGCGTATTTTGTGGCTCGGGTGGTGTTGAGCCTCAGTCTGAAACCAACTGGCGCTATGCCAACGACTCAGAAGTTGCCCGTATCATCTTCATTAATAAACTTGATCGTCTGGGTGCTGACTTCTACCGTGTCACCAAACAGGTTGAAGATGTTTTAGGCGCCAATCCATTGGTCATGACATTGCCCATTGGTACAGAGGATGATTTTGTCGGTGTGGTTGATCTTTTGACGCGCAAGGCGTGGATTTGGGATGACTCCGGTGATCCACTGAATTATGAGATCCAGGATGTTCCGGCTGATATGGCTGATGATGTTGAAACCTGGCGTGAAGAACTCGTTGAAAAAGCCCTTGAGGAAGATGATGAGGCGATGGGGAAGTATCTGGATGGTGAAGAGCCAGATATCGATACCATTAAAGCCTGTATTCGCAAGGGTACCATTGCACTAAATTTCTTCCCTACTTACTGTGGTTCTGCCTTTAAAAATAAAGGCGTGCAGCTGATATTGAATGCGGTGGTTGATTACCTCCCTTGCCCCACAGAGATTAAGCCTCAGCCTGAGGTTGATCCAGAGGGTAACCCAACGGGTAAGTTTGCAGAGATTGATCCTGATAAGCCACTTCGTGCGCTGGCCTTCAAGATAATGGATGATCGTTTTGGTGCGCTCACCTTTATCCGCATTTACTCAGGACGCATTGCTAAAGGCATCACCGTTCTTAATTCATTTACGGGTAAAACAGAGCGTATTGGCCGTATCGTTGAAATGCATGCTGAGGAGCGCATTGAGCTGGATTCAGCCCAGGCTGGTGACATCGTTGCCGTGCTGGGTATGAAAAACATTCGGACAGGTCACACTCTGTGTGATCCTAAGCATCCCGCAACCTTAGAACCCATGGTCTTCCCTGATCCTGTTATCTCTATTGCTATCTCACCAACGGACAAGGGTGGTTCTGAGAAAATGGGCGTTGCGCTCAATAAAATGACGCAGGAAGACCCCTCATTTCGCGTTGAAACAGATGAAGAGAGTGGCGAAACCATCCTTAAAGGTATGGGTGAATTGCACCTCGATATCAAGATTGACATCCTCAAGCGTACCCATGGTGTTGAGGTAGAGGTTGGCAAGCCACAGGTAGCCTACCGCGAAACGATCACAAAATTGGTTGAAGATAGTTATACCCATAAGAAACAGTCGGGTGGTTCAGGGCAGTTTGGTAAGATTGATTACACCGTTGAGCCGGGCGAGCCAGGGAGTGGTTTTGAATTTAAGTCAGTGGTTACCGGTGGTAACGTGCCAAGAGAGTTCTGGCCTGCCGTAGAGAAAGGCTTTAAATGGAGTATGCAACAGGGCGTTTTGGCTGGCTTCCCTTGCCTTGATGTTAAAGTGACGCTGGTCGATGGCTCCTTCCACGCGGTTGACTCCTCGGCGATTGCTTTTGAAATTGCCGCTAAGGGTGCTTACCGCCAATCTATTCCAAAGGCCGGCCCTCAGCTAATTGAACCGATCATGAAGGTCGATGTATTTACCCCTGAAGATCATGTGGGTGATGTGATTGGCGACCTTAACCGTCGTCGTGGCATGATTAAATCTCAAGAGGCGGGTGTGACATCGGTACGCATTAAAGCCGATGTGCCGCTCAGTGAGATGTTTGGCTACATCGGCGATCTGCGCACCATGACTTCAGGTCGTGGCCAGTTCTCTATGGAATTCTCACACTACCTGCCATGCCCTAGAAATGTAGCAGATGAAGTGATTAAAGAGGTTGAAGAGCGTAACGCAGCGAAATAAATAGCGGCAAATAAAATAGCCAGGCAGCGCAATGCTGTCTGGCTATTGTTTTATCCTTTCCCTCTCTTCTTGTGTTTGCCGCAATACCCCTCTGCTCACGGAGAGTTGTTTTATTTCATTAACCATAGCATCTCGAGGCTCTGCTATGGGGCTATGAGCTGAGTAAATGGGACTACCAGGAGTCTCTTCGCCGTTGAATATGCAGGCGAGGAAGGATGAGGCCTATTAGGATGCCAGCAATAATGACAGCGGCACCTATTAAAAACCAATTTCGAGTGTTTTGGTTGCTGAGATCCCTGTTTTTCTGCTTTAGATCTTCTAATTGATGTGTCAGGTTTGCGACATTTTTGCGAAGTTCTATACGCTCTTCCGACATACGAATAGCATCGGCGGCGGTGTTGCGAATGGTCGTTAATTCTTTAGCCGTTCTATTTTTAATTTTTTGCAACTGAGAAAAATCGGTCGAGAGTTTCTTTAATTTTGAATGGGCTGTCGCCAGTCTGTTTTTAAGTTGTTCGGGTTCTTTTTGGGCTATTTTAAGCTTGCCTTCAGCAGCCGCTAGGCGGCTTCTGGCACTTGGAAGATTCATTAGTTGACGCGTAAGAACATAGCCAATTGCCCCGCCATCTTTAGTGCTGACTTTTGAGTAGCCTGTTTTAGCATGGCGTTCAATGAGAGAGAGCGCTGTACCACTGGGAAGTGCTTTTATGATTTTGTGTTGCACACCTTCACCAGAGCGCATCATGATCTTAAATTGGTCGGTAACATAGCGTGTTTCAGCTTGGGCTTGGGTCGATCCGCAGATCAATATAAAAAGAGTACCAGCAACTTTAAAAAATGTATTCATGCTTATCATGCTATCCGTTAATTAAAAATTCTAAGAGGGCTTTTTGGGAGTGCATGCGGTTTTCAGCTTCCTCCCATACTATGCTATCTGCCCTGTCGATAACTGAGGCGGTGACCTCTTCCCCCCTGTGGGCGGGCAAGCAGTGCATAAAAAGCGCATCTTTGTGTGCTTGATTCATGAGTGCATCATTGACCTGATAGTTAGCAAAAGCTCGCTCACGTTTGGCTTGTTCCTCTTCCTGCCCCATGCTTGCCCATACATCAGTGACGACGAGATCTACATTTTTTGCTGCTGCTAATGGATCACGAATGATCTCACAATGCGCTTTTGCAGATGCTAAAACAGCCGCCTCTGGATCAAAGCCTTCTGGACAAGCGATGTGCAGTTTGAAGTCAAATTGTTTGGCCGCATTGATGTAGGAGTGGCACATGTTATTACCATCGCCGACCCAGAGTACGGTTTTACCTTTGATGTCACCACGTTGTTCAAACCAGGTTTGAATATCAGCTAGCAGTTGTAGAGGATGAAAGAGGTCGGTGAGGGCATTGATTACCGGCACTTTAGAGTGGGTAGCAAAAAGAGCCAGGTCACTCTGTTTATAGGTGCGAACCATGATGCAGTCGACCATTCGTGACAGTACACGGGCGGTATCTTCGATGGGTTCGCCACGCCCTAGTTGAGTATCTCTGGGTGAGAGAAATATCGCTTTTCCGCCCAGATGTGTCATGCCCGCTTCAAATGAAACGCGGGTGCGGGTGGATGATTTTTCAAACACCATCCCCAATGTGCGATTTTTTAGAGATTCGTGCCGCTCGCCTTTTCGTAGAATGGCTTTAAGCTCAATGGCGCGGTGAATGATCTTATGCAGTTCGGCCGGTGTCAGATCCAATAGAGAGAGGAAGTGACGAGGCTGTTGTGTGGTGTTGGTCATGTTTCGTTGCTGCTTGATTTTTGAAGGAAGGTTTTGATAATGCCGCTGAGTGTTGCAATGAGTTCATCGGCTTGTTCATCTGTAAGCACAAGTGGTGGTAATAGACGGACGACATTATCAGTCGTTACGTTTATCAATAGCTTTCCGATCATCAGTGCAGCGCCCACCAGGTCGCCGCAAGGGCGATCTAATTCGATCGCAATCATCAGCCCGCAGCCGCGAATCTCTTTAACGCCCTCTTGTTGTTTTAGTCTCTCTTTGAATTCACTTAGTAGATAATTACCAAGCGCTGTTGCTCTTTCTATTAGCTTCTCTTTTTCAAGGGTGTCAATAACGGCAATGGCAGCGGCACAAGCGAGTGGGTTGCCACCAAATGTTGAGCCGTGAGTGCCCGGTACTAAGAGCTCTGCGGCAATCCCTTTTGCAAGGCAGGCGCCAATGGGAATGCCATTGCCCAATGCTTTGGCTAGGGTCATGACATCGGGAACAATGTTGTTGTGTTGATGGGCAAACATGCGCCCCGTCCGCCCCATGCCAGTTTGAACCTCGTCTAGCATCATGAGCCACTCATGTTGGTCACACAGTGCCCGTATCTGATTTAAATAATCAGGCGCTGGAATAGTGATACCCCCTTCACCTTGAATGGGTTCAACCAGTATGGCTACGATATTATTATTGGTTTGAGCGGCTGTTTTTAGGCTTCCGATATCATTGAATGGAACTCGTACAAAGCCCTGCATCAGCGGCTCAAAACCTGCTTGAACCTTGCGGTTGCCGGTTGCTGATAGCGTCGCCATGGTGCGCCCATGAAAGCTGTTTTCCATGACGATGATGGCGGGTGTCTCAATGCCTTTCGAGTGACCATAAAGGCGGGCGATTTTAATGGCCGCTTCATTGGCTTCAGCGCCGGAGTTGCTGAAGAATACGCGATCCATCTTTGCCAGACGGGTTAGCCTCTCCCCCAGTGAGCTTTGTTGTTTAATCTCATAGAGATTAGAGGTATGAATGAGTGTCTCTGCCTGTTGGCTGATTGCTTGAGCGACGGTTGGGTGAGCATGCCCCAATCCACAGACAGCAATGCCAGATAGTGCATCCAAGTAACGTTTTCCATTGACATCCCAAAGCCAGGTGCCTTCACCGCGCTCAAAGCAGACGGGTAAACGTTTATAGGTGTCCATAAGTGAATCTGTCATGATGTATCCTGTTGTGGCTGAGCTGTAAGGATTGCGGGTCTTACTCGATGGGTTATTATTTAGTGTGTGTATTTGCAGAAGAACCAATAAGTTTATCGAAGTAAAACTAATGGGGCAAATACTATATTGTGATAGGTTATTTAGCATATTTAGCATATTTAGCTTGTGTTGTGATGGTTGTTTGCTATATTACGCACAGTCGAAATACTGGGATGGATAGCGCGCAAAAGCCTATGTTACGCTGTTTTATAGCTTGACAGTCGCTTCCTTAGCTTGGTATAAATCACCGTTCTTTTGAGGATGTTAGAGTAGTATCAGGGTTGGTTAAATTTACTTCAATATATGGCCGCTTTTGGCCTCTAGGGGAATTGATATAATGAATAAGGCTGAATTGACTGAGGCGATGGCAGAAGCTGCTGATATTTCAAAAGCTGCGGCAGTGCGAGCACTTGATGGCATGGTTGAAGCTATCACAGAAGCCTTGAAAAATGGTGACCAGGTCTCTTTAATTGGCTTTGGTACTTTTTCAGTTCGTGACCGTGCAGCGCGCACAGGTCGCAACCCTCAAACAGGTGCAGCCATTCAAATTGCGGCTTCAAAAAACCCTGCATTTAAGCCTGGTAAAGCGCTTAAGGATGCCGTAAACTAGCGCGCTCTTAACGACTCAGGGTGCTTAGCTCAGCTGGGAGAGCATCGCCCTTACAAGGCGAGGGTCGCAGGTTCGATCCCTGCAGCACCCACCAAATTGGAGCGGTAGTTCAGTTGGTTAGAATACCGGCCTGTCACGCCGGTGGTCGCGGGTTCGAGTCCCGTCCGCTCCGCCAACATAAGATGGCAGGGGTATCTTTTGATACCCCTTCTGTTTTTCTAATAACAAATAATCAGAAACCTCCTTTCGGACATTAATCATGCTTCAGTCCATACGAGATAAGGCTCAGGGCTGGTTCGCCTGGGCCATTGTCATACTAATCAGTGTTCCTTTCGCTCTTTGGGGTATTCAAGAGTATCTTGGTGTTGGTGCTGAGCCGGTAATGGCTTCAGTTAATGATCGAGACATCAAAGAACGGGAATTTGAAAATACCTATCAACGGTTTCGTGCAAGCTTGCGTCAACAATTAGGTGATGCTTATCGAGCAGATTTGTTTGATGAGTCGCAGCTGCGTGATGACGTATTGCAGTCAATGATACGAGATGAGTTGATATCACAAGCTGCCAATAGAATGGGGTTGCGTATTAGCGACATGCAGGTTCGTGGTGCTATAGCAGGGATTTCGGCTTTTCGAGCAAATGGGCAGTTTGATACTGCCGCTTATGAGCGGGTTCTGCGTCAGCAGAATTATTCTGCTCAGGAGTTTCAAGAGCGGATTAGGCGAGCGTTGCTGACTGAGCAGGTTACTGCAGCACTTACAGGCTCAGAATTAGTTACCCAGGCTGAGTTGAATGAAATAAAACGCCTAAAAGATCAACATCGAGAAGTGAGCTATCTGTTGCTCTCTTCATCTGATTTTGTTGGATCTGGTGTGGCGAGTGCTGAGGAGGTTGAAGCCTATTATGCGGCTAACCAGAATCAATTTATGCTGCCAGAACGGGTGCGTATAGATTACCTGGAACTTGAAATGTCGCAACTTTCCGAGAAGATAACGGCAACAGAGGAGCAGTTGCGACAGTTTTTTGAAGAACGTCAGGCAGAATATATTACGCAGGAACAGCGACGCGCCAGTCATATCCTAATCGCGATTGATGGTGAGGGTGAAGAGGCCGAAGCTGCAGCACGAAATAAAGCGCTGGATGCGTTAAAAAGAATTCAGGACGGTGAAGAATTTGCGGCGCTTGCAAAAGAGTTGTCACAAGACCCTGGCTCAGCAGAGCAGGGTGGTGATCTTGGATTTATTGAACCTGGTATGATGGATATATCATTTGATAAGGCACTGTTTGCGCTGGCGAAGGATGAAATCAGTGAGCCCGTGCGCACCGATTTTGGCTTTCACCTGATTAAAATAACGGAGTTTCGTGAAGGCAGTAAAAAGAGTTTTGAAGAGGTGAGGAATGCACTGCAAGCGGCCTATAGTTCAAATGAGGCAGAAGGGCAGTTTTATAAGTACTCCGAGCGTTTGGTAGATTTGGTCTTTGAACACCCTGATAGTCTAGAGCCTGCGGCGGAATCTCTGGGGCTTGCGGTTGTGACGAGTGATTGGGTTGGTCGTGCAGATGCCGGTAAAATATTAGGAGCTGATCGCGCAATTAATATGGCCTTTAGTGATGATGTGCTTATTGAAGGGAATAATAGTGAGCTGCTTGAAATCACCCCTGATCATATGATGGTGCTACGTGTAAATGCGCATGAAGAGGCCGCAGTTCGTCCCCTAGATCAAGTGCGCGAGGATATTGCTGCTATATTAAAGCAGCAAAAATCTGCCACACTGGCTGAAGAGCAAGGACGGTTATTGCTATCCCGTCTGCGCCAAGGTGATAGTTTTGATCAACTGGCAAAAGAGTCCTCTTTAAAAATTAAAGAGGCGCGTATGGTGGCTAGGGCAGACGCAACGCTCCCTTCAGCCATTGCTCAGCATCTTTTTAGTATGCCTCGGCCAGAGGCTGATGTTACTTCGTTTGATGGTGTTGCCTTGCCTAATGGGGATTTTGCAGTTATTGCACTGCATAAGGTAGAGGATGGTTCTCTGGAGGGTATGGATGAAAATGCGCTACAGATACTGAGAAATGCTCAAGCAAAAGCAAAAGGGCGGGATAACTTTGAATTTGTTGTGCAGCTTTTAAAGGGCGCTGCAAAGGTTGTTATAAATAAATCCCAAGCACAACAGTAGCAAACAGATGCAGGGGCAGTTTTTAACTGTCCCCGCATCTATTATGATTAAGCCATTCCTAGAATATGGTATCCGGTATCTACATATAGCACGTCACCTGTTATGCCTGATGCAAGATCAGAGCAGAGAAATGCAGCCGCGTTGCCCACTTCATCAATAGTGACATTACGCCGTAAAGGTGTACGTTCTGCTACTGTATTAAGCATGCTTCTAAAGTCGCTGATTCCAGAGGCTGCCAAGGTGCGAATAGGGCCTGCGGATACTGCGTTGACTCGGGTTCCTTTTGGGCCAAGTGAATCAGCCATATATCGCACATTGGCCTCTAAGCTCGCTTTTGCTACCCCCATGACATTGTAGTTTGGAACGGTGCGCACCGCGCCCAGATAACTCATGGTGAGCAGTGAGCCATTGCGCCCCTCCATCATCTCTTGTCCACTTTTAGCCAGTGCAGCAAAGCTGTATGAACTGATGTCGTGGGCGATGGCAAAACCCTCTCGGGTGACGGCATCAATATAACTGCCCTCTAGTTGGTCGCGCGGAGCAAAGCCCACAGAGTGGACAATGCCATCTAATCCATCCCACTCATTGCCAAGCTCTTTAAAAACATCTGTAATTTGTTCATCACTAGAGACATCCAATGGTAATACAATGCTGGAATTGCACTTCTCGGCAAGTTTGTCGACGCGTTTTTTTAGTTTATCTACCTGGTAGGTAAAGGCGAGTTGAGCACCTTCACGAGCCATGGCTTCGGCTACACCAGAGGCAATAGAGCGATTGCTGGCTACGCCAACAATGAGAATTCGTTTGTCTTGTAGGAAACCCATGGGGATAATCCTTCCTCAGTTGATTCAAAGCTGGTACGTTACCGGAAAATGGCTGTCTGTAAAAGGATTGTGGCTTGAGAAAATGTTGCGTTTAATATTACCTATGCGATTAGTGAGTGTGATAATTAAATTGAGTGGGATTGCTGGCTTGGTTATCTTGCTGGTTGCGTGTGGTAATGCGCCCTGGAATAACCCTTACTCACCCAGCGAGGCAGATAAAAACATTCTCTATAGCTCATTTTCGGAGCGCCCCAAGCATCTTGATCCAGTGAGATCTTATAGTGCAACGGAATACCGCTTTATTGCGCAGATTTATGAGCCGCCACTACAGTATCACTTTCTTAAACGCCCCTATGAGTTGATCCCGTTGGCAGCAACAACAGTGCCACAACCTCAATTTTTTGATGTTGCTGGAAAGTTGTTGCCAGCTGATGCAGATCCCGACAGGGTTGCATTTAGTGAATATGAAATTATGATTCAGCCGGGTATTCGCTACCAACCTCACCCTGCTTTTGCCAAGGATGCTAGTGGAGATTACCTCTACCATGGGTTGACAGTTGAGCGTATTGAATCAGTTAATACGCTTGCTGATTTTCCAGAAACCGCTACGCGTGAAGCCACAGCTGATGATTATGTCTACCAGATTAAACGCTTGGCAGATGCACAGCTTCACTCTCCACTGCGGGGTATGCTGGGGCGCTATGTTGTTGGCTTTGCTAATTATTCTAAACGGTTAGAACTGTTGCGTGAGCAGTTAGATAAACAGGGGGATGAAATCCAACTCTTTTTGGATCTTCGAAATTATGCAATGGAAGGGGTAGAAGTGTTGGATCGCTACCGGTATCGAATCAGGGTTAAAGGCAAGTATCCACAGCTTGTCTATTGGTTAGCCATGCCATTTTTTGCACCGATGCCATGGGAGGCGGATCTCTTCTACTCTCAAGCAGGAATGCAAAAACGCAACATTACACTGAATTGGTATCCCGTAGGTACAGGGCCTTTTATGCTGACGGAGAATAATCCAAATTTACGCATGGTTTTATCACGTAACCCCAATTTTCATGGTGAGCACTATCCAATGGATGGAACAAAGGAGGATGCGTTAAATGGGGCGTTGCATGATGCCGGCAAGCCGCTGCCTTTTATTCAAAAAGCAGTCTATAACCTGGAGAAAGAGAGTATTCCCATTTGGAATAAATTTTTACAGGGATTTTATGATGCAGCAGGCATCTCATCTGATAGCTTTGATCAGGCAATCCAGTTTGGAAATCAGGGTGATGCGGCACTAACAGATGAGATTAAAGGACAAGGCATTAAGTTGATGACGGCGGTAGAGACCTCAAGTTTCTATATGGGTTTTAATATGCGTGATCCTGTTGTGGGTGGGCTTGATGAGCGAGGGCGCTTACTGCGCCGAGCCATATCGATTGCAGTTGATTATGAAGAGTATATCTCGATCTTTAACAATGGACGAGGCGTGCCCTCACAAGGGCCTATCCCCCCCGGTATTTTTGGCGTTAAGGCAGGCGAGCCAGGTATTAATCGTTACGTCTACGATGTTGTAAAAGGTGAGCCAAAACGGAAATCTATTGATGAAGCCAAGCAGCTGTTAGCAGAGGCTGGCTACCCAGGGGGGCAGGATAAAAAAACAGGTGAGTCATTGGTGCTCTATTATGAATCAGCTGATTCTGGGCCTGATGGTAAAGCACGCCTTAACTGGATGTTAAAACAGTTTAAAAAATTAGGCATTCAGCTTGTTATTCGAGCTACGGATTACAATCGTTTTCAAGAGAAGATGCTAAAAGGGACGGGGCAAATTTTTTCTTGGGGTTGGAATGCCGATTACCCTGATCCAGAAAATTTTTTGTTTCTACTCTATGGCCCCAATAGTAAGGCGGTCAATGGTGGAGAAAATGCAGCTAATTATAGCAATCCAGCATTTGATGCGTTATTTGATAAAATGAAAAACATGGATAATAGTTTGGAACGACAAGCTATTATTGATCAGATTGTAGAGATTGTACGTAGAGATGCACCCTGGGCATTTGGCTTTCACCCAAAAACATTTGCGCTGTATCACTCCTGGTATCACAACGTAAAGCCAAATCTTATGGCAAATAACACACTAAAATATAAGCGGCTTGACCCGCAATTACGCAAACAAAAGCGTATGGAATGGAACCCCCCTGTTATCTGGCCCATTGTTCTGTTATTGGGATTGTTGGTGGTGTCAGCAATACCTGCCATTACGATGCATCGCCAAAGAGAGAGGCGTGCAGCAAGATGATCGCTTATATTATTCGACGCGCTCTTTACGGCATGCCTATTTTAATTGGTGTTAATGTCATCACATTTGTCCTCTTTTTTGTGGTTAATTCACCTGATGATATGGCGCGCATGCATTTGGGAATGAAGCGGGTAACACCTGAAGCAATCCAAAAATGGAAGCAGGAGCACCATTATGATAAGCCCCTGTTATTTAATGAAAGTGCCACCGGTTTTGATCGTGTATCAAATACGATTTTCTTTGAAAAATCAGTTAAATTATTCCAGTTTGAATTTGGCTCATCAGATAGCGGTCGTGACATTGGTTACGATATCAGCCAGCGGATGTGGCCCAGCTTGGCCATAGCGTTGCCAACATTAATAGTCGGGCTGGCGATTAATATCACCTTTGCATTGTTGATTGCATTTTTCCGTGCGACCTACATTGATTATTGGAGTGTGGTGCTTTGTGTGGTCATGATGTCTATTTCCGCCATGTTCTATATTATTGGTGGCCAATATTTTATAAGTAAGTTGCTGCATTTAGTGCCTATTTCGGGCTATGACACGGGCATAGGGGCGATAAAGTTTTTGATTCTGCCCGTCATCATCGGTGTTATTGGCGGCGTGGGTTCAGGGACACGATGGTATCGCACCCTGTTTCTTGAAGAGATCAATAAGGATTATGTGCGTACAGCGCGTGCTAAAGGCTTGTCTGAAAATAGAGTGCTATTTCAACATGTATTGAAAAATGCAATGATCCCTATTTTGACGGGTGTCGTTGTTATTTTGCCTTTGCTATTTATGGGTAGCCTGATCACCGAGAACTTTTTTGGTATTCCCGGTTTGGGTAGCTACACTATTGAAGCGATCAGTCGGCAGGATTTTGCTATCGTGCGCTCAATGGTGTTTTTAGGTTCTGTGCTCTATATCTTAGGGCTGATTCTGACTGATATTTCATACACACTGGTTGATCCACGCGTCCGCCTTTCATAACTATTTGTCCTATAGATATATCCGTGTTGCGGCTGTTTTGTTATTCCGAAAATGGGATAATAGCGGGCGATTATAATTTCAAATTTAATATTCAAGAGGATGGGTGAAAATGGGTGAAAAAAGCACCAATGTTGTCTGGCATCATGCAACGGTAACGCGTGAATTACGTGAGCAGCAGAACAATCATAAGAGCGCTGTTTTGTGGTTCACTGGGCTGTCTGGTTCAGGTAAATCAACGCTGGCACATGCGGTAGAGGATAAACTGCATGCCATGGGAGTTCGGACGTTTGTGCTGGATGGGGACAATGTTCGGCATGGTCTCTGTTCTGATCTTGGCTTTTCTGATGATGATCGTACCGAAAATATCCGTCGCATTGGTGAGCTTGCAAAGCTATTTCTAGAGGCGGGTATTGTAGTGCTTACTGCGTTTATCTCACCCTTTCGCCAAGATCGTGAGCTGGCTCGCAGCGTAACGCCGCACGGTGATTTCTATGAGGTTTTTTGTGACTCATCACTTGAGGTTTGTGAGTCAAGAGATGTTAAAGGTCTTTATGCCAAGGCGCGAGCAGGTGTTATTCCACAATTTACGGGTATATCTTCACCCTATGAAGAGCCTGCCACTCCTGAAGCACATGTTGATACAGGCACGCAAGAATTGGATGCTTGTGCGGATCAAGTTATTAAACTCTTAAGTGATAGAGGTGTGGTTAATTTATAGTAACTAGTATTGCTGAGAAACTTTTATGGATGCACAGTATTTCCAAGAGAAAACCGCTGAGATAGAAGCGTGTATCAATGGGTTCTTGAATGATGGGCTTAAATTATTTATTGGCTCATCATTTCAGACCCATAGCATTCCATTGCTGCATATTGTTACCTCCATCTCAAAAGAGATTCCTGTCTACTTTATTGACACAGGCTTTCACTTTCCAGAGACACTTATCTATAGAGACCAGATTGCAGAACTGTTGGGTATAGAGGTGACCAACACACACTCTGTGGTCTCTAAAAATCTACAGTGCGATGCGGATGGTAATCTCTATTTTGCCTCTGATCCTGATCACTGTTGTTATCTAAATAAGATACAGCCGCTTGAGCCTGTATTGATAGCGCATGATGTTTGGATTAATGGCATACGAGCAGAACAAAGTGCGCATCGAAAGACGATGGGATCTGTGATTAAAGGGCCATTTGATACCTTGCGTTATCATCCTGTTCTTCATTGGACGAATAAGGATATTTTCTATTATCGAAAACTGTATGATTTGCCGCCCCATCAGTTGGAAGAGAAAGGGTATCTAAGCATCGGTTGTGAGCCTTGTACACGAAAGGTAGATCCCACCGGTGATGAGCGAGCAGGCAGATGGTTTGGTATGAAAAAGACAGAGTGCGGTTTACACACAGAGTTGGTTGGGAAGAGATAGATGAGAGTGCTGATTACAGGTGGTGCAGGTTATATTGGAACTGAGTTAGCTTATCGGTTGGCAGAGCGTTCTGATATTGAACAAGTTATTGTTTATGACAATCTAAGCCGTGGTAACTATAACCTGTTTATTGGTGTTAGAAAATTTCCCAGAGATAAGGTGACATTTATTAATGGTGATCTGCTGGATTCTCGTAAGCTGCGTAAATCACTCAATGATGTTGATGTGGTCTATCATCTTGGTGCCAAGGTGACCAAACCATTTTCAGACCATAACCCACACTTATTGGAACAAGTGAACCACTGGGGGACGGCTGAAGTTGTCTATGCTATCGAAGAGAGTGATGTGTCGCAGTTTATCTATGCGAGTAGCTCAGCTATCTATGGTAGTTCTAACCAGGAAGTGGCCGTGGGTACACCACCTGAGCCATCAACCTATTATGGCATTTCCAAGTTGCGTGGTGAGGAACATGTTGTTCGGCTGCAACAAAAAATGTCGGCCTATATTTTGCGAGTTGCCAATGTTTATGGATACAGCAAAAGCATGCGTTTTGATGCGCGCTTAAACCGCTTTATGTTTGAGGCAGCCTCAGGCCAGCGAATTACTGTTAATGGTTCCGGAACCCAGGCAAGAGCCTATATCCATATCGATGATACAACGGACTGCTTGGAAGCGATGCTCACGACCGATCTTAAGCCTGATACCTATGATTTAACAGTGCGTAATCTCACCATTCAGGAGATTGTTGATGGTGTTAAAATAGTCTTCCCCGAAACTGAAATTCTCTTTATTAACCAACATGTAAAACCTTGGGAACTCCGTGTTAAGCCAGATGCAAGGCTGTTAGATTACCTGCATTTGGATGAGGGAACCTTTTTGGAAGAGATTAAAGAGTTTAAAAAGCAATTCACCCTTGATTTTCATGATTAAGATGGTCGCACCTTGCCAGCTTCCTCTTTTGTGGCATAAATACAGCGTTCTTCCCTTTGTTTTCTTGATTCATTAAATCAGCACTTATTAGCTAAATCTCATATAACCTTCAAGCTTTTTAGATCCTAGCCGCTAAACTGCCAAAGAGATGAATTGCCAAAGCAGCATTGGTTTTGAAATGCACTTTTTGTGTGAAAGCCGGTTTGTTCACCATGCCATGAAATATATGATGATATGAGTAATGCTGATGTTCTAATGGAGGCTCAATTCCGAAAGATACGGGGTGAATCACAGCTATCTATTGCTAATCGCCTAATCTTGATTGTTGATGATTTTTCTGACATGCGGGTTGCTGTTCGCCGTATGCTCCGAGATCTTGGAGAAGAGAATACTGACTTTGCCAACAATGGTAAAGATGCAATAAATAAAATCCAGCGTACCTCATACGACATTATATTATGTGATTACAATTTGGGTGGTGGCAAGGATGGCCATCAAGTATTAGAAGAAGCCCATCACATGGGTTTTATTAAGCCTAGTTGTATATTTATTATGATTACAGCTGAAACCTCAAGGCATCATGTGCTGGGCGCTATTGAATGCCAACCGGATGACTATATTGCAAAGCCATTTGCTAAAGAGCTGCTACAGCATCGCTTAGTTAAAGCGGTTAAGAAAAAAGATGCATTAATGGATATCTATGAAGCGATGTTTGCAAAGCGCTTTACTGAAGCAATAGATATTGCGGAGCATAAACTAGTCGGTAAGTCACGGTACGCCATCGATATCGCCAAGCTTTTAGGTAGTTTCTATCTTAGAACAAAGCAATATAAACAAGCATTAGCCTTTTTTCAGAAGATACTCACTCAAAAATATATGCCATGGGCTAAGTTTGGCTTAGGGCAAGTGTATTATTATCTGGGTAAATATGCTGATGCTATAGTGCTATTTGATGAATTAACAGACGAATGTGAATATTACATGGAGGCTTATGATTGGTCTGCAAAATGTAATTTAGCCTTAAATAATAAAATAGAAGCGCAGGAGAGGCTTGTGATAGCGGCAAAAATTTCACCAAAAACCATATCTCGTCAGTGTGAGCTGGGCGGGCTTGCTAAAGAGAATGGTGAGTTAGATATTGCAGGGAGTGCTTATCGAGCAGCTATACAATATGGTGCACACTCTTGTTTTAAATCGTCTAAAGAATATCTTGGAATGAATGAAGTGCTGCTTGAAAGGGGCGATACACTTACAGCATTAAGCAATCTAAAGGAAGCGCGAGATCAACTGAAAGAGGCTCCTGTTGATCTGCTTCAGGTCGTGGTTGCAACAGCTGATGTGCATGCAGGTAAAGATGGAAGGGTAGAAGCTAATAAATTTTTGAAGCAGGCTGAAACAATATACCAGGAAAATTTGAGTGCTATTCCGGACAAAGCATCATTGAAGCTTGTGGCAACAGCATTGAAATTGGATGATGTAAAACTTGGTTCAGCTATTGTTAGTAGCTTGGCTGAAAATAATCATGATGATGATGTTTTGTTAGGTGAATTAAAAGAAGTTATTAATAAAACAAGCCATGCAGATGCGTTGTCTGAAGTGATTAATAAATCAACAGAAGAGTTGCGCGCTTTAAATAAAGAGGGTATCAGGCTTGCCGAGTTAGGTAAGCTTAAAGAGTCACTTGAACTGTTTGAAAAGGCATCTGAAAAAGCGCCAAATAGTAAGGCATTTAACCTCAATACTGCGTTAGCTTGTATTATGTTGATGAAACAAAATGGCGTGGACGATGAGCTTTTATTTAAAGCAAAACAGTGCCTGGGTCGTGTTCATAAAATGGGCAAAGCAGATAAGCGTTATGCAGAATTAACAAATATGTTGGAAGCACTAACAAAACAGTAAGGGGTTCTGCTAATGACATCTGATTCATCAAAAAACCATTTTGAAACGGCACTTGCATTGACTATTCATGATGTTAAAAATTCTCTTGCACTGTTTTTAGATCGAATAGAAGTGATCCAGAAAGAGGATGCAGTAGCAGGTAAAAAATATGTGGGTTTTAAATATGAAATCAAGCGCGTCAATAATAACTTAATTCGCTTATTAGCTCTGTATAAAATGGGTTCTGAGAACTTTGCATTACAGGATGACTTTTACTATATTGATGAATTTTTAGCAGAGATTGCAACGGAGTATACCGCTGTTTTACAAGATAAAAATATTGAACTGACGATTGATTGTCCCGATGAGTTGAATTGCAAAATGGATAAAGGGTTGGTTTATGGGGTGCTTGATAATGCAATCAACAATGCAGCTCGATATACCCAATCGAAAATAATGCTTAAAGCGATGGAAAAAGATGGATTTTTAGTACTAAGCGTACAGGATGATGGTGATGGCTATCCTGAGCAGATGCTAATAGAGGGTCAGCAGCAGGGAGGTTGTAATACCCATATTGATGTCTCAAAGAGCACAACGGGGCTTGGCCTCTTCTTTTCACGGATTGTGGCAGAACTGCATCAATTTAATGGAAAAATAGGCTCTATTCGCATGACAAACCAAGGTGATTTAGGTGGGAGTTGTTTTAGTATCTACCTGCCGAGTGAAAGTGCTTCTCATATTGAGTTTTAGCCTGTTAATTGACCTCTTCAAAAGGCAGTTCTGGAATATTTGACGTAATTACATTATAGTTACGTTTGTCCCTAGATCGGAGAGGATGGAAAATGGCTTATTTAGTTAAAATCGGAAATTCTCAAGGTATTAGAATCCCCAAGCCTTTGGTTGAGCAGGCTCACCTGGAAGGAAAAGAGCTTAAGTTACAGTTGGTTAGTGAGGGATTGCTTATTACGCCCGAAAAAGAAACTAGAGATGGGTGGAAAGAAGCAATAGAAGGAATCATTGCGGCTCAAGGTCAAGAGGCGCTTGACAGTGAGTGGCTCGATACCCACTTATCTTTGGATGACGAGATGGAATGGTGATGGTAAAACGATTTGATGTATGGCTCGTTGATCTCAACCCTACGAAAGGGCGAGAAATCAATAAGACACGGCCTTGTATTGTGATATCCCCAAATGAAATGTCAGCATTGTCTACGGTACTCATGGCTCCAATGACAACAAAGGGCGTTGAGTTTCCTTGTCGTATTAAGTGCAGATTTAAAGGGAAAAGTGGGCTGATTTTGCTTGATCAAATTAGAGCCGTAGATAAATCTAGGCTAGTAAAAAAGTTGGGAACAATTAGCGCTAAAACACAGGTGGAGTTGTGTTCTTGCTTACAGGAAATGTTTGAGCATTAAAACAGCCATACAAGGTTTGACAAAATCCACCTCAAGAGCTGAAGTCTAGTCATGCTAGTCAGTGTTTTGAGGCGGGATTATGAAAGATAATACATGGCAATTACAAGAGGCAAAGAGCAAATTCAGTCAGTTGGTTGAAGATGCTATGCACAAAGAGCCACAAATTGTCACAAAGCACGGTGATAAGGCGGTAGTGGTTTTGTCGTTTGAAGAGTATATAAAAATCACTAAACCAAAAACGGACTTAGTGAAATTTTTGAGAGAATCTCCCTTGGCGGAAGTGGCTCTTGAAATAACTAGAAATAAGGATATTTCAAGGGACATCAGCCTATGAAGTACCTTCTTGATACCTGTATAATTTCTGAGGCCATAAAGCCAAAACCAAATAGAAAGGTTGTTGCATGGCTTAAAAAGCAAGATGAAGAAAGCTTGTATTTAAGCGTGCTCACATTTGGAGAAATAGAGAAGGGCATTGAAAAGTCTGTTGATGGTAGGAGAAAGAAAAAACTTAGGCTATGGGTCGAGGAAGACTTAAAGCAGCGTTTTGAGGGGCGCATACTTCCAATAGATATGCGAGTAGCATCTAAGTGGGGAGAAATACAGGGAAAGTCAGAGGCAGTAGGTAAGGCTAAGGCACTTCCTTCAATCGATGGTTTAATAGCGGTTACAGGCTTAGTAAATAACTGTGTCGTAGTTACAAGAAATATCTCGGATATGCAGCAAAGCTCAGTAGAGTTGCATGATCCTTGGGGTGAAAATGCATAACAAAAACAATCAACACGGACATTTTTCCGCATTATTTGAGCCGTGCTAAAAAAGCCTAGCACAGCTCAAACAATGCTTCAAAATGCCGGTTATTGCTGGCGTTATGTGAAAAGCGATATGAATTACGTGGAAGAAAAATATAGAGAATTTAGGGCGCAACGCAGTGCGAAGCAGAGCAACCCTGGCAATTATCAATCTAAAGTTAAAACGCAACTGAAGGGGGGTATTGCGTGACGCACTGACTTAACAGGGGTTAATTTTATTAAAAACGTAACCTTATATTTATATGAGACTGTAAATCAGATTGTGTAACTGCCTATCATTAACCCCCAGACTGGGAGATAGGTAATATGAACAAAAAAGCATTAGAAGCATTTGCCCGTGAAGCGGCAAAAAGCATTAAAACAGAAAAAGATCTGTGTGATTTCA
>JAJRWL010000164.1 GCA_024276875.1 Gammaproteobacteria bacterium
TGAACGAGTAAATGCACCCGATGGTTAACTATCTGGCAAAAAAATCATCCTTTCGGTCAAAGGCATCATCTTCCTGATTAAAACCATCAAACTTTTTGTCAAAATAGTCATTGGACTCATCCAGATTTCCACCATTATTCTCACGCTCTACCAACCGGCGTAAAAAAGCTAATATATTCTCCATATCATCATCCCTGATCGTAGGATGACGTGGACACTTGCCAGCATTATAACGATCACCACGGGTTGGATCGCTGTACTCATTACGAATATTAGCGGCCAACACATCATCTGATTTCATCAATCGATCCCACTCAATAGAAAAATCGGGAGCCATACCATTTTTACCACGGCCATCCAATCCATGGCACATAGCACAGCGTTTTGAAAAATAGACCTTACCTTTTGGTACGCTACCAAATACACTGCTATTGCCTGCTATAGCAATACCACTCCACACCAAGGTAAACGCAACCATTAAAAATAGCGGATATCTCATCTTGTTCCTCTCTGTTCAACTACTTTAATTTTTACCATTAAGCTCAAAACTTTTAGAAGCCATAGTTACGTTGCATTTCACCCTTCATACCTGAGGCGGCACCAGAATAAATAGGTGTTATTACGCCAACCTGCATTGTAATGACCGACGCCCCTCCTGTTTTATCACCAGCAAACCGAACACCCAATATACCATCGCCGTCCTGATCACTCACATGTTCAATAAATGCTTCAATAGAGGCTGCAAGCTCATCAACCCCGCCCTCTTTTAAACGGGCATATAACGCATCAACTTCATTCTTAATATAATACTCAGGTTGGTGTACTTCACCTGTTTCTGGACCTTCACTTTGCAATAACCCCGCATCTATAAGCACCACACCAACATAATTCCGTGCCTTAATTTCTGCATCAATAAGATCAGGCAACATGCGATCCATTCTTCGCAGCCACTCCATTACCATGGCAAATGATACCCCAGTATACGTTGATACTTTAAGACCCGCAGACAGACGATATACTTTGGCGGCTTCAGAGAAAAATATTTTATTCATGACTTCAAACTGTTTTGCAGCCAATGCTTGATAACTTCCATCACCTATAATATTTTCTGCTGCAAGCATAATAGAGACATAAGAGAGCGAACCCAAAAGCTCCCGCATTAGCCCTGTTATATGCGCACCATTTTTCAACATATAACCGCGAGGAACATCACTTTTTTTACCCTGAGCTTTTTTTAAAAAAACAGCTTGAGAGAGAATATACTTATGCACTTTTTTCTGTAAATCCGCATCACTGGGGAAATTTACAGCCAGCTTTTCTAGCACATTAATCATGCGATTGGCATCATCAAAAGCAATACGACGACCAACACCTTTTTTAGGTTTATAGGTATCTGCAAAACTACCTGTCACCGCATCAAAATGTTTTGTCTCAATGGTCGCAAAGACAATATCAATTGCTTGTCTCACCTGCTTACGCCAATACGCGACTGTTTTTCTTTCCAGCTTCCCATTTATCATAAATGGTTTAAGCAACGATTCATTAGCTAATAGTTCATGCAAATAGAGCAACCCTTCCATTAAAGAGGCCTGTGAAGATAGCCTGCTTGTATCATGCTTAACCTGCCAACCCGTTTTGTCTGTTGGTAGCTTAAGCTGCTCTGGCACATAGGCATCTTTACCCATTGAGCCTAGCGCATCTTTTAGCACCTTTTCTTCAACTGACTTGCTTAACATTTTAGGTATAGGGGATAGCGCCATCTTTACACTATGCTCACTCTCTTTACCCTGTATTTTTATGATACCCACCGCTTCTGCATCTTTTGCTTTGGATACCCAACGTTTTTTAAGAAAAAGATGCTGGGTTAAGATCTCTAACTCTTGAAGGGCTGAAGATAACATCAGGGGGGCATTTTTCTTCCCAGCAGGCGATTGATCGACACTGACCATCAATGCCTTTGCACTTAATGACAGCCCAATCGAACCTGGTGTAATAACATCAGCAAAAAAATCACTGCGCCATTTTAGTGTATTTAAATCATTAAAATCCGGCACATGTTCATAGGCTGGATAGCTATTAATATAAAGAACACTCACCGGAGCGCCCTCTCCCTGCCATCCCACTAGCGGTATACCCATTGAAGAATCACGTATTGCCGCTATCATGCCTTCACGGACCAAACCAACAACATCTTTCCAAAACGGATCATTTTCTCCCGCTTTGCGACTCCACAATAAAAGCTCTCTGTAAGCAGCCATTGCATGCAAAGGAGAGAATCTACGATCAATGAGATTACGCCTGATTGTGCTAATATCATTAGCAAGTAATACATTGTTTAATCGAGTGACCAGTACTTCGCGAGTAAGGTCAAAAGCAAGCTTTTTTTCAGCCTGAACAGTAAATGGGAGTGCCAATAATAAAAAACCACTCAGCAAAAACAACTGCCTCCAATTGCTTTTTTTCATACCAAACCTTTCATCATTTACAGCCATTTTAAATACCTAATTTAATGGTTCATTTCAACCGCTTTAGCCGATAAAAGCTGGAAATCAACGAGGTCACTTTTAAAGCTATTAAACTCTGCAAAATTTTGAAATAACCACCCCACTGCGACCTGCTTTTGATCTTTAAACAGACGTATTTTAACGGCTGGGTTGGTCAACTCATTCGATGCACTTTTTATCGTTTCAAAGTCACTAATATAAGCCGGTAAAAAAACCTCAGCCCGCACTGTTAGACTCATTTCAGGCAACTCTGTTTCTTCACCTAAGATCGTACGAATCTCTTTTTTGCTGCCATCAGCCAAAACCACGGCTAACTGTACAGATGCCCATTTTCCTTTCACGCTATCTGGCATGACAACATTAAGCTCTTTTCCTGAGCTTGCTGGATGCTCTGGCTCTCCATCAGGGCGAACACTCAAATCAACGTCACCTTCCAACATTGCTGAATGGTCTGAAGACATTGCATCAGCAACCAACGCAGGCGTTTGCAACCCTGCAATAGGGGGATGTCCCGCAGGCAATATTTCATTACCTGTAACGATACCTGGTGCTGTCGCAACCACTTCTTTATTTTTAGAAGAAGAGATCTCTGTTGTTTCTTCAGATGCCTGCTCACAGCCACTTAATATAGGTATTATTATAGTCAACATAACGGCAACCAACGAGCGACCCTTAAAATGCAATACTGCCATTCTTAACTCCAAAATCTTTAATGAAAAAACCGACGGATACTAACATGCCAAAAAATGCCACGCATACTTAGCACCACATCACGAAAACAAAGAAGTATATTGAGATGCTTAGCTGATTTCTGAAATACCCTTCCAACTATTTTGCTGCATGGTTTTGAATGAATTTTTCCAATTTTTTAACCGTAACTAAACCTAGATGCCGTGCAACCACCTCTCCTTTTGGTGAAATCAGGTAGGTCACTGGCATACCCAGAATAGCGCCCAATACTGAAACACTATCAGGCAGCACTTGAAAAACGGGGTAACTCATCTGCTGCTGTCTCACAAATACCGCCAACTTCTCTAGCGGAACCTCTTCCCTATTAATACCCCACACCACAGCATCCCTATCCTTGTGTCCATTGTAAAACTGCACCAACTCAGGAATCTCTTCTAAACATGGCGGACACCAAGTAGCCCAGTAATTCACTACGATCCACTTGCCTCGGTAATCCGCCAGACTGTGCGCCTTGCCCTGTAGGTCTGTCAGCGCCATTGAAACGGTTTTACTCTGTTTTTCTGCCATGCCTGATGTCTGCTGCTCACAGCCCATCTGCAACAAGCCTATTATTAAAAGCAGCACAGCCATCCGCTGCTGCTTGAAATTTTTCAATCTTGCCGCTGGATTACTGAAACACATACTGACCATGCACACTGCGCATAACAAAGACCAATCCATAGGTGGTAAACAGCATAAAGCCAAACGGCAGCACTCCCATCAATGCGCTTCGATAACCTTCACACCATTGGGGTCTCATGCGCAGATGCAAGACGAAAGCGTAGATAAAGATTGTCCCAAGACTCCAGCACTCAATGGGATCCCAACCCCAGAAGCGCCCCCATGCAATGCTGGCCCAGTAAGATCCAGCAGCCACCATGGCGCACCAGAGGAGGAATGTCCATGACACAAAACGCCCAACCAGATCAACCTGATCCCGCCTCAACATCAGACTCATGGCACAGGTCAACGTCGCAAAACCGATAGCCAAGCTGTTCAATGAGGCATGAATAACCAGCCAATTAGTACGCAGTGCGGGGCTCATGGGGAATACGCCCCGACTATAGGTCAGTGCAACGACGACGATAACAGCGGAAAAGGGCAGCAGCAGGATTCCCGCTTGCCGCACCTTAGGCCAACGCCATTGGGCAATCAGCCAGATACCGACCATAGCAAGGGCATCAACGGTAAAATCTTCATAACGTGTCACAATGGGGATTTGGCCTGAATCCAGCCCACGCACCAATACCATTGTGATATGAATCAGCAACCCTGCGCTGACCAAGCTCAGCGCTACTCTCCCCATTTGTGGCCGACGGTCACAAGCGATCAACATGCCCGCCGCCAGCAGATAGGCTGTAGCCACAACCCATTGCAGAATAACAATCATGCTGCACCCAGCCGCTGTTGAGCGCACCAGGCTTTCCACTTTTCATCAAAAATATGATCACCCCGACATACCCAAACGCGCAGGATCCACTCACCATCTGTCACTGCCCATTCCATTCGGCGCGGCCAAAATAGCAGGTGCAGAAGAAATCCCAGCAGGGTGATGGCAAAACCGGTAAATATAGGAATCAACCCTCTGTCCAATGTCAGATTAAAGGTCATCCAAGGCACCATACCTTGAAACTGTAGTTTGTAGACACCCAAGTCGGCGATATCACCCGGCCGCAGGTTGCCCTCAAATATAGTCTGCCCCCCTTGGCTCACTTTCAGGCCAAAAGTAGGCGGGTTTGTATTACTCAGCATCATGCTGTAGTAGAGCGGAATACCATCAAACCGAAGCATCTGCTCTTTTTTCCCTGACCAGGGCTTTTCCCACGCGTCATGCTCTACGTTGAAATGGATGTAGAGCAGTGAGGATGAGCCATCCGGTCTCAACCGCTCAAACCAGGCACTGTGCCCAAAATTCTGCTTGAGATAGAGTTCAAAATTTCCCAGGCGCAGGGGATGATTCGCCACCACGGTGGCCTGCCTGACAGAATTTTCTGCTGTTTGGTAGCTAAAATGCGCCTGAAACTCTCCCATATATTTCCCCTCTCTGACCTCTATCTCTGCTCGATCCAGACGAATTACCGCATCAAAGGGTTCAGGGGGCGTTTGGCGACGCTGGAACTTACTGGGCTGGCCTGAAAATACCTCACCCACACTCAGCTCTACAAAATCAGAAAAATCCGTTGCACCGCGCCAAGAACCTGCCAGCACAATCACCGCAATACCCAGATGGAAGAGGGGCAAACCGAACAATCCCAGCACCCCCCGCAGCTGGCTTATTGTGCCTGAGCTAGCCGCTCTCTGCATAAAAAAAGGGGGCATGACAGCAGGTGCAACCCCACGGCCTCGTAGCTCATATCTGGGTTTCAGATCTCCCCGATAAAAGGCCCATTTGCGACCAAGAGAGACCAAGGTGCCTGCGGTCATATTAATAAGCAGCGCAACACAGAGCCAGGCAAACCAAGCAGAACCCACAATCTGTGACAGCCCTAAGGTATCTAGCCAGGAGGCGGTCATCTCCCACTCTGTATCCCAACCCATCTGCTCTTCAGGTGAAAGCCGCGCGCTTTGCGGCAAAGTGCCCGCTGCCAGCACCGCCAAACTCATCAAGCCCAGTATCCACAATGCCAACGTGTGAGAGGAGAGAATACGCCATACAGTTTTAAACATTAATCATTAAACCCTTCATTTTTCACTGTGTGCAAATTAGGCAACCCAACGGCCATCCTGAGATTAATTGTAGGCTATAGACAACACAAGCTCGCCCCTTAGAAAAGCCAGATTCAATCTATTTATAATACGATTTCTATTCCCTATTAGAGTGATTTTAGCGTTTTTAAGTTGACAATAGGTGAAACAAACACACACAATACCACAATTAAATTATGGCAAAGACAGGGAGAGATAGAGTCCAATAGCTGCAAACAACCCAGCCACATTGACGCTTCTTTACAAGCCCCCATTCCGTTTTATCCAAACAAAAAAAGAGCACGTTCTATGAAAAAACAGACCGGTATTTTCATCACAACACTGATATTAGCCGCCTTTTCTACCACCGTTAGCGCTATGATGCCCTGCATATTTTGTGGCGATGTCCGAGAGGAGATATGCCGGAATTGCCATGAGGATCTTGAGGCACTGCCCATGCTTAAAATGAGGAATCCAGATCGGCATCATCTCTTGATTAAAACGCCAATCCCTCCCCTGAGCAGGTCAAAAGCACCTGATGCCCCCGGCGGTACACCAGGTGACCCCTATGTCTGCTTCTCCTGTCACACCCTAAACTGGGGGGATAACGGTGCTGATATTCAGCCCTTTAGGGATTGCCTGATATGTCATCCCATATGGCGGGTTACTGGCCCTCCCATGCGTGGAAACAATGTTCATCATGAGACAGAGACCTTTCGGCAACGCAAGTGCTGGACCTGCCACAGCAGGACAGGGGGTGTCGCTGCAGACTCCACGACGACAGGCACAACAGGCCGCGGAATGGGCATGTAAAGGCAGCCGCGCCCTCTACCTAAAGAGAGCAGCAAAATCTGCTGCTCTCTTTAGGTCACATTTCAACCACCGCTCCACTACATCCCGCAACCTACACCCACCCCAGTACTGTGGCAGTAGCTCCTAAACCAATTGCCACTTGCCACTGAGTCAACATCCCGTGCAGAGGGAATACCCCAATTGTCGGTGCCTGTAGCCGCACGCCGCGTCTGGGCATTATAGGGTTCCGGATCAGCCCCCGCATCCGTACTAGGTCTGCGACCATAAATCAGCAGGGCACGCCGCCTCATGCCATGGGGCAGCGCTGAATGACAGGTCATGCAGGGCGCATTCCTCCGCGCATTATGAAAGGCATGCAGGTTTCTGCTGCCATTGCTATACCCCGTTCGCGTCCACTGAGTCGTGGTACCTAGGGCATAGGTATAGACATTTTTGTCATGACACCGAAAGCAAAGATCCGTATTCCAGGTGCCTGACTGACCCGTCGTCTCATCATAGGGGGCAATCAGAATCGGCCAATTATCACTACCATGCGGCCCCTTTGGGCCAGTTCCGGTCAGCGTATCAGGGTCTGAATGACAATCTGCACAGGTCATGGTGCTGGTGGCAGTAAAACCCTTCAGCAGAGAACTGGAATAATCATATAGCGTTCCACCAACCGTCATCTTGAAGTCATTCTTCCCTGCAAACTCCGTCACCGGATGATAGGAGGGATTATTGGGATTAAACTCCTTACCCTGGTCTGTCAATGTATAGGTACCGAGCCCTGGATAGGCATAACTGCTGGGGATATTGGTGGTGCCATTAGTGAGCGTATCAAAGGCATAATCAGAGTGACACTTCAGGCAAAGCTGGTACTGATACAGAACCTCATCAACCTCAGAGTAGGCGGAACGAAGTACGTCAGACCAGGCCCCGGGCCAAGAAGGCGCAACACCCCACACGCGCTTAAGCACATTGGATGCCAGGTGGGTTGTGTTATCAGTCGCACTATCCTCAGGATTGGGGGAGACCCCAGGCTGTACCGCATGTGGATTATGGCAATCCTGGCATTCCACATGGCGTGTCGCCCCCGCCAGATTATTTGAGTCTTCACGTACCTTATAACTGTCCGTCACGCCCCCTCGCTTGGGTCGATGCAACCCATCGTATGCGGTATCAAGCGCGGGGTGCGGATACAGCTTATTTAGAGAGCTTTCAATATCAAAGGTAGGATCAGCACCATCAGATACACTACCGTTATGGCAGGTTATACAAAGCCTCGACTCACCATCACTTTTCAGCAGTCGCTCATTGAAGTTTGGATTGTTGTGCGGCTGGTGGCAGTTTTCACAGCCATTAGCCCTAGGCGTAGAGTTTGACCCCCCCGCTATTTGATCCCCTGCTACATTCTGTCCATCTATATGCCAAGGGTTGTCACCCAAACCATCCCACTCAGCCAGGGAATCACGGTGTTTATTGCCCACCTCCCAGCCCGCTTTGTTATGACACTCACGGCATATGGGCGAACCATATCCCCCTGCATCAGTAAACCCCATACGTAAAAATTTGGGGAATGCATCCGTATGCGGATCATGGCAACTGGTGCACTGCACTTCACCATTGCCATCCAGCCGGACTTTATTGGTTAAGCCAGCAGGGTCATTAAACTCCAAGCTATAACCCGCTAAAGCCGCATCAAACACAAAGGAGATAGGATGATCATCACGGAGATCCACCCCTAAATTAGCGGCACCTGTGATCGTATTTTCCAAACCAGGAATAATGCCACCATAGTATGGGGAACCAAATGAGTACCCTTGTATCGCACCTGGCATATTAAGCAACGCACCAACGGCAATAGTACCGTCATGGCAGGCAAGGCAGAGTTTTGATGCGCCTGTTGGCTGCCCTGGAGCGGCATTAAGTGTCGTACTGCTGTATGGCGTGTAGGTTGCACCAGAAAGTTGATGATTCCACAAGGGACCTGCTGGATTAGTGCTGTGCGGTGCATGACACATGAGGCACATTCTTTGTTCAGTGGTAGCTCGACGCGTATTTCCAGACGTAGAAGAGAGGTTATGCTTTGTGGTTGCAATACCTGCCTCTAACAAACAACCAAAGCCAAGCAATAACAACGCAGCCAGTAATTGCAACCATGATTTAGAACAGAACTGCATTTTCATTGATTCACCGTTGTCTTCAAATACTGAAAAATCTGTATCCGTCTATTGTACGCATCCGCCACATATAATCGGTCTTTGCTATCAATATATAAGCCAGACGGTGTCCAGAATTCACCTGGTGCCTGCCCTGGCCGCCCAAAATACAGCAACAAACGGCCTCGACTATTAAAAACCTGAATGTTGTCAAACCCAGCATCGGCTACATATATATTGCCATCACTATCTACTGCCACACCCTTTGGTGTAGCAAAGGTACCGGTAACATCACCAAACCGACCAAACGTATCTACAAAATTTCCTTTCGTATCAAAAATTTCAATACGACCATTCAGCGCATCATTAACATGCAGATTCCCATTGGGCCCAACAAACAGATAACCAGGAAAATTTAACTCTCCATCTTCCCGCCCTCGTTTACCAATAACACGGATTAAAGTGCCATCATCCAGGTTAAATACCTTGATGTTATGGGCGGGCGTATCCACCACATAAAGCAAACGTCTGCCAGCATCAATGGCAATACTCGTTGGTCGTTCTAACTGGCCAGAGCCACCTATAGACTTTAGATATTTACCTTTTGGAGAAAAAACACATATCTTCTTTAACCCACCATCAGAGACATAGATATTGCTTTTTTCATCCACCGCAAGTCCTACAGGCAATATCAGGGGGACATCTGCCTCTTCTATAACCCAATAATCACCACTCTTTTGGTCATACACATGAACCAGCCTCGCAGTAGGATCAGCGACACTCATCCTACCTTTATTATCGACAGCCACAGCCATCGGCTTAAGCTGGTTATGTTGCTGCTCGCCTCGAATCAGCTCCCAAAAATTCTCCCAAAAACCTTTTTCATGCTTAATATCATCAAAACTTGCAATCGTATTTAGATAGCGAATACGTGCCGGCATGGGCTTAGGTGGCCATGCCAAATCTATAACTGCTTCGTCCTCTGGCTGCTCCGGTGCAGCCTGAAGAGTCGCACAAGGCACAGCCATTACTATCGCAAGCAATAGCCAGCGCAAAACCGTTACCATATCGAACCCCTCTCCGCACGTCCCCCTTGCTTCTACAGCACGGGTAGACCCTACAATATAGAATAGTACACTATTGAATAGTTACGCCAAATGATGGGATCGAAAAGCAACTTCTCCACTAATTTCAACCATTATTAACACCATCAACACCCAGCCACAGAGTATGCTGTATTTTATCGGGAACTGCATTCTGAAACTACAACCCCACGAGCTAACAACATAACTATTTTAAAGCCAGCCGATAAAATACATACATCCAAATGACGTTACATAACTAAAATCTCTAATATTGCGCAACGTCCCACTTTGGGGGAAAGTGCGACAAAAACCACCTAAAAAAGTAAAGAAACAGACTAAAGCAAAAGGATTGCAATCATAGAAAAGGAAGGGGGGCTACTTTTACTTCTTATGACACGTCAGGCAGAGTGTGCTGCCATCAAGTGTCACACGCAGGAATGGCGCATATTTAATAGGGACAGCTGGGTACGAATCATCTACATAAACGATCTCACCAGGGTTATGGGGGTTATGACAACTAGGACACTCTACTCGCCCTTTATATAATTTAATATCAGTCCACCCAGTGACGGCATTGGGTGCAGGATAAAAATCATCGGCCCAGCCGGCATAATTTGGTGGATACGCCATCGAAACAGGGTGATCATTAGACATATCAGGGCCAATCTGCCACCAAAGCGGCGGCACTGTGCCACCATCAGGATGGCAAGCAGCACAATTAGGGGTATCTGCGCCCGATCTATTAGGCATATTCACTAAGTTATGCGTATCCCCAAACGATCCATCCGTAGTGACAATACCTGAACTACCGCTATTTGCTAGCGCGGAATCATGGCAACTTAAGCAAACTAACGACACTGGACTGGGTACCCAGCCAGCAGAAAAAGAGGTATTTAGCGTATAGCTTTGATAGCCTGGGGAACTGCCATAAGGCGAAAAACTAGCGGACAAGTTGGTTTCAGTAATATTACGATTCCAAAGAGGTGCAGAGGCACGAACGGTATCCTCTGGATCATCACTACTATTATTATCTAAATCAATATTTGCTCCGTGTGGAGTATGACAAAAAACACAGATTTGATCTGAGGGTGTCACACCAAAAGATGACCCATCGCCATAATAGTTACTGATACTTAAATCATGCTTTGATCCTACGATAGTAGAACCTAAAGTGCCCAAACCATTGCCCGCCATTGCCACCTGAGCTAAGCAGCCCAGCAGCAAAAAGCAGACAATTTGCACCCTACATGACATATAAATCATCATAATTTCATATATAAAATCCAGCCAACCTCATATCTGTTTTAACATAAACTGGTAAAATCACAGCCCCCCACCATATCTTCAAGAACACATAGCCCTTAAGCCGTTAGCGCCATCTAAATATATATTATAGGCTTACCCATCAAATAATCAGCGATAAAGTGCCTATACCAAAAATATAAGCGAAGAGTCGCGCCTTTGCTTCCTAATTTAACATGGCATCAGCGATACAACTGATGTTTCTTACGTGAGGATTTGCCATGGAAATATTTATATCTAAACAGTGCATCCATGCCATGGCAATTTGAACACAACGCCAATTTACTACGATTTCTCAGAAAACTATTGCGCGAGTTACCTTCTATGTTTTCACCCTCCCCATACTCCATCACAATCGGACTCCAGCGGTGTGGATTATGGCAAGTAGGGCATGAAATAACACCGGTATGTGCACCTCTTCCATTCTCATCAAAGAGTGGGGTAAAACCACGAACCGGCCCACGGCGCGCCCGCTGATTCAGAATTTGAGCCTTTACGCGAGCGGGATGATTTTTCTTTACGGGGATCTTCTGCTCCGCTGGCAACCCTTTATCATGGCAACTTCGACACATCCGTTCATTTATATCCTGCCCTAATCCTGGTTCCCGCGCCCACAATCTAAGGCTTTGCTTCGCATTATGAACCGTGTGACACTGTTGGCAAATACCTGATTCTTGAACGGTTTCATCACGTAGATTTTTTGCATCGGGTGCCGTCACCCTAAGATCATGATCCGTACCTTTTACCCAGCGTTGATCACGATGACAATCGATACATAACGCCCCATCTGGAGCCGCAGGTATACGCAGAAAACTGGTATTCGCACCGCCCTCAACCTTCACATCTGCCCCCGCCTGGCTCAACGGGTCTGCCGGATCCCACTGATGAGGGTTATGACAAGAGGGGCAACTCACTCGCCCCCCTTTTCTGCTTTCACTACGCTCACCTTTTTTATTAAACAGAGGGAGCTTTGTTCGCCCTCCCACCTTCTTTATATCAGCTTGTAGTGGGTGACTAATTTTACCCGTCTGCTTATTTTTAGCGATACCGCCATCGCGATGGCACTCCCTGCACATTGATTCAGCTTTATCATTACCTGGGCCAAATCCTCTGCCCCAAAGTTTTGCCCCATCCGCATTGTGCGGTACATGGCAGTTAAAACAGACCGCTATCTCCTTTGCTTTCTGCCCAATATTGTTCTTCTCCTCCGGCGCTGTAATAGCCAAGTTGTGTTTGGATAACGCAACTGACCCTTTATCAAAATGACAATTAATACACAGTTCTGCCTTCTGACTATTTGATATGCGCAAGAAGCTTGTTTTTGCATCACCTTCAGCTGTTAATGCGGCACCTTTAATGGCCGTTGATGATGCAGACCAGCGGTGAGGATCGTGGCAACTGGCACAAGTAACTCGTCCATCTTTGGTTGTTTTGCGACCCTTAGCATCAAATAATGGCAATGCTTCTAATTCCCAACCTTTATATTTTTCATCCGGTTTTTTCTTTGTGCCGATTAGCCAGCTCTCTTTTGAAGAGGTAACACCCAAATTAGAGAGCGGCGCATTGACAGGATGCGTGTGCTCTCCAATGGTTTTCTTTTTGCCTAATCCTTTTTTATTATGGCAACTCAAGCAGATGGAAGAGATAGCATCAACACCTTTAACCGGCTCCCTTGCCCACAAGCGCGGCCCTTTACCTTTGTGCACAAGATGGCATATTTCACACAATCCAGGATTTCCCTTTTTTGCTGATTGATCCATCGTAGCAACATCATGCTTAGTTCCCTTAATAGCAGCCTTATCTTTATGGCAAGAGCGGCACAATGCATTAGACCCTTTATTTGCAACACGTAAAAAACGATTTGTTGCATCACTAGGGTCACCTGGCTTTGAGGATTTATTGGGGTCTTTTGGATCCCATTGATGCGGGTTATGGCAACTGGCACAAGAGACCTTGCCCTTCATATCGCCCACTTTTTTCAAGCCTGTATCCGTAAAACCTGGCAGTTTTACGCCCGCCCCCAAGCGGGACATATTACGCCCAAGAGGATGACTAATTGAACCCACCTGTTTGTGCTGTGCAATCTTCCCTTTACTGTGGCAACTCAAACATAGTGTTGATATTTTCTCACCACTGCTTGTGATCTTTCGCGCCCACATTCGTGGCCCTTCTCCATTATGAGGGAGATGACAGGCACTACAGACACCCGCCTGGCTCACACTTTGTCCGCGTATATTTTTATCTTTTTTATCCTGTAGCCCCATATTATGCTTGGTGTTTTTTATACGCCCTTCCTTCACATGGCATGTTTTACATAGAGCTGAATCATGCTGATTTTTCTTTACCAAAATAGTGGCATTTTTTTCTGCTAAATGCGGACGGTGGCAAGTTTGACAAATAATTTGCCCTGTCTCACCAAGCTTACCGCCTCTATCAATAATCTCTTGGGGAATTTTGACCTTTTTAGATGTGACATTGACAGGATGCGTACCCATCTTTGTCGATTCAACCCGATCTTTAGCATAACGATCACTGTGACACTTGCCGCACAGTGCGGAGTTTTTATTTGATGCCACCAGAACTTTCTTATCCCGCCCACCATGAATACGGTGGCAGGATTGGCAAATAATCATATTATCTTTGCCAAACTTAGATCCCTTATCCAACAATTCAGCGGGGATCTTCTTCAGCTTTTTACGAACAGGATGGTTACCACCTTTTGGGCCGGTACTTCGGTTTCGATGGCAATTGAGGCAAATGCTAGATTCAATATTCTTGGCACGTAGAAAAACGGGAGATGCATCCTGCTTCCAATCTACACCGTGGGCACTGTGGCAAGTACCACAGTAAATCTTTCCATCTTTATTCAGTGGAAAAAGATTGAAATCAGGGCGCAATTCTGCCTCATTCATCGTTGGCAGACTTACTTTATCCGATGGCACAACACCAACCGGATGAGAATATTGCTTGTTTTGCCATACAAATCGGGAATCAAGCACAAAGCCATCATGACAAGAGAAACAATTGCGCTCATTACTAACAACATCCTGCTTTCCTGAATTCATCACAGGATTGGGATCATAAGGGATGAGCGGTGTCATCCCAGGGCGTTGAAAATCATCCAGCCACATGATGTGGCAGATAGAACATTCACGTTTGCCTGCGAGACTTCGAGCTTCAGCATCATTAAAGGTTAATGATGATCCAACAAACAAAAACACAGCAATAAGTAGATATCGAAGAAACATAACTATCGCAGTTTAAATACCGAAACCTTATTCTCCAACATTTCCGTCACATACAATCTATCTCTACCGTCTATCGCAATACCGGCAGGCGCATGGAATTTATGTTTTTCTTTACCAGAAGCAAGGATATGGGTGAATTTATAGTCTTTGTCAAAAACCTCAACTACATCCATGTAGCTATCTGTCACATATATTGAGCCTTTGCTATCAATAGCAACACCTTTTGGACGATAAAACTGCCCAGGCAATACCCCCCACTCACCTACTGTATATTTAAACTTACTACGCTCATCAAAAATCTTAACGACGGTATTTAGAATATCAACAACATAAACATACCCATCTTGCACGAGAATAGATCCTGGATAGCGGAACTGCTTCTGCTGAACACCTTGCTTGCCCCATCCCCCTAATTTTGTACCATCTGTATCAAATACCAAAACTTGGTGCTGCGAATTTTCAGTTACAAAGATGAGCCCGGACTTGGAACTAACAGCAACATCAATAGGCGTGCCAGGCTCTCCACCTTTCCCACTCACAGCAAAGCTAAATTGATATTTACCCTCACGATTGAACACCTGAACCCGATGATTGCCTTTATCCGCCACATAAACCAATCCCGCTTTATCTACAGCAATACCCAGCGGCCACATAAACTCACTCTGGTTCCGCCCCCTTTTTCCAAATGAGAAGAGGTACTTGCCATCTGCCCCATAGGCCAACACTCGATGATGTCCGCTATCGACAATATAAACTCGGTTATCATCTGCGGCTGCAACATCCGATGGTAAAGAAAGAACACTATCTGGCGTTGATTGAATATCAAATAGATGTTCAACCTTACCTAAGGGTATAACCTGCTTAGCAACAACATTGCTGGCAACAAGCAATAATAGAAAAGCAATAAAAGATGGTATGGTTCCAGGGAACCGATTCCTGTAACTCAAATCGGGGAACCTCCAAAGCATTCAAAAAAGAGACGTAATAAGTTTAGCCGACAAATAGCCTAACAACGAACAGGGGGTGTCTCAATTATGAGTCCACCCCTCCTCCTTATACATAAGCAAATTATGAAGCTACTCGTCAGCGCCTTGACGCCACCAGCTGCGAGGGTCATCTTTCGTGCTGTCATCCATTTCAGGTGCTTCTTCTTCACCAACCAGCACTTTTGTTTCTTCATCCGTTTCTTTACCCAAAAATACCAGCTCCATATAGAACTCTTTGTATTTTTGAACCAAGCCAGCAATATTCAGATTAGTCAAGCCCGATGCCCTTGCATCGGAAAACCCAAGATCACGGAATGGCAGATACCCTTTGCCTTCTTCAGCCACATGACAACGTGTACAAAACCGACCGATAGGATTAACTATGGCGTGAAACATCTTTTTCACAGACCCCTGCTGCTGTGTCGTAAGTTGTCCACGCATCGCAATAAACTCTGCGGCCTCTGGTGCAGTCTCTGTAATTTCAAGCAACTCCTCTTCACCATTGGCTCTTTTACGATAGGCAACAATCTTTGAATACTGATCATCAGTTTCAATCAAATCACCTGTCTCTTCATCATAAGCTGTGCCAAACTGCGGACCATCAACCTTGATCCCTGAATAATTAAGCCAGCGAAATGTCAGTTCCTCTTCAGGTATTTTTTCATTATTTACATGACAGGTCATACAGCCAACAAACTGCGTATGCATGTTAAGCAGGGTGCGAATCATAGGTCGTTTAGCATGCGGAAATTCGCCATGGCAATAAAAACAAACCGGCTGTTTGCCCTTCGAATAAGCAGCCTCTTTAGGTGAGTTGTGAAAATGTCTGATCCGCTCAAGATCACCTTCATAATCAACTTTTTCTAGGAAAGAGCGCTGCGATTCATCTTTCTTCACAAACAGGTGTGACAGCATGTTATAGGAGACAATCAACAAGAGGCTGGCAATTATAAACCACAAAAACACCGAGACAATCCATGCCCAAGCGGGGTGGTTCCGTCGAATACCGGAAACACTGAATAGATCCGCCGTCTCTTTTCCAGGGATTTTCGCTTTATGGTCAATAATAACCATGACTGCAGTTACGAAAGAAGCGAACAACACCACCGCCACAGCGATAAAAATGGCATCGAGTTCTACTGTTTCAGCCATATCCAGAAACCTTTAATATTGTATAAGTATTTATTGTTACCTGAAGAGATGCCAAGGGCATCAGCCTTCAGAAGTCATTAGCCAAATGGCATATACACCAAAAACAGTCCAAGCCAACACAAAGGCGAGAGATCCATACGCTATGAATTTCTGCCCTTTTGTCAGTCGTGACATCATGATTTTATATCTTCTGCCTGTTGTCCTTCATTCTGTTCCGCTTGTTCTCTAGTCCACTGACGATGCTCATCGAACAAGTAATTTTGGCGTGCATCTGTATCTTTAGTATTAGACACTAGCCCCTTACTCACCAACACTTCCCGCAAGTATTCCCTCTCTTCAGGCAGTGAAGCCAAACAGCGAAGATACTCCAAAAAATGTTCCTCAATTTGGTGTTCTCTCGTCAGCTTACCGGTTAAAAAAGTCCACTGCATTGGAAAACGTCCAGGAGCAAGATGGACGTTATACCAGTGCCAAAATGCGATAACCAGCAATGCAAGCAATGCCTCATGCGGATGCGATAATCGCATCATTTCCTTAAATTGAGACGCTATATTGGTAGGCAAAACGCTATTCCAAAACTCAGGAAAAATAAAGCTAGATCCTGATACCACCATGACGATATTACCAAACGCAGCTGCAAAATAATGGATCTTCTGCTTATACATGAACTTATCCATTTCTGGGCGATTTTCACGCTGCCCTGCGTGATAAGCCATGTCTGCAGTAAAATCCCTCGCGTCTTTCCAAACAGGTAAAATGCTGCGGCCAATGTCAAATCTACCCTGCGCCATCTTCTGTAATGTACCACCAATAATGGTAAAAAGATGGTAGACCATTGACAGCACCATTAATGTTGCCAAGGTTCTATGAATAACGCGAGTCACCTCTACACCACCTAACACATCATTAAAAGGTACTGCCCAAAATGCATCATTGTAATGAATAGGAAGCCCCGTAAATGCTAGCAGTAAAAAGGTTGTAAAAGTCAGCAAATGCTGAATACGAATATGCACCGAATAGCGAAATAGATCACCAATAGGGTTTGACTGCACATTTTTATATATCTGTTTTCTATCATCCGGCATCATGGAAATAACCTCTTCAAGATCATTCACATCTTCCGTTGGAATTTTATACTGGCGCAAAAATACCTTCAGCGCCTTATTTGCATCATTGGACAGCTTCATTCTTGTGTTGTCCCCATTTAGTTAATCTGTAGTCAATTTTATACTTACAGCCATTTTGGCTTGCTAAAATAGCTGTAAGTCTCTAAACGTTTTTTATTAAACGCTTATTTGCGTTTTCGCCAACTGCGACGACGCCATGTCGTGCCATTACGCAACACCCAGGAGACACCATCACGCTTCCGTCCAATGGTTTCAATCAGCGCCATTCCCATTAAAGCCACCAAGGCAACATTGCCCACAATGCCATAGATAATCTCTGCATAATAATTAAACTTATTCAGTTCTTTATCATGAGTGGGATGTGGGTCAATAGCCGCATAGTTTGCGTCAGCCGTTTTATGGCACTGCCTGCATGTCTTTACCCTGTTATTCTCATGAACAGGGGATAATGGATCCCGAGAGGGGCGCAGCTCATGCACACTCATATAATAGTTATCGGGTGAGGCGTGGCAGTTCAAACAGTTAGCAACCTGCTTATTGCCGTATTTAGCCACTTTTCCATGAAAACTATTTTGGTATGACTCAGCTGCAATTGTATATTTTTCACCGATTTCACGCCCTGTCTCGTCTGCATCTTTTTTATGCCGCTCAATGATCTCTTGATCAGCATGGCAGCGAGAACATAGCTTAACAATCTCTTGAGTATCACGCTTTACTTCACGAATTCGTCGGCTCGTATGGTTGTACCACTTGAATGCAAACTGCTCATCTTCGTGACACACGACGCAACGGTCTGTGATTTTTTTCGGTGGCGCTTCCTCTTCTTCATTATAAAGAGGGTTGGTATGACAAGTAATACAATAGGGCTTGTCATTATCTAGCCCCGTTTCCAGCTTTTCTCGCCCATGGACACTTTTCTTAAATGTGTCGTAAATAGGTTTATGGCTAAACGGTTTGCCCGTTGATGGATTCTCAATTGAGTGGCAATCGCGGTCACATCGAACACCTTCTTTCACGGGGCGGTGTGGCAGTTGCTTAATATAATAGTGGCAATCGCGGCATGGTACATTGCGATGCACTGTCTTTGAAAAGACCTCTGGTATTACATAATAAGCCTTTTGAAATCCTTCATCATCAACCCGCCCCATCTTGGGGTATTTATGACACATAAGACAAGCCTCATCATCCACAAAGGCTTGGGATATTGATGACAGACTGAGCGCGACAAAGGCGGCGCATACCAGCAACCTGATTTTACTCATGGACAATACCTAATATTTTTGTTGTAACACTGGCTACCAACTACATTTCATGGCATACCAAACATATCTCAAACTTCCCTCGCCGCAGACGTTTATACCCATCTGCGCCAATGTCGGCCTTTCTTAAAAACTGCACACCTCTTTCATGAGGATTATGACAGGTTGCACAGAAAATACTGCCCGTTTCTGGCTCCCGCGGCATTATAGTCTCACTTTTTGCAACCATTATTTCCAGTCGCTTTCGAATTTTTTCCGGAGGAATCTTTATATGATTTGGGCCACCATCCCCCTTGTTGCCCGTCGCACCAAACCAGGATCCTCCTGGATGAGGTCTATAGGGATGACATCCTGTGCATAATTTTTTTAGATCCTCTGCTACATTAAAGGTGACATCTTCAATGCTGCGCACTGATGATCTATTGGGTGTCACATTATGGCAAAAGAAACACTGCTCCGTATCTAGCTCTCCTTCATCAGAAACCTGATCATGAGGATTGTAACGCTCATAATCTTCCGGATCATGGCAATTAAAACATAAGTCTGTGCGTGCTGAATATGGTCCGCCACGGAAAAACAACGGGTTTATTTCAGCTTGTTGAAATGACTCTTTATCACACTGCAATGGAAGATCATGGCAGACAATACAAGTCAACACACCACCACTTCGCTCCAGCGCCTCCATAAATTCATCAGGCATACGATCCAAAAACTCATCCGGAGGCTCAATATCAACCGCATGAATATACTCGGCTACCAACGAGGGATCATGGCAGTTACCACATAGCCCATTGTAATCGTTACTTCGCAATGACGGCATTTTATTATTATTTTCGCCCCCCAAATGACAAGCAACACAAGCATCTATTCGCCAATGTGGATTCGGTACCTCTTTAAAAGCGATTACCTCATCTGCTAACAGCGCTGGTATTTGCTCAGGGTTACTTAACAGTGCCTCGTCGGTTATTGCCAACGCAACACTACTACCTATTGAGAGACATAGTATTAATAACGCGGCTAATGTGCGAAATACCACACGCCCTCCTGTAGTTAAGCAAGTACTAACCAATATAACTAAATACCATGAGGGATACCATACTCTGATTTAGCGTAGGGCTATTATACACAAATAATTAAGCTAGTGAGCAATACTGCATATAAAATACACCTCAGTGCAATAACGTAACAACCCCATCTAATGTTGTTACAACAACACCATATTTTGCCACTGCAGGCTGCCCGAACACCCCTCCTTCCGTCTCCTGCTCCCATATTATCTCATGCTTCTGTAGATCAATGCCTAACAGCCTACCACCCACAGTGCCAATCACCGCTATTCCATTGGCATCAATAACAGGACTATGCCGCAATCCCTCTTCTAAATCCATGCGCCACAATATGCTACCTTCATTCGCATCAACTCCATACAAAATACCGCTGCGGCTTGCAATAATCACCTCATTTTTAAACGGCACGGGTGAACCTTGAGGCCAATCATCCAACTCAACACGCCATATTTCTTTCCCGTCCTCAGCATGCAATGCATAAAGATTACGATCATATGACCCTATATAAAGGCGCTCTTCACTAATAGCGGCCGTCCCATAAATAGCCGACCCTAGTGCCACAACCCAAATTGGCTTGCCCGTTTTTATATTTACCGCATGCAGATAGCCATTTTTTCCACCAATAATTACCTGCTTATCATCAAGTGATGGAGATGCATACAACCCACCATATTTATAATCATTCGCAAGGTATCTCCAATGCACTTTTCCTGTCAGCAAATCAAGCGCATATAGATGCAAATCATTTGAACCTATAAAGACAGTATTATCCTGTACAACAGGGGATGAGATAATTTTTCCTCCCGTTTTTACTTGCCAAATAATTTTTCCATCTGCCAAATTCATAGCTGTCACAACACCATCTTTTGCACCCGCTATTAATATCTGACCCGAAACTGCTGGCGTAGCAGATAAAATACCCTTTAATGATGTCTTCCAAATAACCGAACCATCCTTAATACTCAGTGACTTAATGCGTTTTCCACGCGCAGCAACATAAATTTTATCGCCCACAATAATGGGCGAGGCATAAAAACGCCTAGCAATAGCTGCTTGCCAAATATCATTTGGATCTAAAGGAATAGTATCTGAGCTATACGAAAGATGCTGATAGCCACCATTCAACATTTTCCAATCAGCCGCATTTACTTGCGAAAACACCGCCATCAACAACCACAAACTCAATAGATAAGTGGTGTATTTACTCGCTTGAATTTGAGAGCACATTTTCAATCCCTACAATCACAAGATGACTATAACCGCCAGCCAAAGTAGCGTTTAATTTGAAGCATAATCAACTGATCAGCGGTAACATCACCGTCAACATCAGTCTCTCTATAGTTATATCTCAATAACATCACCAGCCGGCCCATAGATGAGCTAACTTCAGCGCTTCCATTAATTCGATCAATAGGAAAAGTATCCCCACCACGAATCTCTTCAATCCGCCTAGTCCATCCTAACTCAGTAGAAAATCGCACATCAAAACGTCTGTACAAGCGCCCTGAAAACCGCCCCCGAATGCCCAGTAGTGAATATACACGACCGCCCTGTACTCTCCATTTCTGGCGTCCATCAATAGAGGTTCGTGCATTGCGCCCAAAGCGATACCTCAGCACAGCGGACGATCCAAAGCCGACCGTTGATTGCGTTATATTACTCTGGGAGGCTGCAGCATTCCCAGAAATCAAGGAAGATGCCTTGCTTGAATATGCATACTTGCTCGTAGCTGAATAGTTTGCCGAGTATGAATAGCTATCTTCTTCCGCTATCAAATGACGCGCCTGGAAAGAGATAGCATCTGAATATAACGGGTTGTCTTTCCTAGAAAACCTTAATGATGCCGTTTGATTAATTCGAACCACATCTGACTGAATTCCTTGAGATACCCCTCCTGACCTCCAGCTAGGCGACCTGACACTCAGATTGTAGCGGGCATCTGAGCGAAAAGTGTCGTACACCCGTAAATAGACCAGCATACCGTTAACATTTGTATCAAATTGCATTGCGGAGTTTGGGTCTGACCCACCATCATAACGTGCCGTCGCTCCAGCAGAAACTGTACTTTTTAGGTATTCATTAAGATCGTGAATATAGGTATAAATTGCATTAGCAGACCCACTGTAATTACTACTTCTGTTATCAGATACTAAACCCAATCGATAACTATGCTGAAATCTTTCTGTTTGCCTAACTCTTAAATCCGCATTCGATGAAAAGAAGTAATCTTCATCAAGCGCATCATCTCGCCCCTCATAATAGCGCTGATAAAACAGTACATTTGAGTTTAAATTGGCCTTTTTTCCAAACTTAGAGGTGTTATTTGTAAACAGATGGTGCTGCATATCAGATTGCCCCTCCACCCGATCATCATAGGAATCAAAATGATAACCATACCCCAGGTGTGTTTCACCCCATTTGTTTTTTAAAAAATCTTTACTCGCATTCACCTGAAGTCTATTTCTAACGATATCTTGCTCACGAGCTTCACCTGTAGACTCTTCAAGAGTATACGCGTAACGCATCCGCACCCGACCCAACTGCTTTTGAAGCAACCCCCAGTTTAATGACACCCGAGAGTAATCCGTTTCATACTCTCCCCCTCCATAACTACCAATCGTACGCGTCACCTTGGATGCTGCCATACGAATAGGCAAATATGGATAGCGCCAACGAGGAAAAAGAACCGATTTAAAATTAAACCCAATGGCATCACCACTATAACTAGAGGTGTCTGTTTCAGTTTTATTTGAAGAATACTGAAAACCTAAATCCACCGTCATGAATCGAGGATCCCAAATAAAGCCTTTTGTACGTAATGCGGTGGTTGAAGTTAGCTTATTTTCCTCTATTTTACGGTCATCGTCTTTTGTAAGCGTATTATCCAGGCGCAGCAAAGTTGACCCCCCTATCGAACCCAGATATATACCATAGTCTCGAAGCGCAGCCATTACCGGAAAAGACATCCCAAGAGCACAAAAAACCACCAGAAAAATGGTGGTTATCCTACGAACAAAACCCATGTGACCAATGATTATCTTGCTTAATTAAAATTAGATATCACCTAATGCCATCCCATAGCCCCATGTACCCTTCTTTAATATTAGTTAACCTATCTACCATCAAACCCTTGCCTCCACCAAATACTAAGCAACAAAGATAGACGCTGATTTTTCAACTCAGCATTATTATTAATCACCACTAAATTGCAGGCTACACACACGCACTTTTATTGCAAATAGCTGCAACTCAACAGAAGATTGTACTTGATTTTCAAGCCAAACAAAAATACTCTCAAAACTACAATATACACCACATGCTTATATGTATTAATCGCTACATAAGTTCTCGCGCTGCACTTGTCAAAATACACGATAAATAGTGCTAAATGCATAATTGCTACTGCGAATACTTATGCAACGATTAATATTTCTTATAA
>JAJRWL010000165.1 GCA_024276875.1 Gammaproteobacteria bacterium
AATAATGGTGCCGTTACAAAAGGAGCGATTGCGGGTTATCAGTGCGGTAAAAAAAGCGTGGTCAGAAAAAAATGGTATCCATTAAATCCCCATAAATACAGCAGACGCGGCGGATTGAATGACATTTTTAATATGCCGATTAGTGGCATCAGAGACAATCACGGCCATACTATCCTGAAGCACAATAATCTTGCCAAACAGCCGTTCAAAACTCAGATTAGGTGCGGCATCAGACATCTCATTAGAGAGCAAGTAGAATCGACCTTTAGCATCTTTATCATGGCTTAACTTCCACACTGCAATCTCAACATTACGTGCCGTGTTATACATTTTTTGCGGGTCTAACTCATCCATTAAATAAAACTCTTGCTGCCCATTGTAGGAGTCCAGCACCATTCCTCGCAGCCCCTCTACTAACGCCAAAACACGATCCCCACGGTAACTGTCCTGAAATGCAAACCGCATACTGTCGACTGAACGCTTGCCTTCTAGCTCAGGAAAATCAACCTGTCGAGCAGCGCCAAAGACCCTTTCCAGCATCACCTCTATATCCACAACCCCCTGCTTACGCAGCTCCTTTGGGTTGCGCCAATAGAGCTTTTCCATCATGATTTTCAGCTGGGTTAATGTCAGCTGCAAATGTGATTCTGCCACCAAATCTACGTCACTCTTGGCAATATCCTTAAATTGAAATGGCCGCGGTTCAGTCACTGGGTTTTTACTGCCATTACTATTGCAACCCACTAATAGCAGCATGAGCATGCTGCTCAAGATGCAATAACAGTACACTCTTTTTTTATAAGCGACCACTGAGATTCCTCACACTAAATCCAATCAAAGATGATTCAATACCTTTACTTAACGCAATCACCTTAAAGCGCTCACCCATTTCGGTTGGCATGGTGAGCCGTTTTACCGTCTGCATCAAGCGCATGTGATTTTTAATATCATTCGGATCGGACTCCATCAACAACGAATCCAGCCCACAGCCTAATAAAAAATGAGCCTGGGTGGTGTAGCCTTTTAGGTTAAAACCCGCATCCAACCCCGCCTTGGCAATAGCGGTAAAATCTACATGTGCCGTAATATCCTGTAAACCTGGCAAAATAAGCGCATCATCATGTGCCCGATGCCGGTAATAGCACATAAGCGTACCCATGCTACGTTGGGGATGATAGTACTCAGAAGCAGGGTAACCATAATCGATGAGTATCGCTACGCCACGTTCAATCCGTTGAGCAAATGACTGCACCCACGAGGTAGCACGTAGGTTTAGTTCAGATTCATATCCAACAGCCAACGCCCCCACCTGCTTCTGCAAGGCGACAACCGCATCCATCAAGCCAGGGCTGACCGGCTCATCCCAGTAGCGCTCAAATGCACCATCCACCCATCGTATAAAACCTTCCTGTACCCCTGTCTCGGCAATATAAAAACGACTCACAGGCATAGCATCCAGCAACTCATTAGCAACCACCACCCCATTAAATCCAGATTCAGGCAGCCTGTTCAACCACTGCACTCGATCAATCAGGTGTGCGGCTCTTGCCATTAATGTCTCTCGCTGGCGCTGCTGTAGATCGGGGCTAACCTCCAGAATAAAGTAATGCGCTGGCAGTGCTTCCAATACCTCCAACTCCAGCAACAGATCTGTTGCCAATGCCCCTGTACCTGCCCCAGCCTCAAGCAGATCACCACCGCCTAACGTCAACAGCACTTGTTTGCACTGGCGCGCCAAACAACGGGCAAACAGGGGAGAAATCTCAGGCGCGGTTATAAAGTCCCCTGCTTCGCCAAACTTTCTTGCACCTGCGGTATAGTAGCCCAGGCCAGGGGCATAAAGCGCCAGCTCCATAAATCGATCAAAGGGGAGTCTGTCGCCACTCTGTGCCAACTCATCTTTAATCCACTCAGTCAGACGAAGGCTATGCTTGCGAGCCTCTGACTCTGGCTTAGGTAATTCAGTTGGAAGGGACTCAACACGATGGTTTGGGGATTGACTGCTGGACATAAAAATCTCGTTAAGTTAACGCTTTCTAAAAGATCATTGGCATTAGTGTACCAAGAGCGGAGGCCATAGTGACCAAAACCCAACAACCACTTGCAGGAAAAGTTGCATTTATTACCGGTGCCGCCCAACGTATTGGTGCTGAGATTGCCCGCACCCTACATAATAATGGCATGAATCTAGCGCTGCATTACCGAGATTCAACCGAAGCAGCTCGGCTATTAAAACAACAACTGGAAGCCACACGCCCTCACTCAGTCCTGTTATTACAGGCGGACCTGAATGATACCGATGCCTTGCCAACACTGGTCAATGAGATCAATACCCATTACAAGCGGTTAGATCTATTAGTCAATAACGCCTCAAGCTTTTACCCTACTCCTTTAGATACAGCTCAGATTGACCAATGGGAAGATCTCATCAGCACCAACATGAAAGCACCCTTTTTTTTATCACAAGCAGCCACGCCTCTGCTCAAAAAAACCCGAGGCTGCATCATCAATCTGATAGACATCCACGCCGAACGACCACTTAAAAATCACGCCATCTACTCCATCGCCAAGGCCGGCAATGCCATGATGGTCAAAAGCCTGGCTCAAGAACTTGGACCCGGTGTGAGGGTAAATGGCATTGCACCTGGCGCTATACTCTGGCCAGAACAGGAGGGGGGGCAGCATCAAAATAGAACAGACATTTTAAAGAAGACCGCCCTAAAACGGATGGGCAGACCAGAGGGTGTTGCAAAAGTTGTATTATTTTTATTTCAAGATGCAGATTACATTACCGGACAAATTATCACCATAGATGGAGGGCGCACTCTTCAGCAATAAGAAACCGGCATCATGCAATCACGCTTTTAAGCCAAGCTTGTCAAAAAATTTTACACCCTTGATTATTGTAATTAAATTCATGTAGTTAACCATTTTCCATCCCATTTTATATCGTATAAAATACGATTTGTTAAACATTAATGCAACGCAATAAGCAGCAGCTGTCAAAATACTTTACACTTTTAATTATATTTCAACGACCACCTCTGCGACAAAACAGCAACCCATTGCTTTATATGGCAATTACATTTTTGGCATGCATTTCGCATGCAGGTAGGCGAGTGGATTAAATCAACAACGAGAAATACAATTTTTAAAGCTATGGAGCGTAAAAAATGAAATTAGTAAAATCTTTAATTGCAGGGACTGCACTGCTGGCAGCTGCAGCCACAGTAAATGCTGGAATGATGCTGGAAATTGATTACGGTAGCGATAACACTATAGATGGGTATGGCACCATACTAAATTCCAACGTAATACAGTACACGGGTTCAGGCAGTGGATTCGATATTGATACATCTTTAGGCATACAGAATGCTAATACCAACCCGCTGCTACACTTAAATACTGTTGTATTTTCAGGGCAGAACACCTGTAGCACCACCAACATTTGTGCAGTAACCACAACTTTAAGCTATGATGAATATGTACTAAAAAGCAATGCTCCTCTTCCAACCCTTTTCAATGCGGGAGTTTCCGCAACATTGTCTAGCGGCATGTCTTTTGAATACACCTTAACTGCAACTGATGCTGCCAATAATAGCACCATCCTCCAGTATTACGCTCAAACCAATACGGGTTCAAGCACAGCATATGCATACAACAACACAACTGGAGTCGTTCTTGCTGATGGGTTATATACATTAACAGCAAAAGCCAGCTATCTTTCTACGTCAAGCAACGCACAATCAGCTAGCTCAGATGCCGATGTAAACATTCCTGAACCTGCATCACTTGCTCTAATGGGGCTTGGCCTGCTAGGCATGGGTGCTGCAAAACGCCGTCGCGCCTAAGCACCAAAATGGGACTAAATTATAACTAGATTTAACAAAGCATCATCTTTGAAACCCCGCATATAGCGGGGTTTTTTTTGCAAAAATCTGGGCGGCAAAATTAAAACAGACACCACCTTAACCTGCTATGACTGGGTCAGTCATAGGCGCAAATTCACAATCCACCCGCCGCATTTTTTGTTGTCCCTGGTCAAACAGATCCCATAGCCTTTGATAAGTGCAGCCACTCACAGGGTGCTTCATCTGCCCTATCACTTCCGCAAGCGGCCGCAGTACAAAGGCGTACTGCATAATCTCGCTACGAGGGATCTCTATCCCATCCTCATCTATTACTTCATCACCATAAAGCAGCAGATCAATATCCAAGGTTCGGGAGGAGAATTGTTTACCCCCTCGAACACGCCCGTACTTTTCTTCAATTTCACAAAAACAGCGGTTTAGGCTTTTAACTGACCGCTCTGCGTCCAGGCCAACCACCATGTTGTAGAAGGGATCACCATCAAAACCAACCGCGTTGCTCTCATAGACGCTTGATAGCACAAGCTCACCAAAAGCTGCTCGCAGTGACGAAACCGCACCACGAATATTTTTCTCACGATCAATATTGCTGCCAATGCTTAGCCAGGCCTGGGGCATATCAGCGACTGCCACGCTCAATGATAACGCCGACATCATTGGCACTGCCTACTGCGCCTATCTTATTTAGTGTCAGGCGCAACCAAGGCACGCTAAACTCATCACGGACAATCTGCGCACAATGTTCAGCCATTGTCTCTACTAATTGGAACTCGCTCTCTGCGATAAAGATCTCTACACGCTTGGCAACGGCTTTGTAATCCAATGCATCCTTAATATCATCTGTGGCCGCTGCCTTGCGTACATCTGTCGCCATTTCCAGATCCAAGACCACAGTCTGTTTGATGCGCCTCTCCCAGTCATAAATACCAATCACGGCATCAACACGCAGACCACGCACAAAAACAATATCCATACATTTATCTCTGTTTCGCTAATTGATTGAGGGAATGGTAAATCAGTGCGGCAAAGAATAGAATCGTTTAATTCTCCCTGTTAAATATCTCGACTGATTTAGTGATAGACCTCCCCACAACTGAAAGACATGATTGATATTACACTTATTGTTGCTGCCTATCTGCTAGGATCCATCTCCAGCGCCATTATTGTCTGCCGTTTAATGAGGCTGCCCGACCCACGCACCCAAGGCTCAAACAACCCTGGAGCCACCAATGTATTGCGCATTGGCGGCAAAAAACCTGCTGCCATTACTTTGGTGGGGGATTGCTTAAAAGGTTTCATCCCCGTAGTAGCTGCCCATCTTATGGGAGTAGAGGCCAATATATTAGCCGCCATCTCTATGGCTGCATTTCTTGGCCATCTCTACCCTGTTTTCTTTCGATTTGAAGGTGGCAAAGGCGTAGCCACCGCCTTGGGTGTGCAATTTGGTCTGAGCTGGATGATTGGAGGGGGCGTCGCCACTATCTGGCTATTTATGACCTATGTTATCAAGATCTCTTCACTCTCTGCCTTGGTTTCCATGGCCTTGGCTCCCCTTATTGTCTGGCTGGTAACAGCCTCAACCAGTTTAACAACTATGTCAGTCATCATGACACTGCTACTGTTTTGGCGACATCGGAGCAATATCCAAAAATTGATCACGGGTGATGAAGAAAAAATAACCGACTAAAGGATACCTTATGCTGTTGGCAAATCACTCAGCTTCCAACGCGGCTGGGCATTAAACCGCAAGGGTTCACTCTGCCCAGCCTTTAAACGCCGCCACCCCGCATAGGCGATCATTGCCCCATTATCTGTGCAAAACTCAGGGCGAGGATAGTAGGCTTGCCCTCCCTCTTTCTTTAGCGTATCCCACAGCCTCTCTCGCAACCGTTTGTTGGCACTGACACCCCCCGCAAGCACCAGCCTCTTACAGCCGCTTTCTTTGATTGCACGACGACATTTAATCACCAGCGTATCCACCACGGCATCTTCAAAGGCGCGGGCAATATCTGCCTTGACCTGCTTGATCTGCTGCTCATCCAATTTATGGCCATCGGGTAACACTTTATATTTGGTATTCAATGCAAAAGTCTTTAACCCACTGAAGCTAAAATCCAGACCCGGACGGTCAGTCATTGGGCGCGGAAAGCGAAAATGCCCCGAATCCCCCAGCCCAGCCAGCCTGGCCAATTCTGGGCCACCCGGATAAGGCAATCCCAGCATCTTTGCCGTCTTATCAAAGGCCTCACCCGCCGCGTCATCCAAAGACTCCCCTAGCAACCGATACTGCCCAACACCCGACACCTCAACCAACTGCGTATGCCCACCTGAAACCAACAGGGCAATAAAGGGAAATGCAGGGGCATCCTCTTCCAACATAGGGGCTAACAGATGCCCCTCCATATGGTGTACTGCCAATGCTGGCACACCTAAAGCCCAAGCCAGACTGCGCCCCACGGCAGCACCAACCAACAACGCGCCAACCAAACCTGGCCCCGATGTGTAGGCAACCCCTTCAATTTGCCCCCGCTTGACCCCTGCATTAGCAAGTGCTTCAGAAATTAACGGCAATGTTTTGCGTACATGATCACGTGAAGCCAGCTCAGGCACTACCCCACCAAATTCGGCATGCGTCTCAATCTGACTGTAAAGCGTATGCGACAATAGCCCGCCATCACTGCTATAGAGGGCAATTCCCGTCTCATCACAAGAGGTTTCAATACCAAGTACAAGCATAAAATCCAAGCTCCAAAATATGGGGTTATTAATGATGTTATCTTATTTGTTAGCTCATCAATAAAAAATCAGTATCAGACCTTTGCAAACTTACACCACAACCAGTAGAATCTGCGCCCTTAATCTTATTCTTTGCCCATGAATGGGCTACTTTTGAGGTAGCAAATGCCAAACGTACGCGTTAAAGAGAACGAACCATTTGAAGTTGCCATGCGCCGTTTTAAGCGCTCTTGTGAAAAAGCCGGTGTTCTGGCTGAGGTTCGTCGCCGCGAGCATTACGAAAAACCGACCACCGAGCGCAAGCGTAAAGCAGCCGCTGCCGTAAAGCGTTTCGCCAAAAAGATCTCCCGCGAATCACGCAAGTTTGATCGCCAATACTAATCTGCCCCCTAGGATTTAAGCTGAGATTCCCATGCTGAAACAACGCATTCAAGGCGACATGAAAGCCGCCATGAAAAGTGGCGATAAGCGCACGCTTGGCACTATTCGGCTTATTCTAGCGGCCATCAAGCAGATAGAAGTGGACAGCCGCACTGCGGTAGATGACGCACAGGTACTGGCTATTTTGGATAAAATGGTCAAACAGCGTCGGGATTCCATTGAGCAGTATGAAAAAGCAGGACGCACAGAGTTAGCTGAACAAGAGTCTTTTGAGATAGGTGTGCTGAAAGATTACCTGCCAGAAGCCTTGGGGGATGATGAAATTGCCACCATGATTACCGAGGCCATTACCGGCAGCGGTGCAGAGTCAATGCGTGACATGGGCAAAGTCATGGGGCTACTCAAGCCAAAAATGCAAGGACGCGCCGACATAAGCGCAGTCAGCACCCTAATCAAGCAACAATTGGGAAGCTAACTGGATTTAACCCCTTCGTCTGGGTTACAAGAATCCTATGGTCGGCAAGATACCCTCCGCCTTTATTGATGACCTCTTAAACAGATGCGACATTGTCGATCTAATCAACAACCGCATACCACTAAAAAAAGCAGGCAAAGACTATCAAGCCTGCTGCCCTTTTCATGACGAAAAAACCCCCTCCTTCACCGTAAGCCAAGACAAACAGTTCTACCACTGCTTTGGATGCAACGCCCATGGCTCTGCCATCGGCTTTTTAATGGACTACGACAACATGAGCTTTGTTGAGGCCATTGAAGAACTGGCTCATCAAGCCGGTGTAGAGGTTCCTCGTGAAGGTGGTCAAAACGCAGGCTCAGATTGCCGACCCCTCTACGCGGCACTGGAGCAAGCCGCCCATTACTACAGAGAACAACTACGCCGTCACCCACAAGCCAGCCGCGCTATTACCTATCTCAAGCAACGAGGGCTCAGCGGAGAGATTGCCCGAGATTTTAATATCGGCTACGCCCCACCTGGCTGGGACAACCTAATTAAGCATCAAGGCCATGATACACACAGCATAAAACAACTGCGTGAAAGCGGTATGACCCTAGAGTCAGAAAACAGGTGCTATGACCGATTTCGTGATCGCATCATGTTCCCCATCAGAGATTACCGAGGACGCACGGTTGGATTTGGTGGCCGCATCCTGGGGGATGAGAAACCTAAATATCTCAACTCACCCGAAACCCCCGTATTCCATAAAGGGCGAGAACTCTACGGACTATACGAAGCCCACAAAGCGCTACGTAAGATCAAGCGACTACTGGTCGTTGAAGGCTACATGGATGTCGCAGCTCTGGCTCAATTTGGAATCCGCTACGCTGTCGCCACCCTTGGTACAGCGACCACAGCTGACCATTTAGAGCGCATATTCCGAACCACAGCAGAGGTCATATTCTGCTTTGATGGCGATCGAGCTGGGCGAGAAGCCGGCTGGAAGGCACTCAACACAACCCTGCCGCTCATGCGAGAAGGCCGCGAGGCACGCTTCCTATTTCTCCCAGACGGTGAAGACCCCGACACACTGATACGCAAAGAAGGCACAGAAATATTCGAACAGCGCATCCAAAATGCCACCCCACTCTCTCAGTTCCTATTTGATAAACTGGCCGAACAGGTTGATACGAGCAATCTGGATGGACGCGCTCGATTGGCAGACCTTGCAAAACCACTGATAGCCAAACTCCCTCAAGGGGTTTTTCATGAGATGATGCTAAAAGCACTCAGTGAACTAGTAGGACTAGAGCCAACACACCTCAACACTCAACCAACGACCTCAAGCAACACAGCAATACGCAGGAGAACACCGCACAACCTCCAACCCATGACCCCTGTACGGCTAGCCATCACCCTGCTTTTAAAGCAACCTGATCTTGCACAGCTGCCCAATCTGCCCACACAATGGAAAGACCTGAAAAAGCCCGGCATTAGCCTGCTTACTGAACTGTTAGAGACAATTCAGGAAACCCCATCACTCGCAACAAACAAAGGAGCACTATTTGAACGCTGGCGTGGCCGAGAAGAGGCAAGGCACCTGAGCAAACTAGCCAACACCAACCTGCCAACCCAGGAATATACCGTAGAATTTAGAGATGCACTCACGCATCTACAAAAGCAACTTGAAGAGCAATCACAAGATTTACTGCTTGAACAATACAAAGAAGGCAGCATCACAGAAGAGCAATATAAAGAGCGTTTACGCCAGCAATACCCAGGAAAATAACCACAACAAATAAAGCCAGTTCTCACAATCCCCACACAAAAAGAGACGACGACCTAGAATAGACCCGAATGGCATGCTAAACTGGTTCGTTTATGCAAACTCAATTTATTTAATTTCGCCCATTGGCGCTAGGTTGGAAATGGATCAACAAGATCAACAGTCAAAACTAAAGCAATTGATTGCCAAAGGCAAGGAACAAGGCTTCCTTACCTATGCAGAGGTCAATGACCACCTCCCCCCTGGTATCGTAGAAGCTGACCAGATTGAAGACATTGTTCGCATGATCAATGACATGGGGATTCTAGTGCATGAATCCGCACCCGATGCCGATGACCAAACATTAGCTCAGGCTGCCGCAACCGCAGATGAAGATGCTGCCGAAGCCGCTGCGGCCGCACTCGCCAGCGTCGACAGTGAATTTGGCCGCACCACAGACCCCGTACGCATGTACATGCGTGAAATGGGGACTGTCGAGTTGCTCACCCGCGAAGGCGAGCTAAAGATTGCAAAACGCATTGAAGAGGGTCTAAAACAGGT
>JAJRWL010000166.1 GCA_024276875.1 Gammaproteobacteria bacterium
AGCTGTGAAATTTGATTTTGCAGCTGTTGATAAGAGTCCGTTAATTGCTCTGATACTTGGTTGAAAACCAGGAAGGCATTTTCTAACTGCTGCTGTCTGAGATGATTTTGAGAGGATGCTGGCACTTAAATTCCCTACTCGATTATGCCCCAATTGGACGCTTAATCCCGTAGCTGCAATTAATGTGCCTATTTTTATTTTCTTTTAATTACAATCACTTACTTTTCACAACAACAACCACGTCAAATAACTGGCGATTCATTGCCCCGCTGCATGCCATATTTTCGAAGCTTCTCCACCAGTGTTGTGCGGCGCATTTGCAACCGTTTAGCCGCATGAGCAACAACGCCATTTGCCTCTTCCAACGCTTGCTTGATCAGCTCTTGTTCCAAGTTGCATAGGTGCTCTTTTAGGTCAATTCCATCACTGGGAAGGCGAGCCACATGACGTACTGAACCCATATCACTGTCAGCAATAATAACCTTTGGCAGCGCTGTTTCAAGCTGAGATATATCGACCCCTTCTCTAAATTTTTCAGGCAGATCCTTTACATCAACCACACCATAAGGGTAAAGAATGGCCAAACGCTCAATCAAATTAGCCAGCTCACGTACATTTCCAGGCCAAGCATAGTGACTCAGTGCTGTAATAGCCGCTGGCGTTAGTCGAACCGACCCGCGTTTCTCATTTTCTATGCGTGAAATCAGATCCGTTGTTAATAATGGAATATCTTCTGTTCGCTCCCTCAGCGGTGATAACTCTATAGGAAAGACATTAAGCCGATAGAAGAGGTCTTCTCTAAAACGCTCTTCTGCTATCGATTTTTCAAGGTTACGGTGAGTCGCAGCAACAATACGCACATCACAATGAATGGTTTTGTTACTTCCCACACGCTCAAAAGAGCGCTCTTGCAACACTCGCAACAGTTTAACCTGCATGGGCATACTCATATCGCCAATTTCATCGAGAAAAAGCGTTCCACCGTCTGCCATCTCAAAACGCCCCATACGGGCGCTGATAGCACCAGTAAAGGCTCCTTTCTCATGACCAAAAAGCTCACTCTCCAATAGATCGGCAGGGATAGCGCCACAGTTGATGGGCACAAAAGCCTTATTTCGTCGTAACGAGTGATAATGCAGTTTTCTCGCCACAACCTCTTTGCCCGTGCCGGACTCACCCAAAATTAACACCGTGGCATCAGAATCTGCCACCTGTTCAATCATGCGTGCGATTTTCTGGGTAGAGCGACTATTTCCTGACAGACTCCTAAATAGCTCCAATGAGCGCATATCCTCACCGCTGGCACTATTAGCTTCATTATGCACCTCTGCCTTATGCAGCAGATTCATTAAAATGCCTTGATGAGTGGGTAGCTCTATGCTGCCAATGATATTGACACCCCCTATCCTTTTTTCCGACTTATCAGCACCGACATGAAGCACCGCAAGTTTGTTTTCTCTCTCGCCAATAACCGCTAAAAAAGCCGCGCAAAGGTCAGTTTTGCAATCAGCACCTAAAATAATAGCAACACATGCCCGTTCCAATTCATCCAAATGTTTTGCCAAATCTTTGGCATCTACAGCCAATCGCACTGAATAGTCAATAAATTCAATAACATTTTGTAGGTAACTGCTATCTTCAGGATGACCACCGGCTAATATTACACAGCCGTTTTTATTGGTGGCATCAGCCACTTCTAAATGGGGCATTATTAATTTCTCTTTTTTGATAAAATCAATGAGTTACAATCCACACATAAAGTAAAGCACTAGATTGATTATATGTCAAAATAATGCCACTATTATTCTAACCTCACCAAATATCTTGACATAAAGGCTTCAGCAGCCTAGTAATGCCATTATCCCCTTAATAAAAGGTATCATTGATTGAGTGACATCCCTCTAAGCGCACTTTTTGCGGCGCTATTTGTATTAATCCTTCTATCTGCATTTTTTTCCGGCTCCGAAACCGCCTTAATGACACTGAACCGTTATCGGCTGCGGCATCTTGTCGATAAAGGGCATCCCGCGGCTATCCGTGCAGACAAGCTGCTTAAACGCCCTGATAGGCTAATAGGCTTAATCTTGCTGGGAAATAACTTTGCGAATATTCTGGCCTCTTCACTTGCAACCATTATTGCATTACGGCTTGGCGATGAGAGCGCCATCGCCATAGCGGCCGGCCTTCTGACTTTTGTCATCCTTATTTTTGCCGAGGTTACCCCAAAAACACTCGCTGCATTACGCCCCGAGCGACTCGCCTTTCCAGCGGCCACAGTCTTTACCCCATTATTAAAACTCTGTTATCCCCTTGTATGGTTCATTAATATCATTGCCAATAGAATACTAAAGATGGCTGGCGTTGCACCTGATGAAGCAAATAACAACCGTTTAAATCCTGAGGAGCTGCGTGCCGTTGTTTTAGAAACGGGCGCAATGATCCCTCCGCGGCATAAAAAAATGCTGTTAAGTATCCTGGATTTAGAGCAGTCCACCGTAGAAGACATTATGATTCCGCGCAATGAGATCGATGGGATCAATCTGGATGATCCATTAGATGAGGTTATTCAGCAGCTACAAAATGCGCACTATACTCGCCTTCCTGTCTACGAAGGCAGTATTGACAACACCATAGGCACCATCCACGTTCGTCATGCCATGCGTGCCTTAATCAATGGCACACTCTCTAAAGATATCATTAAAAATATCTGCCGAGCCCCCTATTTCATTCCACAAGGCGCACCGCTTAACCAGCAACTTCTTAATTTTCAACGCACTAAAAATCGAAGCGGATTAATTGTTGATGAGTATGGTGATCTTTTAGGACTCGTCACACTAGAAGATTTACTTGAAGAGATTGTAGGTGAATTCACGACCGATCCTGCTGATCACCTACCCGACATTCAGCCCCAGGAAGATGGCAGCTTTCTAATTGATGGCAGTGCCAATATTAAAGAACTGGTACGCAATATGCAGTGGGAGCTGCCAACCAATGGTCCAAAAACCTTGAATGGTCTCATTATTGAGTATTTAGAAAACATCCCAGAGGCAGGCACCAGCCTTCTACTTGCTGGCTATCCATTGGACATTATTCAAATAAAAGGGAATGCAGTAAAAACTGTTCGTTTTTATCCACATTGCCGAAAGAAAAAAACGATCCAATCCCCCTAATTGCCCCTTCTGTCACAAAATGGCCGACTTTTATCTTCAAAAGATTGCATCACAATCTACAACAACTATAGTTTCATAAAACACCTTATTGCAACTGCGCCTCATATTTTTGGGGTCATATATGAAATTGTAAGCCTTGTAATCTGAATCCTGCCATCTGAATTAAGAGAGGTAACAAAATGGCAAAACTTAGCTTGTCATTTAAAGGGCATCCCTTAGCCGTCCATCATTTTGATGATAACTGCGGGGTTATAACCATTGGCAGCGACCCTAGCTGCACCCTCATTATTGACAGCCTTGCTGTCGCACCACTGCACGCTAAAATCACCTGCAACAAGAGTACTCTTAAGATTATTACGCTAACAAAGGATATGCCAATACGGATTAATCATCATGCCATAAAAAAGCATTTACTCTCACACGGTGACATTATAGAGATTGGCAAACATACACTCACTTTCGCGGAAGATAGCCAATCATTTGGCCAGCCTCCACTACATCAAACCCGCTCAGCAAAACCTCATATTGTTGTGCTAACCAAAACACCTCGCCCTCTCCATAACCAACTGGATTTGAATGGCATTAGCAATGAAGACCTTGCTGCTATAGAGCAACAATCACAGCTTAAAACATGTATTCAAATTGTAAATGGGAAGCACTTTGGCAAGGTGATACCCATTGATGGTGGCTTAACACGATTAGGAATTGAAGGCCTGACAAGCGCGGCTATTGCGCTGAGAAGAGAAGGCTATTTTTTAGCCCACTTAGAGGGCTGTAAACGACCCTGTGTTAATGGCTGCTCAATCAAAGAACATGGCCAGCAGCTATTTGAGGGTGACAGCATACAGATTGGCAGTATACGCATGATTTTCCACCATAAAGAGGCTGTTGTTGAATCAGAAATTGCAGCTGACGCTTAATAGCTTCCACCTCTATAATTTAAGAGGCGTTTGTCACCCACTATGAGCATAGATAGAATTAATTCACCCAAAATATATGGAGCAATTATGCCAACCACCCCGCAAGATGATCAAAATCGCAGACGCTTTCACCGCATCCTTTTTGATGCACCTGCAATAATTAAAAGCGCAGACAACACATATACAAGCAATATCATTGATCTCTCTCTAAAAGGTGCTTTGGTTTCTCAACCCAGCAACTGGGATAATGCTGCTGGTGATCAAATAAAATTAGAGATTCAATTGCTAGATACTGAAGCACAGATCATCATGCAAGGAGAGGTTGCACACATTGAGGATGGTCATGTTGGCATTCAATGCAACCAAATAGATATCAATAGCATCAGCCACTTAAGGCGGCTAGCCGAACTCAATCTGGGTGATGCTGCACTAGTAGAGCGCGAACTTGCTGCGCTAGCATAGGCTTTAGGACACCTCTATTAATTCTGGGTGAGGCAAATTAAGATTCAAAATATTCAAGTGCAAGGCGCTAAGTGTTTGGATATTTTAGACTCAAAATGCCCAGCCATGAATTGAGGTATCCTTTGCTATTACAGTACGGCATCCAGCGCATCTGAAAGACGCTCTACCGCAATTATTTCAAGGCCGGGAATGGCTTTTTTAGGCACATTTGCTTTAGGTGCAATGGCGCGCTTAAAACCATGCTTAGCCGCTTCTCTCAAGCGGTCTTGACCATTTGGCACCGGCCTAATCTCCCCAGCCAATCCTACTTCACCAAACACCACTAAATCCTGTTCCATTGTTTTATCGCGTAAGCTAGAGAGCACGGCAAGCAGCACAGCCAGATCAGCGGCGGTCTCTGTAATTCGCACCCCGCCCACAATATTCACATAGACATCCTGATCAAACATGGCAATGCCGCCATGTCGGTGTAGCACCGCCAATAACATAGAGAGACGATTCTGCTCCAGCCCCAATGTGACGCGCCGAGGATTGCCAAGATGGCTCTCATCCACCAACGCCTGCACCTCAACCAACAGGGGGCGACTCCCCTCTCGGGTAACCATCACAATACTGCCAGAGACCTGGGTTTTGTGGCGTGAAAGGAAGATAGCAGAAGGATTAGTCACCTCTTTTAGCCCTCGATCCGTCATAACAAATACACCCAGCTCATTGACTGCACCAAAGCGATTTTTGATCGTGCGAATCAACCGAAATTGGCTACCTGCTTCACCCTCAAAATAGAGTACCGCATCCACCATATGCTCTAACACACGCGGCCCTGCCAGCGATCCATCCTTCGTCACATGACCCACTAAAAAGATCGCTGTAGCTGTCTGTTTGGCAAATCGTACCAGCTGGGCGGTAGACTCTCGAACCTGAGCAACCGCACCTGGAGCAGATTGCAGCAGCTCCGTGTAAAGCGTTTGCACCGAATCCACCACCATCACATCCGGCTTATGTTTCTGTGCTAAAGGGAGGATACGTTCAACGCAGGTTTCAGGCAGTAGCTGTAGATTTTCACAGGGAAGCCCAAGACGATGAGCGCGCAGACTGATCTGCTCAGGAGACTCTTCACCACTGACATACAGTGTAGAGAGCCGATCTGATAACCGAGCCAGCGTTTGAATCAACAGGGTAGATTTACCAATACCAGGGTCGCCCCCAATCAACACCACAGAGCCAGAGACAAGCCCGCCACCCAGCACACGATCCAACTCACTGACCCCAGTGGGAAAACGCCCCTCAGACTCTGGCTTAACGTCGGCCAGCAGTTGCACTTGGTTCTTACTCGCATCGCCCGCATAACCTGCAAAACGTGGGTTTTTTGTACTCGTCTCTACAGCAACCCCTTCCTCTAGGGTATTCCAGCCTCCACAATCAGCGCATTGTCCAGACCATTTAGGAGCACTGGCTCCACAGGCTTTGCAGCTAAATATTAATTTACCTACTTTCTGTTTGCCCATTTTCACTATGCTCCTCAACAAAATCAACCCGAGCCGTCACACTGCACAACAGCTGATACGGAATCGTGTTTGCTGCCTCAGCAATCTCTTCTACAGGCAAGTCAGCACCCCACAATGTCACCAAATCACCCACCCTTGCTTCAGGGCAAGTACGCAAATCTAGGCTGATCATATCCATAGAGACGCGCCCCACCAAAGGTATACGTTGGCCATTGAGCAATACGGATGTTCCTGATGCAGCATGTCGCGGATAGCCATCGCCATAACCAATTGAAACAACGCCAACGGCCATATTCTCTGGGCAAATCCAGCTGCCACTATAACCAATGGCATCACCTTTTTTATAGTGATTAATCGCCATCAACTGGCTCTGCAGACTCATCACTGGATGCAAGTCATAGGCTTCGGCACGACCACCCATAAAGGGCGATATGCCATAAAGCATAATGCCTGGGCGAACCCAATCCGCATGCGTCTCGGGCCAACCAAGAATGGCCCCCGAATTGGCGCAACTGGTTTCAGCATCCAACACTGAGGTTATTCCCTGAAAAAGCTGCCACTGCTTTTTAGTTGCGGGATCGGCAAGATCATCCGCATTAGCAAAATGGGTCATAAGACGCGGTTTGCCCAAAACAGAGCCGCAGGAGGCTAACGCTTGATATGCAGTAAGTACCGAATTTAGAGGCAGACCAAGACGATGCATCCCTGTATCAATCTTCAGCCAGCAGACGACAGGATTGCGGAGCTTCTGCTGCTGCAACAGCTTTATCTGCTCAAGATTATGCACCACCATCTCAAGCTGATTGGCCGCCGCCAAATTCAACTCCTGTTGATTTGCACAGCCTTCCAATACAACGATAGGGCAAGCGATACCGGCTCGGCGCAGAGAAACACCCTCACCAAGACGTGCAACAGCCAGCGCATCAACTGCGTCTCCTAATGCTGTAACGACTCGAAACAGACCGTGGCCATAGGCATTGGCTTTTACGACAGCCAATACACGGCTATTGGGTGCGAGTGTGCGCACTCGCTGAAGATTATGGCGCAGTGCGGTAAGATCAATAACAGCGCGAGGCGCAGAGTCCATCAGTACTGATCACCATAGATGTCGCCGCTATAATTCTCAAACTTGGTGTATTGTCCCAGAAAAGTGAGCCGGGTTGTTCCGATAGGGCCATTACGTTGCTTGCCAATAATAATTTCTGCCATGCCTTTATCCGGACTCTCTTCGTTGTAGACCTCATCTCGGTAGATAAAGACAACAATATCAGCATCCTGCTCAATGGCACCTGATTCGCGCAGGTCAGACATGATGGGACGCTTATTGGTACGTTGTTCTAGACCACGATTAAGCTGAGACAGCGCAACCACTGGCACATTCAGCTCTTTAGCCAATGCCTTGAGGCTGCGGGAGATAAGCGATATTTCATTGGTGCGGTTATCCCCTGACCCCGGCACCTGCATTAGCTGCAGATAATCAATCACAATAAGCCCCAACTGTTTATGATCACGCATCAGACGACGCGCCCTGGCTCTCACCTCCATCGGACTCAGTGCCGGCGTGTCATCAATAAAGAGCTTGGCCTCCGATAACAGATTTACCGCCATGGTAAGACGTGGCCACTCATCATCTTCCAGCTTGCCTGTCCTTACTCGCTGCTGATTGATACGCCCAAGTGATGACATCATACGCATAACCAATGAATCACCCGGCATCTCCATACTGAAGATAGCTACAGGGATTTTACTGCCAATAGCGACATTTTCGGCGATGTTCATCGCAAAACTAGTCTTCCCCATGGAGGGACGACCCGCCACAATCACCAAATCAGCAGGCTGCAACCCCGCTGTTTGTGCATCAAAATCAGTAAAACCTGTGGCCACTCCGGTAATGGGGTCATCCTGCTGAAACAGTGTTTCAACCTTATCCACCGCCTTGGTCAGTAGGTTTTTAACTGATTCAAACCCACCACCTGATTTAGAACGCTGTTCAGCGATCTCAAATACCTTACTCTCAGCGGCATCCAGTAGCTCAGAGCTATTACGCCCTTCAGGCTGAAAACCACTATCCGCTATCTCATTTCCAACATGGATCAGTTGCCGGGTAACAGAGTGTTCACGCACAATATCGGCATAGGCACGAATATTAGCCGCACTGGGGGTATCCTTTGCCAGCGCACTCAAATAGACCAAGCCACCACTCTCATCCAAAACAGCAAGTCGACCCAGCTCCTCTGATAAGGTCACCACATCAAAGGGTTTATTCGCTTCAGCCAATGATTCAACAGCCTTAAAGATAAGCTGATGTTCACGCCGATAGAAATCTATCTCACCGACCCGATCTGCAATCTGATCCCAACTTTGGTTATCTAGCATTAAGCCACCCAATACAGCTTGCTCTGCTTGAATGGAGTGAGGGGGAATTCGTAACTGATCCGCAGTACTATCTTCGTACTCTGGTGGAACTGAAGAGAAAACCGAATCAGGCATAGTCAAAATGGTCTCTGTAAATATTTAAGAAAATACGAAGAGAGAGGATACGAAAAAGCGACTTCAGGGGGAAGTGATTTTCTTGCTTATGTTGGTGTTTGCATGATTAACAAGCACAAAAAAACCTGGGGCTGGAAAACCCCAGGTTATAACAGCCAACTACAGCAGGAATTTTATTCTTCAGCAGCAACTGTCAATTTAAGCGTAGCGTCAACATCTGAATGCAGATGCACAACTACATCAAATTCACCTATTGTGCGAAAAGCGCCTTCTGACAAACGCACTTCATGCTTGTCTAATTCAACGCCTGCTTCAGTCACGGCTTTTGCGATATCAGCCGTACCAACTGAACCAAATAGACGACCTTCATCGCCTGCTTTACAGCTCACAGTTACAGTCATGCCATCTAGCTTAGCCTTGCGCTTTTCAGCTGCACTTAATGCCTCTGCAGCTGCTTTTTCCAATTCAGCGCGACGCTCTTCCAGCTCTGCCATATTGGCACTGGTGGCAGCCGCTGCTCGGTCTGTAGGAATAAGAAAATTCCGGCCATAACCTGCCTTAACAGCAACCACATCACCCAAACCGCCCAAATTCTCAACTTTCTGTAATAGAATAACGTCCATCTTACTTACCTCTAATAAGCTTTTTAATCAATTGACCCATCACCAGCCTTCCTTTTTGCCTGGAGACGCGCTCGGAAATCGAACCAGGCATCTGCATAGCCCGCCGCAAACAGTAGCCCAAACATATTTGGCAATGCCACAATCAACAGTACGTACATTGCAATCAGCCAACTGCTATTTGCCCCAGCCAGCGCCATCATGCCATGTACAAATGCCAGCCCTTGTACAAAGTAGGCAGCCACCAAGAGTATCGCCGCGTAGTTAATCAGCAGTCCCGCACCACTCATCTCGGCATTAAATCCCAGCACTAAAACGGGAACAGCAATATAGGCCAGCATCCCATGCAATCGCAGGTTATGAAACTCCTGGCGAAAGCCACCTGGGTTATACAGTGTTGCCTGCCACCAGCGCGCCATTAGTAACCCTGCTATCAGTTGCAAATAGAGCCCCGCAGCCAATATACCTGTCATCCATGGTGCCAGGCTTTCTACTAAATTTATCCGCTGAGCACTTGTCAGCAGCTCTGCTTCAACAAGCGGTTTACTGAATGTTTCCAGGATTCCACTCCATCCTGCAACCATATCTGGCATAGCAATAAAGTACGCCAGAACCACGGCAACGCCCAATAACAGACCGCTTTGTACCGCCGTCGCCAATGAACGCGTTACACGCAACACGATGGTTACTAGCAAAATTGGCATCCAAATAAGAACCAATGTTGCCAGAGCTGGGGCAATATCGCCCAGTACAACCAATCCCAGTAAAGCGCTGCCTAATGTTGCCAAACCCGCAGTAACCAGCCCCTCATTCGCCCCTCTACGAAGCGTAATCAGGCCGATGGCTGCGGCATTTAATATGCCAATTAAAGACATATTCCATGAAAGTATGGCTAAAATTGTTACAGCAAACACTGCCTGTAACCGCCCTCGCATTACATAGGATGCTAACCAGCGCATAACTACAGCTTGTCCTATCTCACAGCCAGCAAAACCAGCTTGACTAAAGAGATGATGCCTTAACCGTGCTGATCGGTGTACGGCAATAGCGCCAGAAAACGCGCGCGTTTGATAGCGGTAGTAAGCTGACGCTGGTACTTGGCTTTGGTACCGGTAATACGGCTTGGTACAATTTTGCCACTCTCACTTACGAAAGCTTTCAGCAGGTTGAGATCTTTGTAATCAACCTCGGTGATGCCTTCAGCAGTAAAGCGGCAGTATCTTCTACGGCGAAAATAACGTGACATAACAATCTCCTAAAAATCAATTAAGCGGCTAATGCAGCTCTAAAAAACATAAAACCAGAAAATTAAGCTTTCGTTTCAGTTTTCTCTTCAGTCTTATTGTTTTCAGCAGCCGGCTGACTCTCTGCTGCCACTGGAGCTGGAGCTGAAGTTGGCTTAGCTTCCTCTTCAGCTGGCTTGATTAAAGGAGATGCCTCTGTAATTGCTCTTTTCTGCTTGATAACCAGACTGCGAATTACGGCATCGTTATAACGAAATGTATTTTCAAGATCTGCCAAAGCTTCATTATCGCACTCAATATTCATGAGTACGTAGTGTGCTTTGTGGATTTTATTGATAGGGTATGCAAGTTGGCGGCGACCCCAGTCTTCCAGGCGGTGAATAACACTACCCTTAGCTTCCAAAGCTGAGCGATAACGCTCAATCATGGCTGGAACCTGCTCACTCTGATCCGGATGAACCAGAAATACTACTTCATAATGTCTCATTATAGCTCCCTATGGCTAAACAAAGCCTTCCACACAAGAAATACGTGATAAGGCAGAGAGTAGGCGTGAGCAAAAAATCAACCCATGCCGTGAAAAGGGGCGCATTATACAGTCAAGAGCCAATGGAAGCAAGAACTAGCCTTGTCCAATATGAAATGAGTCTGAACTTAGGGCATATTTCCAGCATGAAATGAGCCTTAAATAGTCCAAATTGTTCATAATCACCCGATGAGAACGATGAGAACGATTATGACGATAAAGAACTTAGACACAATTGAGGCGCTTGAAGCCTTTCTTCAAGGCAACCAACCTGTCGCCTTTTCTGTTTTGGGCAATAAAACTGAGCGCTACAATTTCATACGAAAAACGCGGGTAAAAATTGATTACATGAAGCTGTCGAAAAGAGACAAGGGCATCGTCATTCGATACCTGTTGAAAATGACCGCATATTCACGCCAGCAACTGACACGACTGATAAAAACAATATACCCACACAGGCAATATCGACTGGACGCCTTCTCGCCGCAATGGTTTTGCCAAAAAGTATACGAACCACGACATCCAGCTATTGG
>JAJRWL010000167.1 GCA_024276875.1 Gammaproteobacteria bacterium
CAAACTTTAAGCTGCACCTCAAAGAAAGCGAGTGGAGGTGGAAACGTGAGACTAATGAACTATCAAGTGAGCTTTGGGTATTACTCCAAAAACATCAACATCTCCTAGTCTAGAGCCATCTTTAAAATCTAAGGAATCGAATACCATTCAATTGGCATCAACATTAATTTGCAACGAAAAAGGAGCATACCTGCTATAACATACTAAACCAGATAAAAACCCGACCCCAGCCCGTAGACCACAGTAAATCGGTATTTCTATAAATATCTCTAACATCTTGCCGTTACGTTATTCAAGCCTGTCTCCCATTCAGAAAGCAGTTGCATTATCATGTACATAACAAATAATGAGATCAACAAAATGGAAAGCCGCTTTAATCCCCTTCTGAACCTTATAAAGCTCACCCTTAGTGCAATGTTATTTATTGACAGTAGCGCTCTTCTGGCTGATGACACACGACTTATGAGCAACTTGGAAGCGCCACGCCAGCATTTGGAGGCACATGGCATTACCATTGAAGCCGTTTTAACCACCGATATTATGTACAACATTGATGGCGGAATTGAACAAAATGGCACACTTCTTGGCAACCTGGATCTAGCCTTTGAAATCGATACTGAGAAGGCCGGACTCTGGAAAAGCGGCACTTTTTTTATCTATGGTCTGGGTAATTTTAATTCAGGCAAATTGCTGACCGAAATTGCCGGTGATCTTCAGACCACCAGTAATATTGAAGCCGATGAGGCCTTCAAGTTGTATGAGGCCTGGTATGAGCACCGCTTCAGTGATCATATCTCCCTGCTTTTTGGCCTGCATGATTACAACAGCGAATTTGATGTGACAGAGTATGGTGGGCTGTTTCTTCAAAGCTCTTTTGGCATATCACCGGACATCTCCCAGAACGGCCCCTCAATATTTCCAGTCACCTCCTTGGCTATTCGCCTAAAGGTTTGGCCTACGGAAAACACGTACATCATGGCCGCACTCTATGATGGCGTACCGGGTGATTCAGCAAACTCAACCCGCACCTCAGTCCGGCTGAGGAGCGACGACGGCCTATTTAGCGCACTAGAGATTGGGAATACCGTCGGTAATCCAGGCAATCAGGCCTATCATAAATACGCCATAGGGGCATGGCAGCTGACGGCGGAGGTTGAAAACTTTGCTGGTAATATTCAGGATGAAAATAGCGGCATCTATTTTATTGGCGAGAAGACCCTCTTTGCGAATACGGGTCGAGGCAGCCTGGGAGCCTTTGTGCAACTTGGCTTTACCCATGCAGACCGCAATCAGCTGGGTTCCTATTGGGGGGCGGGTCTCGATTACACGGGGCTATTTAGCACCCGCCCAGAGGATGTTGCTGGGCTGGCCGTAGCCCGTGCCAGAAATGGTGCCAGCTTTATGAATTATGCCAAATATGTAGATGGCTCAGCTGTTGAGCACACAGAGACCACCATCGAACTAACCTACCAAGCCAGGATTCAACCCTGGCTAACCGTTCAGCCTGATCTACAGTATGTCATTAATCCTGGCATGGATCGCACACTGGATAATGCACTCATCGTTGGTGCACGTATTGAAGTGGTTTTTTAGCCGCCCATTATTCTATGCAACCCTTCTCCTTTTGCTTTCTATATTGCATGCGACTCCTGAGTTTTCTATTTTGGCGCCACAGCGGGCGAGGATGATTTGCATCGCACTCTAAAGCCGCCTTTGAAGCCCCTGCTGCCGTAGCAGGCGTAATTTTTGATGGATCTGCGCCCGCTTCAACTGCATCTACAATGCTCGTTTTGTTTGTGCTACAGCCCACAGCCAGGGCTGCGAGCATGATTAAACAGGTAATAGTTGGCTTTTTCATATCACTACCTTTAATATTCCGTGTCTCTAAAATGCGAGCTAAAGATCATCCGATCATACTTATTGCATTTAGATTATAAACGCTGTTGACCGCTGGCTGCGTCTATATACAAGAACATGCGATTTAGGTTCTGCTGCAAACACAACACCTTGACCACACAACCCAAACAACCCTGCACTCCCGCTACCCGCCTTTATCTCACTCTCCATGGCGGGCAGCGAAAGCTGTTTATAGCTGCTTCTCCTCAATGAACCTGAGCCTGAGTCCGACGGGAAAAGACCCCGTAAAGGACAGGCAGCACAAACAGGGTTAGCAGGGTTGATGATCCCAGCCCACCCACAACCACGGTGGCCAGTGGTCGCTGCACCTCAGAGCCAATACCGTTGGAAAGCAGCATCGGAATCAGCCCCAGTGCCGCAATGGCGGCCGTCATCAAGACCGGCCGCAAGCGGGACAAAGCCCCATTAAAGACGGCCGTAGCCGTCGCTTCACCGGCCTCTACGTTCTGGTTGATGGCATTGATCATCACCACACCGTTAAGCACGGCCACACCAAACAGGGCTATGAAACCGATGGAGCCAGGCACTGAGAGGTATTGCCCTGTGAAGTAAAGCCCTGCGATGCCACCAATCAGCGCCAGCGGGACGTTGATCATAATCAGCAACGCCTCACCAAAGGAGTGAAAGGCAAAGTAGAGCAGCAGAAAGATCAACCCCAGCGAGAGCGGCACCACGATCATCAGTCGTGCCTGAGCACGTTCCTGGTTCTCAAACTGGCCGCCGAAGACCACGGAGTAACCCGGTGGCAGGTCAATCTCATCGGCAATGCGTTGTCGCAGCTCAGCCACCAACCCGCCCATATCACGTCCTTCAACATTGGACTGGATCACCACCCGACGCTGCACATCATCTCGCCGGATCTGTGGCGGGCCGGATTCAATGCCCACCTGCGCCACATCCCCCAGCCGTACCCAAGCACCATTGGGCGCTTGCAGAATGAGCCCACGCAAGGTCTCCACGCTATTGCGATGCTCCTCTGCCAGCCGTACATAGATGTCATAACGCTCATTGCCTTTGATCACCTGTCCTGCCTCGCGGCCACCAATAGAGTCACTGACCAGATCCATCACCTGTGCCACTGGGATACCATAACGCGCCAGGGCATCACGGTCAGGGCGTACTGCCAGCTGTGCTTCACCACCGATCTGCTCCATCTCCACACCACGGGTACCTTCTACCTTGCGCACCATCGCTTCAATCTCTTTACCTGTTTTAGCCAGCTGATCAAGATCAGGACCAAACAGTTTGATGGCCAGCTGTGCCTTGACCCCAGAAAGCAACTCATCCACCCGCGTAGCAATAGGCTGGGAGAATGAGAAGAGCAGACCGGGGTGGACTGACATCTTCTCTTCCATCAACTTTTGCAGTGCTTTACGGTTAGATGCCGATGTCCACTCGGGGATAGGTTTCAAGCCGATAAATATCTCTACATTTGAGACGGGTTCTGGGTCACCACCAATTTCAGCACGCCCCACCCGACTGGAGACATAGAGCACCTCAGGAAAGGTCATCAACTGCTGCTCCAGCTTTTGTGCCACGGCAAGCGAGGTATCGAGACTGGATGAGGGTGCCAAGGTGATACGGACATTGATCGTGCCCTCTTCCAGTTCCGGCACAAACTCGGTGCCCAATTTGGGTACCAGCGTCAGTGACCAGGCGAAGAGCCCCAGAGCAATCAATACCACCACCGGTTTTACCTTCAGTGATAATCGAAGGAGGCGCTTATATAACCACTCAATAGGAACGAACACGGGGCTATCACGGTGCTTCACCGGCTTACGAAAAGCATAGGTGGCCAGTGCGGGAACCACTACCAGTGCCACAATCAGTGAGGCAATCATCGCCAAAACAATGGAGACCGCCATCGGTTGAAACAGCTTGCCTTCCACCCCTTCCAGGGTAAACAGCGGGGCAAACACCACAATGATGATCACAACCGCATAGAAGACAGGTCGCCCCACCTCTTTGGCGGCCTCTTGAACACGCAGAGAGATGCCACCACTACTGTCATGAACCGCATCATAGGGATGCTTGCCTCCACCAGATGCCACCTCTTGCTGAATAAATTCACGATGTTCGGCATCCGGTTTGGTCAAGTGTTTAAAGATATTCTCCATCATCACCACTGATCCATCCACCATCATACCGATGGCAATGGCCAACCCACCCAGAGACATCAAGTTGGCAGAGAGACCCCAATAACTCATCAAGGTAAGCGCCAGCCCCAGGGAGAGGGGAACCGAGATGAGCACCAGCAGTGCCGCCCGCAGATTGAGCAGGAACAGTACCAGCACCACCACAATCAGCACGAAGGCCTCCAACAGTGCATTGGTGACGGTCTCTACTGCATGATCCACCAGATCCGACTGATCATAGACTGCTTCAATGGTGACCCCATCGGGCAGTGCCATCTGGATAGCAGGCAGACGATCCTTGATGCTGCCGATGGTTGCCTTGGTATTGGCGCCCATGCGTTTGAGTACGACACCTGCCACCACTTCACCCAATGGCTCTGGGTTGCCGCTAGCATCACGGCGGGTCATAGTGACTGCGCCCTGGCGAATCTCGGGACCAAAGTCAACCTTGGCCACATCACTCACCCGCACCGGCACACCGTCCACATCCATCAGTGGTATGTTGCCGATGTCGCGCAACCCGGCTTCTCCACTGCGCACCCAACCCACGCCGCGAATCACCAACTGCTCTTCGCCACGATCCAGATACCAGCCGCCCGCATTGCGGTTATTGGCTTCAATGGCCTCAGCCACCTCATCACTGGAGAGTCCATAGGCCAGCAGCCGTTGCGGATCAAGTTGCACCTGATATTGGCGCACCTCTCCCCCAAAAGAGAGCACTTCAGTAACGCCAGGAACCGGCATCAACAGCAGTTTGACCACCCAGTCATTGAGACTACGCAGGGCAATGGCATCGTATTTTGTGTGATCTTCAGCCAGCAAGACATACTGAAACACCTGTCCCAATCCAGAGGTATTGGGCCCCATGCCGGGAGTGCCGATGCCATCGGGAATCTGCTCCTTCGCTGCCTGTAGTCGCTCAAAGACCAGCTGGCGGGCGAAGTAGATATCCGTGCCCTCTTTAAAGACCACGGTGATCACCGACAGGCCGGTTTTGGAGATGGAGCGCACCTCCTCCACATCGGGCAAGGCATACATGACCGCCTCGATAGGGAAGGTAATGAGCTGCTCTACCTCTTCAGCCGCCAGCCCTTGAGCCTCGGTATTGACCTGCACCTGAACATTGGTAACATCCGGAAAGGCATCCAGATTGAGCTTGGGGATGAAGGCCGCCGCCGCACCCAGACAGCCGAGCAGGCCAAGCACCACCAGCAGGCGATTAAAAATCGCCCAATCAATAATTCGATTTAGCATGATCGCCTCCTAATGGTTGTGCACAGCAAAACCGGCCTTGGCCAGCTCTGATTGCAGAAAAAAGACACCCTGGGTGACAATCCTGACTCCTGGCTCTAACCCTTCGATCTCGACCAATCCGGCATTGCGGCGCAGAATATCCACCTCTTTTGGCTCAAACGTGCCTGGCTGGGTTTCAATAAATAACTGCCAGTCACCATCAGGACTGCGTATCAAGGCGGTATCAGGCACAGCCAGTGCGAGTTTACCTGCCTCATCTGTTTGTAGACGGACATCCACAAAACGCCCAGGGTGCAAGTGTCCACCCTCATTATGCAGTTCAATTCGCACCCCTTGGGTGCGAGTTACCTCATCCATCATCGGATGAAGTTGCAGCACCTTTCCGTTGATCCAACCGGAGTTGGCTTTAATACGGGCTTGCGCACCTGAGTGAATCGAAGCCTCTTGTCCAACAGATAACCGAGCCTCAATCCAAACCGTTGCAGGATCTGTAATCTCAAACAGCACACGACCTGGCTGCACTAATTCGCCCACGGTAAAGTCATCATGGATAACAATGCCATCTTGCCCAGAGAGCAGCTTGAATTCGCCGGTCGCCTTAGCAGGGTCGCCCGTCTTAAGCAGCCGGTTGGTCTGAGTTTGGGTCATCCCATAGGCACGGACTCGGGCATAGGCCTGTTGACGCGCCACCTGAGCCTCCACATAGCGCCGTTCTGAAACCACTTTTCGACCCAATTTGGTCACCCGTCGCCACTCAATATCAGCGACTAGCAATGCACCCTGAGCTTCTGCCATCTCCACACTGGAGAGGGTAACAAGCGGTTGACCTTTTTTTACTGTCTGCCCCAAGCGTTTGTGCCGAGCCAATACCTGAGCGGCAATACGGGGGGTGGCCTTGGTGGTAGCGTAGGCATTGAGACGGATCTCACCCGGTGCCTGAATCTCTGCCATCATAGGTCTGATCTGCAACACCTCGACGGCGATTCCGGCGGTCTTGCGCTGGGCATTGCTTAACTCAACGCGGCTCTTCTCTTCATCATGGCCGCCATGGCTATCCCCATGGTCATCATGCCCCTTCTCTTCATGACCTTCTTCCCCTAAATTAATGCCTGAGAAATCATCGAGCGCCGCTTCATCGGCGTGATCATGATCCTGGGGCTGCTGTTCATGGGCTGTTTGCTGTTTTTCATTGTGATCATGGCCTGTCTCTGCTGTGGCCCAACTGGGCAGCGAAAGCAGCAGGCTGCAAAATATAAGTATGGTGATTTGTTTGTTCATATCGTTGTCATTCCGGTATTCAGTAGGATGTGGCATCAGGCTGTTGAGCAGTCAGGTTATTAACCCACTCAAACACGTGGCCAACAGCCGCCTGCCATTTAATCCAGGCATGCCACATGGCGCCGTGCAGTTCTGCACCCGCAATACGGGTATCGAGGGTTTGTTGCAGTTGTACCAGATAGTCTGTTGTCTCCAGTTCACCGGCTCGCCATAGTTGTTCCAACAGCTCAGACTGCTGTTTCAAACTACTCTGCCCGCGTGAGATCCATACCCGCCAGGCCTGGGAGATCAGGGTGTAACGAGCACGCGCCGTCTGTAGTTGCGCCAAGGTGGTGCGATAGACCTGTTGCGACTCCTGTTCTGCCTGTAGCGCATCACTACGAGCCGCCTTAACACGACTGTTAAAATTATTACGGATCTGTAGTGGCATTGAGAAAGAGAGTGAGAGCGTGTTTGACTCATCTTCGCGTCCAGCCATTAGCCCCAACGTGGGATCAGCTCTCCGCCCCCGATCTGCAGCATCAATCTGCTTGCGCATGGCCAGTGCCAGCAGGTGCGCCTGACGAACATTGGGGTGCGCTGCGGCAAGCCGTTCGTCCTCTTGAGCAACTGGCAAGCGGATGGGCAGAGAGGTGGGTAAGCTCAGCTGTTGCGGTGGTGGTTCACCGGCAAGGGTAAAAAAATCACCTTTTGCCTCCACCAGCCCTGCTCCAGCCTGGGCATGAACCATCGCTGCCTCAGCAACCGCCATACGCGCCAGCTCCACCTCAATCAGCGGTATATCACCGGCACTTTGCCGCTGCTCGGCCAGGCGCTGAAATCGCTCCAGTAGCTGGAAACGCTGCTGGGTCAGTGAAGTAACCTCCTCACTGTTCAATATCCGAGCCATGGCATCCAGTAACGCTGTCGCCTTTGTTTGCCTGAGTGCTTTAAGCGCAGATCGGGTCGCTTCAAAATCAGCTTGAATTGCTCGCGTCTGCGCACCGCGCTTATCATGCATATCAATAGCCTGACTCAATCCAACACCAAAGTTGTAGTAATCATCCTCTGCGGATTTATCCCCTTCCAGCTCTAGCTCTGGATTGTAAATGGGCAGACCCGCACCCTGCACACGGGCACGAGCAGCCTCAATAGCCGTCTGTGCTGCCTGTATTTCTGGGTTTTCATTCAGGATTTGGTTAATAAACGAGCCAAGGTTTGACGCACTTTCAGCGGATGAAGGCGACGCTCCGGATGGATTAGTTGACGACCAGGCGTTAGCGGCACTGGCTATAAGGCAGACGCACAAGCTTGTGCGCAAACAGGTAAAAAACGACATAACAAAAGTCTCACAGGTTCAAAGAACAGAAAGCCACTGGCTAACCAGCGGTAAAACGCAAGATGAGACTCAGACTTTGGGGGGGCGTGAAGGAGGGGAATCAAGAAAAGAGACCCAGGCAACTAGGTAAGCACTTTTTGGACAATGAGCGCTACATACCGAAGGTTTGGCTGGTGTAAAATTCAGTCCGAGTAGATGGGAGCATCCGTGGCCGCACTGATCGTGAGCCGGTAGACCGTGTAAATCATCAGGAAGATTACCCGCATCACCCATTGCCGCTGTCTGTGCTGCGGGGGAGATCTCATTATGCACATCCGCAGCAATCACCATCCCATAACCCAGTATGGAGACAATAAGCCATGCGATGAGAAGATGACGGATCATTTAATGTACGGGCTGGTTCCAAGCGATAATGAAGCAGTTTAACAGCATAGATGTTTGTATTGTACCTAAAACCTGCAATGGGTTGTGCATACCAAGTTTAGATTATAGACCCGCTTGCCGATATGACCCATCATAAAGGTGATAGTTCCATCTTGGCCTTTGCCTCAAGCAGTGAGTGCAGCAGAGTATGGGATCAACCAGAATACCGCTCTGGAATGAGCAATGCCCCAAGCCAAAAATCCAGTCTGTCATTATGCACATTAAGCGCTGACTGCATTTTTGCAAGAACATTGCCAGTAAATCAATTAAGATAATCCCTCCAGCCATGCTGGAAGATACCCGAGGTGCTTGACCTGTACTACACTTATTTCTTAAGTAGCTTTGGTTTCAATAACCGTCATAAAAAATGGCAGCCCTGATTTTTACCTACTTGCTCAATAAATCTTTTTACAAGATAGGCAATATGTGCCCACTCAAAATGCGACAGGGGTATATTTCAAGCCTTTTACAAGTGGCGCTGTTATTACTGATACCACTGCCCGCCACTACAGATGACATGCCACTGGCGGCGGCTGAATCACTACTGCTGTCAGATCTGCGCTATGAACCTATCCAACCACTGCCACCACCAACCGACCTGGATCAACGTAAGGTAAGACTGGGCGAGCAGCTGTTTCACGAGTCCCGTCTGTCACATGACAACAATATGAGCTGCAGCAGTTGTCATTTTCTGGATAACAATGGCGCTGACTACCTGCCCCACACCCTCGGCAGGGATGGCATCAAACTCGATGTCAATACCCCGACAGTCTTTAACAGCAGCCTCAACCACTACCAGCTCTGGGATGGCCGAGCCAGAAATCTGGAAGAGCAAATTGATTTTGTAGTGACCAGTGATAAGGAGTACGCCACCCGCTGGCCCGTAATTGTTGGCAAGCTCAAACAGGATGAGAAGTACCGAAACTCATTCGGGCTAATCTATCCTGATGGCATTACAGCACCTAATATTCGCAATGCCATAGCCACCTTTGAGCGCAGCCTGATTACCCTTAACTCACGCTTTGACCGTTTCCTGCTAGGGAATGCCAACGCTATCAGCCCAGAGGAGAAGAGAGGCTACCAGCTGTTCAAAACTTACGGTTGTGTCGCCTGCCACCAGGGCAGCAACGTGGGGGGCAACCTGTTCATGAAACTGGGTGTATTTGGGGATTATTTTGCCAAACGGGGTAACCCAACCCAGGCAGACCTAGGGCGCTTCAATGTTACCGGCAAGCCTCGCGATCGCCACCTGTTTCGCGTCCCCAGCCTGCGCCTTGCCGCTTTGACCGCACCCTATTTCCACGATGGCTCAATTAAAACCCTGGAAGAGGCTGTTAAAGTAATGGCAAAACACCAGCTTGGCCGAACGATTTCAGACCATGACATCAGTCAAATCGTAGCATTTCTAAAGACCCTGCCGGGTGAATATAAGGGACAGCCACTGGGTGGCGTCCATCAGGCAGCAAAAGAGGCAGATGCACCATGAGCCTAGTTCGGCTTAAATATCTGGCGCTGATACTGGGGCTGGGCATATTGTTTATCATGTCTTTTCTCTACGTTAAAACCCAGGCGGTTGATCTTGATAAACATAACCAACTGGTCGATCATGTCAGCCAGTTTAAGCGGGTGGATGCGGTATTAAATCAGCATATTCTAGAGATACGTCAGGGGCTATTACCTTTTTACGACCCCACCGTAAGCAATATGTTTGAGCTTGAACAATTGCTGACCGAGGTAGCAGAGATACTGCGTCACCTCAGTTCGAAGATGCCCACAGCGCTCGCCCTGCACACAGAGGCCATCAGTCAGCTGTTGGCGCAAAAAAAAGAGTTACTTGAAAACTTTAAATCCAGCAATGCGCTACTGCGCAACTCGTTACGTTACTTGCCATTTGCCACCACCCAAACCACCGCTCACCTGCCATCCGACGAACAGAGCCATACCTTAAATCGCCTCTTGAATACATTGTTGCTCAACATCCTGATCTACAATATGACCAGTGAAGCAGGACTTGGCTTAGCACTGGATATTAGTACAGAGGAGTTAAAGCGTGATGTTGCCCAGTATCCATCCAAAGTAAAAGACAATCTGGCCATCCTGCTCGCCCATGTGAAGATTGTGCTTGAAAATAAAAAACAGGCGGATGCGCTGGTACAAACATTAGTGACCATACCCACAGCGCAACGTATGGATAAACTGCTGCATGCCTATATCGCCGATCATAACCAGATAATGCAAAGCGTCAACAATTACCGGCTGGCACTGTATGTGTTCTCAGTATTATTATTATGCACCATCGGTTACATCCTATTAAGGCTAAGCCAAACGACTACCACCCTGCACCAAACCGTCACTGATCTAAATTACCAGAAATTTGCTATGGATCAGCACGCTATCATCAGCATTGCTGATCGGCACGGCATGATAACCTACGCCAATCAGAAATTCTGTGATATCACTCAGCGAACAGCCGCGGAATTAATCAACCAAAATTGTCGATTGTTAAAGTGTGGCGAGCATCCAGCTTCATTTTACAAAAAACTGTGGGAGACGATTACCCTAGGCAATGTCTGGCACGGACAGATCCAGAGCCGAGCCAAAGATGGCAGCCACTACGCTGTAGAGACCACCATCGTCCCTTTTATGAACGATAAGGGCGCACCCTACCAATATATAGCCATTCAGACTGACATCACCAAAATCAAGCAAGCAAAAGAGCAGCTACGTGTGCAGGCAATGGCGCTTGAGGTGGCTGCTAATGGCATTGTCATCACTGACCGTAATGGGATCATTCAGTGGGTTAACACCGCCTTTACCACCCAAACCGGCTACAGCCGAGAGGAGGTGATTGGGCAGACACCGCGCCTACTCAAATCAGACGAGCAAGGGTCTGCATTTTACCGAGATATATGGCAGACCATTCTTGCTGGGCGCGTCTGGCATGGCGAATTAATAAACCGATGCAAGGATGGCACCCTTTATACAGAAGAGCAGACAATCTCACCCGTGTATAACGAACACGGTAAAATCACCCACTTCATTGCCATCAAACAGGATGTTACCGAGCGACGGAAAACTGAAGAAGCCCTGCGCCGCTCACAGAAAATGGAGGCTATCGGGCAGCTCTCTGGCGGCATCGCCCACGACTTTAACAATCAACTTGGGGTGATCATCGGCTACCTGGATTTCCTGAGAAATCACTTTACAGTAGACGAAAAGCCACGCCAATGGGTAGACATCGCCACCAAAGCCACTCTGCGCTGCATGGATCTAACTCGGCAGCTGCTAACATTTTCACGCAGCCAAACCAAGGAAACGACCGTACTGGATATCAATACCACACTCAAAGATCTGGAGACCATGATTGCACGTTCGGTCACCCCAGAGGTCATGGTGCAATATTTTCTGACTGATAATCTGTGGCGGACTGAAGCCAACCCTGGTGAATTCCAAGATGCCGTTCTAAACCTGGTGATCAATGCACGTGATGCCATGCCCAGTGGCGGGAAATTGCGAATTAAGACCACTAACAAACACCTGGATAATGACTACGTTGCCGTCAGCCCTGGGCTTGAACCTGGCGATTATGTGCAGTTAATGCTAAGAGACACCGGCTGTGGCATGAGCAAAGAGACCCTGGAACACATCTTTGAACCATTTTTCACCACCAAGCCCGAAGGCAAAGGCACCGGCCTGGGCATGGCGATGGTCTATGGTTTTGTAAAACGCTATGGTGGTTACATCAAGGTTTACTCGGAACCCGACGTGGGAACTACAGTTCACATCTATTTACCACGTTCTACAGCGTCTGAATCCCCCGCTGTTGCCCAAAATAATCATGGAGCCACATTACCCACCGGCAGTGAATCCATCCTAATCGTTGATGATGAGATTAACCTGCTGCAACTAGCCGACCAGTATTTGAGTGACCTGGGCTATCGTACCTGTCTGGCTGAAAATGCCGCACAAGCGCTGGAGATAATAGCGGGAGATGAGAAATTTGATCTGCTATTTAGTGATGTGGTGATGCCCGGTGGTATGAACGGCTATGAACTGGCACAACAGGCGACAAAACAACGTCCTGATTTGAAGGTGCTACTGACCTCGGGCTTCACCTCAAAGAGCGTTGCTCATAACGGCCTGGCTCGATTTACCGCCCATCTTCTGAGCAAACCCTATCGCCAGGATGATTTGGCACAGCGTATTCGACTTGTGCTCGATGAACCCGCGTTCAGATAGCAATTGCATCATTAACCAATTTCATGCCACATTTTTTAGCAAAAACCTGTGCCGGTGTTTTCCAGTTCAACAATTTTCGTGGGCGTGAATTTAAGAGCTATTCAATCACTCTTATTTCCTTTTCTGACACCTGAGATAAATCCGTTTTCTTTGGCAAAAAACGCCCGATCAATCCATTGAAATGACTCGGTACTTTGTGAACAAACAATAGAATCGCCTTCCCAGTGACCAAGCTCGCTCTTGTCATTGGCGGCATCAGGACGCTCTTCAATCCTCGTCCTGCCTGGGATCATCTCTCTTTTTCCACTCGTTGTTTTACCCCTCCCCTTTGTCCAGCGAGGCTCATGCTTTCTTGGCAACAACTTGGCCCATTGAATATGATTCTTATAGATAAAATAGTAGATCGTTTCGTAGCTGACACTGAACCCTTTATGGGGCATACCCAACCAACCTGCCATTTGTTCAGGTGTCCAACCCAGCCGCAAGAAATGATGGATTGTTTTTTCATGCTTTTCGCATTTTGATTTTCTTTCTGCTGCCTCCGATTTTCTGGTAATAGCCTTCCAATGAGCAATCGATGGCAGATATTCACCCTCATCATTGCGGTTACGATTATATTCTCTTGATATGGTTGATCCACTTCGACCTAATATCTGAGCAATATCAGAAAATTTCCATCCTTTTGCTCTGTGTATCGCTATTTGATCTCTTTCTCTTAGCGTTAATTCTTTGCCTTTCTTGCCCACTTTATCACCTTAATTTTCCAATTACGGATAGTATAAGTGAGTCGTGATGCTCAGTATGCAAAACGGGACATCCAAGTCCCCCTTTTGCCTTCGTTTATCACGACGGTTAATTTCTTTTTGCCGCAGTCGTCCTGCTTACGTGCCGCTTCGCCACACCATCGCAAGCTCGGCGCAGGCTACGCAGCACTACAGCAAATGACTGGACGGCGTTTCGGATGCCTACG
>JAJRWL010000168.1 GCA_024276875.1 Gammaproteobacteria bacterium
ATCAGCCAATGCTTCAACTTGATTGACCAGTGCACTACCAACAACCACGGCATCTGCTACCTGTGCAACGGCAGCGGCTGTTGTTGCATCTTTTATCCCAAAGCCTACACCAATGGGCAGATCGGTTGATTTACGAATCTCATCCAGTTTCTGTTTAACAGCATCCAGATCTAAATTGCTCGCTCCTGTTACACCTTTTAGAGAGACATAATAGACAAATCCACTGGCAACTTTACAGATTTTTTTAATCCGTGATCCGATGCTGGTGGGGGCAATCAGGAAAATTGCATTTAAGCCATGTTTCTCTAAAGCAGACAACAACTCACGTGCCTCTTCAGGAGGAATATCCACCGTCAGTGCCGCATCCACACCCGCTTCTGCGGCAGCGGCTGCGAAGGTTTCGTAACCCATTACCTCAATAGGATTTAAGTAACCCATGAGTACCACGGGGGTATCTTGATTATCTGATCGAAATTCCCGCACCATCACCAGTACATCACGCAGACTGGTGTGATGTATCAATGCCCGCTCACTGGCTCGTTGAATAACGGGACCATCTGCCATTGGATCAGAAAAAGGAATACCCAGTTCGATAATATCAGCTCCCGCCTCAACCATGGCGTGCATAACCGAAACGGTAATACCTGGTTTTGGATCACCCGCCGTAATATAAGGGATGAGTGCTTTACGACCTTGGGCGCGTAGGGATTTAAATTTAGCAGCAATACGGCTCATATCTCAATCCCTTCCAAGGCCGCTACGGTATGTATATCTTTATCGCCTCGACCGGAAAGATTAACCAGAATGATCTGATCTTTCTTCATGGTGGGCGCTAGCTTTGCTGTATAAGCCAGCGCATGGCTAGATTCCAGCGCGGGGATAATGCCTTCAATACGGGTTAATGCATGAAAGGCAGAGAGTGCCTCATTGTCTGTTACGGCAACATATTGGGCACGACCACAATCCTTGAGCCAGGCATGTTCAGGCCCCACACCAGGATAGTCAAGTCCGGCAGAGATAGAGTGAGTCTCTATAATTTGACCATCGTCATCTTCCACCAGGTAGGTACGATTACCATGTAGCACACCAGGCCGACCGGCACAGAGTGGAGCCGCATGGTTGCCTGTCTCCAGGCCATCACCTGCTGCCTCAACACCATAGATTGCCACTTCTTTGTCATCTAAAAATGGATAAAACAAGCCAATGGCATTGGATCCCCCTCCCACGCAGGCAACCAGCGCGTCCGGTAAACGCCCCGCCTGTTGTGGCATCTGCTGCCGTGCCTCTCGGCCAATAATCGCCTGAAAATCACGTACCATAGCAGGATATGGGTGAGGGCCGGCGACCGTGCCAATAATATAAAAGGTATCATCAATGTTGGTCACCCAATCACGCATGGCCTCATTAAGGGCATCTTTTAGCGTTTTTGAGCCGGACTCCACCGCCCGTACTTCTGCTCCCAGCAGGCGCATGCGGTAGACATTGGCCTCTTGCCGAACAATGTCAACAGCGCCCATGTAGACCACACACTCAAGTCCAAGTCGAGCGGCTACTGTAGCGGTAGCAACACCATGCTGGCCTGCACCTGTCTCAGCAATGATGCGGGTTTTGCCCATCCGTTTAGCCAACAGCGCCTGGCCAATGGTGTTGTTCACCTTGTGCGCGCCAGTGTGGTTTAGATCTTCGCGTTTAAGGTAGATCTGCGCGCCACCCAGCTCTCGACTCCAGCGCTCTGCATGATAAACCGGTGATGGACGACCGACATAATGAGCCAAATCTGCATCCAGCTCAGCTAAAAAGGCCTCATCCTGAAGGTATTTTTCATAATTCAGCCGCAGCTCTTCCAGAGCCTGCATTAATGTTTCAGCGACAAATAGGCCACCATAAGGGCCGAAGTGACCCTGTTCATCAGGCTGATTAAAATAGGTTTCTCGATTACTAGTTGGCACTTTTTACTCCACACATAAAGGCCGCAATCTTATTGGGATCTTTGATCCCTTTTGATTGCTCTACTCCACCACTCACATCTACAGCATACGGTTTTACTTGCTGAATGGCAGATTCTATATTGTCTGCTGACAAACCACCCGCCAATATAATGGAGGGTGCAATATCAGCGGGTATCTTGCTCCAATCAAAGATAGCACCTGTCCCGCCTGGTTTGCCCGCTTGATAGGCATCCAGCAACAGAGCTGAAGCATGGGCATAATGCTCTTTGATGGCATACAGGTTCGTCTCTTCTCTCATGCGTACTGCCTTAATCCAGGGGCGATTATATCTACTGCAATCTACTGGAGTTTCATTACCATGGAATTGGATAAGGTCAATGCGCACTTGATCCAAGGTTGCAGTAATATCATCCCTTAATGCATTAACAAACAGCGCAACTACCGTAATAAAAGGTGGCAACTGATGCGCAATCTCAGCAGCTTGTTTTATCGTTACCGCCCGAGGACTAGGTGGATAAAAGACAAGCCCAATAGCATCGGCTCCCAGCTGTATAGCATTCAAGGCATCTTGTTTGCGGGTAATGCCGCAGATTTTAACCCGAGTTCTCATAAGGCGATAGAAGATACAGGATAGTGAGCAGCAGCAAAAGTCGTTTAATAGAATTAAGGGCATCTCTATTAATTCTGGGTGAGGCCGATTGAGATTCAAAATATTCAAGAGCAAGGCACTAAGTGCTTGTAATAGCACTTCTATTGCAAGTGCTTAGCAACGCAGCTATTGGATATTTTGGACTCAAGATGTTCAGCCATGAATTGATAGAGATGCCCTAAAACACAGGTGGCTCAGGGATTTCATACTCGGGCGGGTAGCCCACATGCATTAGATAAAGCCCTTCGGGTGGTGCTGTAACCCCCCCTCTGGTTCGGTTACGACGTTCTAATACCTCTTGTGCCCAGCCCACGGCTTCATCACCACGTCCAATCGCCATCAGCACACCAGCCAAATTACGCACCATATGATGCAAAAAGGCATTGGCTCCCACATCAATGATGATCTGATCACCTTGGCGGCTTACATTAAGGCAAGTAAGCATACGTATGGGGCTTTTAGCCTGGCAGCCTTGGGCTCTAAATGAAGAAAAATCATGCGTACCAACCAGTAGCTGTGCAGCCTCATGCATACGATCAGCATCTAATGGACGATGCGTCCAAACAGCGCGATTACGATGGAGACATGAACGGGTCATCCGATTAAGAATGACATAACGATAAGCTCGGTTGACGGCAGAAAAGCGCGCATGAAATGATTCATCAACTGTTTTAGCCCAGGTTACATTTACATCAAATGGAAGATTAGCATTAGCACCTAGCACCCAAGAACGGGGGCTACGTTGCGCAGTTGTCTCAATATGAACAACCTGCCCTACACCGTGTACTCCTGTGTCAGTACGACCAGCACAATGTACTCTGACAAATTCATTGGCAACACATGCCAATGCTTTTTCCAGCTCTTCCTGTACCGTGCGTACCCCTGTCTTTTGCATCTGCCAACCACAAAAGTCAGTGCCATCATATTCAACACCCAATGCAACTCGTAACATCACTACACTCAAATACAGAAAAAAGGCGCACATTGTGCGCCTTTTTAATTCAACTAAGATTAAAATTTATGAGAGACGATCCAATAACTCCTGCGCATCCTCTTTCTGCGCATCATCGCCCTCACTCAATACCTCATCTAGAATATTGCGCGCTCCCTCTTCATCACCCATTTCAACATAGGCACGTGCCAAATCAAGCTTGGTATTGATCTCGTCTATTTTATTAGGCTCTTCTAGCAGCTCAGATAGTGGCTCATCGGCAGGTGAATGTACGCTAAGGTCATCACCATCCATCATCAAATCTTCATCTGACAGATCAGGTAAATCATCATCACCTTCTAACAACTCAATGCCGTCACCCTCTGGTGCGCTTAATTCACCTAATTCAAGATCATCAAGCGATACATCTGCAAGCAGATTATCTTGATCATCAATACCCTCCAGCTTGCTAACCTCTTGCTCTGAAGCACTCAATAATTCATTTGATTCAATCGTTTCATCAAGTGAGGGCGACTCATCTAACCCCGTTAAATCACCTAAACTCTCTTCTAAAGTAACATTTTCATCTTCTGCAATAGACAGATCAGCTGTTAGACCTTCCAGTTCTTCCCCTAAATTACCTAGATCATTTAAATTCTCTAAATTGTCTATTTCAAGTGCTTCATCATCCAATGAAAGATCTTTGCTTTCAGATGTTGCCTCAGGCTGATCTTCATTATGTGTCAGCCCATCAGTAAAACTAGAGAGCGCTGCTGCCAGATCTTCTGATTCACCCAACAGCTCATCTTGATGTTCGGACGGCTTGCTCCCATCCTCATCTTCCTCTTCAAGCGCATCCGCTTCAAAAGGATCACCCAAATCCAACCCATCTAAGCTCAAAGATTCTTCTAACTCACTCAGCTCGCTGGGTTCTGACGCTACATCCAGTTCAGGAATAGATGAGTCAGACAGCTCACTGGATAGATCTATTAAAGCATCATCCAAACCTGAATCAGCTGAAATCTCACCAACATCTGCACTTAATAATGCATCATCAGCCTCTTCACTAGAGGCAGAGTCTTCCTCTGTAGCATCAAGCCCTAAATTTAAATCAAAATCCAAGCCATCATCTTCCAACAGTGCAGATATTGCTCCACCTTGATCATTTACATCATCACCAGAATCAAAATCAGCCGTTAAATCACTTAACCCCATCAAATCAAGATCTTCATCCTGTTCATCAGCTATGATTTCTGCTTTTGCTTCCACAGGAACCGCTGCTGGCCGCTCATGATCTATTGCAATCACACCACTCTCTGCATTTACAAACAGTTCATGCTCTGGGTTGAGTTGATGCCCCATAGCCAGCGCCTGTTGCCAGCCATCAGCATCAATTTGTTCTGGATTCTTTGTTGCTAG
>JAJRWL010000169.1 GCA_024276875.1 Gammaproteobacteria bacterium
TCGTAAAATAGCGGTCTTGAACGTCAAGTGACCAATCTGCTTTAAGTCCGAACATCGACGTAATCTCCTAATTCAGTTTCTCAAGGCGACCAAGAACGGCCTTACAAATCACACCCGGCTGCAACGGCGCAGCCTGCACAATAGACCAGCAATCAATATCCACCACGAACTGAGCGCGCAGGATATTGGCTAGCTGGGCATAGCGGCGAGTTGCATCATTGATCAGCGGCATGTCAGGTTCATCACTGTAGTTCAGCTCGACGGTCATGACATGCTTGAACTTAGAGAAGATCTCTTTCAGGTCTTTCTCAAAAGGGTGCAGGAAGCGCAGGTGAACATTGGAGACCTTATGACCATCCGCGCGCATGCGATCCACTGCCTCCTGTATCGCACCCACGGTAGAACCCCAGGTCACAAGTAACATATCACCCTCTTTATCACCGTAGACCTCCGGCTTCTGTAGCGTAGCTGCCACCGCTGCCATCTTGCGGCTGCGCATGTTGCAACCGATCTGGTTGGTCATAGAGTCGTAGGCCACTTTACTGCGTTTGGTATGCGCCAGGCCGGTCAGGACATACTCACCACCTTTCTGACCCGGGATTGGGCGTGGAGAGAGCCCGGTCTCCTCATCCCAATCATAGGCCGGCACATTCTTGTCCCACTCAGACTGATCAATCGGTGCAGCAAGCCATTCGGCCTGCGGCTCTGGACGATCATACGGCTGTACACCGGTCGCCAGGTTGGCATCGGTCAGGATAATGACTGGGGTGCGGAAGGCTTCGGCCAGCTTACGAGCCGTCACAACAAAATGAAAACACTCAGAGATGGTAGCAGGTGCCATGATGATCTTGGGGGCATCACCGGTCATGCTGTAGAGCGCAGAGAGCAAATCGCCCTGTTCAACCTTGGTCGGCTGGCCGGTTGAAGGACCACCACGCTGAACGTTGACAACCACCAGCGGGATCTCACACATGACGGCCAGACCCAGCACCTCAGTCTTCAGTGCCATGCCTGGTCCAGAGGTAACGGTAACGGCGGTTTTGCCTGAGAAGGAAGAGCCTACCGCATAGGCGCAGGCTGCGATCTCGTCCTCCGCCTGATGCATATAGCCACCGGTCACATTAAAGACATCCGCCAGATAATGAGAGACAGAGGTTGCAGGGGTAATAGGGTACATGGCCAGCAGATCCATGCCGGAGGCCAAAATACCCAGGCCGATAGCCGTGTTGCCGTTGGTTACGATAGTTGGGCTTTGCACGCCCTCCTGCTCTGGCAGAACCTCATAATGGTATTCGAGGTTGTCAGCAGCATACTGGTAGCCGGCCTTAAACAACTCGTGGTTTGGCTTGATCACCTTCTCGCCTTTGCGAGCAAAGGTCTTGGATATCTCATCCAGTGCGCGCTGAGTGTCACGACTATAGATGCGACAGAGCATGCCCAGCACAAACATGTTTTTACCCTTGCGGGCATTTTTGACAATCTTGAGGCACTCTTTCTCAAGCGGCAGCTCATGGATAATCAGGCCACGCTCTTTAAAATCAGCGACCGCTTTCGCATAATCCTCACGAATCTGTGGTTGCGGATCTTCAGCCCATTTGTTCTCCAACAGAACAACCGTCCCCTCTCGGAAGGCTCGATTTTCGATGCGGTTATAGAGCACCTGTTCGTTGAAGGCTACAACTAGATCAGCATCATCACCCATATTGGTGATGTATTTGTGACCCAGGCGGATGCGAACACCACTGGCACCCTCTTTGGGACGGGCAGGCGGTTGGATTTCGGCAGGGATAATTTCCACTGTCCAAACACCATTACCCATCTTGCCACTCACGATTCCAAAGGTTTGGCCGCACTTCTGGGCACCTTCGCCAGAGTCGCTGACCACCTCAATGATATGCTCTTCAATGCGCTTCGGCTTTCCTGCTGGAAGCTCGGCGACATTGCTTTTTTGCGCTGTTGCTTGTTTAGTCATAGGCCTTCCCGTGAAGTACTCTCAAGGATGTATTTTTAGAAAAAACTTTGGCTGCGCGTATCCGAAATACCTTACGCACTGCCCGAAACTATATGCTTCCCGTTCAGTCGGGCGGGAGAAAATGCCCAAAAAATAATGGTGCATAAATTCTCAGAGAGGCCGCACTATGTCAAAAGCGAGCTTCAAGGTCAAATAATATACCCCTATTAAATATATCTTTTTGCAAGAAAGCATAAGTCATTATTTATGGCATCCATAATGGAACAACCGCGAAGACAAGAGGATGCAACTATCTCCTCAGCGCCTGCTCATACTCATCTTTGAAGTGATACAGTGAGCTCTCCAACACCTTTACTGCACCATCTAATAGATGACAACGACCGCTGCCCGGCAGAATCTCGCACAGATTCTCTAATGAATCCAGATCCGCTTGCCTTCCCCGACCCGTATCAATCTTGCCCAGCAATTGAGATATATAATAAGTACCCGTCTTGCATGAAGGACACTGTCCACAGGAGGAGTGGGCAAAAAAATCGACATATTCAGATACTCGCTTAACGATGCCCGTTCCTTCAGAGATTACGATCATTGCCCCCGTCCCCAGGCTTGATCGACGCTCCCGCACAGAGTCAAAATCCAGCGGCACATCCAAATCCTTTGGTGTCAAAATGGTATTGGATGGCCCCCCCGTAAATACTGCCTTCAGTTTTTTGCCCAGCAAGACACCACCACCATACTTATATATGAGATCTTCCAACGGCGTACCCATAGGCAGCTCATAGGCACCGGGTCGAAGTACATCACCGCTTAAACAAAATATCTTGGTACCACTTGCCTTGCCAATACCCTGATCCTTAAACCACTGCACCCCATTACGCACCAAATGAGTCACATTCGCCATGGTCTCCATGTTATTAACCAACGTAGGACAGCCATGCACACCATACTGTGCAGGGTAGGGCGGCTTACCACGCGGGAAGGGGAATTTCCCCTCAACCGATTCAATAGCGGCCGTCTCTTCGCCACCAATGTAGTGCCCTGAACTTGGCATCACACGATACGTCAGTGGTTTTTTCAGCGCCGCAGCTACTTTTTCAACCAGCTCAGACGCTTGCCACTGAGCAACGGCCACACACATCGCCTCAATACAGCCATCAAGGTCGGGGTTAATATAAAAAACAATCTGATTAATCCCCGTAGCCAGTGCAGCGATAGTCGCACCTTCTATAATTTGATGCGGCGTCTCCTCCAACAGCATACGATCTTTAAAGGTACCTGGTTCATCCTCATTACCATTGCAGATCAAGTATTTATCCACTGCCTTTTTTTGCTCTGCCACTGCTGCCCATTTAATGTGCACCGGAAAGCCACTCCCCCCTAGCCCAGGCAGGTGAGCCTCTTTAATCAGCCCCACTAGCGCAGAAGGATCTTGCAAGGCAACCTGCAAACCATCCCCTCCCACATAAGAGAGCCACGCATCGAGATCTGCCCCTACTCTGTTTTTGGGATGCAGCAGTACTTGGTTTAATTTATCCATAGACGTGTATTCACCGAGATAAAGATGGCAACCATTTTAGGAGAGCCTTTCCCAGATCGCACTCTTTTTTTCTTCTTAGTGGGATTATATGAGATAATAATCGACCATTTTTCTTCTTAACGCCCTGCCAACAACCGGCCAGGGCGTTTTTATGTACAGGATGTACGGTATGCCGCGGACGCAGGAAGCGCAAGAGCGGCGATACGGAACAGCACCTTGATCTCTACAGCCAACATCACAATGCAATTTGGGGCCAAGCCCCTGTTTGAAAACGTCTCTGTTAAATTTGGTGGCGGTAATCGCTACGGCCTGATCGGTGCCAATGGCTGTGGAAAATCAACCTTTATGAAGATTTTGGGTAACGACCTGGATCCCACCGCAGGCTCCATCAATATTGCCCCCAATGAACGGCTGGGCAAACTACGCCAGGATCAATTTGCCTTCGAAGCGTTCAGCGTACTAGATACCGTCATCATGGGTCACGCAGAACTGTGGACAGTCAAACAGGAGCGCGACCGCATCTACTCGCTGCCCGAGATCAGCGAAGAGGAGGGCATGAAGGTAGCGGAGCTGGAGGTCGAGTTCGCCGAGATGGATGGCTACACCGCCGAATCCCGCGCAGGTGAGCTGCTACTGGGACTGGATATCCCACTGGAACAACACAACGGGCTAATGAGCGCCGTCGCCCCTGGCTGGAAACTACGGGTATTATTAGCACAGGCACTATTTGCTAACCCCGATATCATGCTGCTGGACGAGCCGACCAACAACCTCGACATCAACACCATCCGCTGGCTCGAAAGCGAGCTAAACAAGCGTAACAGCACCATGATCATCATCTCGCATGATCGCCATTTTCTGAACAGCGTCTGCACTCACATGGCCGATCTCGACTACGGTGAAATCCGCGTCTACCCTGGCAATTATGACGACTACATGATCGCTTCCACCCAGATTCGCGAACGTATGTACACCGATAACGCCAAGAAAAAGGCCAAGATTGCTGAGCTACAGACCTTCGTCAGCCGATTCTCTGCCAACGCATCCAAGGCCAAACAGGCCACCTCCCGCGCCAAACAGATCGACAAAATCCAACTGGATGAGATCAAGCCTTCCAGCCGCATCAGCCCCTACATCCGCTTCAATCAGGAGAAAAAACTCTTTCGCCTGGCACTGGAGCTGGACGGGCTAAGCAAAGGCTTTGAAGAGAAACCTCTCTTTAGCGGACTGGATTTAATGGTTGAAGTGGGTGAACGCGTCGCCATCATCGGCCCCAACGGCATCGGTAAAACCACACTGTTACGCACCTTAGTCGGTGAATTAAAACCGGATAACGGCGCTGTAAAATGGTCAGAAAACAACAACATTGGCTACTATGCCCAAGACCATTCAACCGATTTTATTGACGAAACAAATCTATTTGATTGGATGAGTCAGTGGGGGAAAGAGAGTGATGATGAGCAGGTCATTCGCGGCA
>JAJRWL010000170.1 GCA_024276875.1 Gammaproteobacteria bacterium
AGCGCCATATGAATAGTCGCTGCGGTGGCCATCAAGCCCTGATTGGTGCAGATATTAGAGGTCGCTTTGGATCGACGAATATGCTGTTCCCGTGCCTGTAGTGTCAGGGTGTAGCCCACTTTCCCGTCAAGGTCACGGGTGCAACCCACGATACGCCCGGGCATCTGTCGAACCCATTTTTGTGTGCAGCAGATAAAGCCAAAATAGGGGCCACCCGATGAGAGTGGCGCACCCAATGGCTGTCCCTCACCGCAGCAGATATCCACTCCTTGCTCACCCCAGTCGCCCGGCGGATTCAAAACCGCCAAGGCCACCGGATTAACCACCGCAATCGCCAGTGCCTTGTTGGCATGCGCCCAATCAGTCAGGGCATCCACCTCTTCCAGCACCCCAAAGTAGTTGGGCTGGGGGATGACCAGTGCGGCAATATCCTGGCCATCAAATGCGGCCAGTGCGGCGGGATCTGTATGCCCACCCGTTGGGTCGAATGGCAGCTCTACCAGCTCAATATTCTGGTTTTCTACCATCACCTGCACCACACGACGATAAGCAGGGTGCAGGCTACGCGGCATCAATATTCTGCGTGACTTGGATTTGCGGTTGGCTCGCACCGCCATCAGCACCGCTTCAGCCAGCGCCGTAGCACCATCGTAAAGTGAGGCATTGGAGAGATCCATGCCCGTCAGCGCCGCCATCATTGATTGAAATTCGTACAGCACCTGCAAGGTGCCCTGGCTCGCTTCTGCCTGATAAGGGGTATAGGCCGTATAAAATTCACCACGACTGGCCAACTGCCAGACGGCTGCAGGGATATGGTGATCGTAAGCACCTGCGCCAATAAAACAGACCGGCTGGCCATCTTGATTGGCACGGGCAGACATCAGCCCCGCCACCTCCATTTCAGACATGGCTGGCGGCAGCTTTTTCAGTGTGCCACAACGAAGGGTGGCGGGTATCTCATCAAAGAGTGCCTCAATATCTGGCGCACCAATGGTCGCCAGCATCTCGCGGACATCTTCTTCAGTATGGGGAATAAAGGGCATAAAAGGTTTCGCTATCTATTATCACGCATCAATGGCAGCTTGGTAGCCATCTGCATCCAGCAAGTTATCCAGTTCAGCTTCATTAGCGAGGCGAATCTTAAACAGCCAGCCATCGCCGTAAGGGTCTTCATTAACCAGTTCCGGTGAATCGGCCAGGGCTTCATTCACCTCAATCACCTCACCACTTACGGGGCAGTAGATATCCGATGCAGCCTTCACGGATTCAACCACCGCACACTCATCCTTTACCTCAAATGCCTGCCCAACCTCTGGCAGCTCAACAAAGACCATATCACCCAGTTGATCCTGGGCATGATCTGTAATGCCAATGGTTGTCACACCAGCATCCACGCTGCTGATCCATTCATGGCTATCACAATATTTCAATTTGTTTGGCACTTCACTCATCACCTTTACCCCTCTAAATTAATACAAGCCTGACCTTTGCGTGCAAACGGCGGTTGTACCACCTTTGCCAGCACCTGCTTACCTCGAATCTCTACGGTACAGTTTTCGCCAATACTCGCCTTGACCCGCGCCAGCGCAATAGAGCGCTGCAAGGTGGGCGCAAAACCACCGGATGTAATCTCGCCAATCTCAACGCCATCAGCAAATAGTTTCTGATGATTACGCAGCACGCCTCGACCTTCCAACAGTAAGCCAACGAACCGCTTATTGTCGACGGCATTGCGCTTGGCTTCAAGCGCCTTGCGACCCATAAAATCACGCGTATCAGGCTCCCAGGCTAGCGTCCAGTTAAGCCCTGCCTCCAGTGGTGAGCACTGCTCATCCATATCTGAACCATAGAGATTCATCCCCGCCTCAAGGCGCAAGGTATCTCTTGCCCCCAGGCCACAAGGTGTAACCCCCGCATCAGCCAGCGCCTGCCATAAAACAGGTGCTTCAACCTCAGGCAGCATAATTTCAAAACCATCTTCACCGGTATAACCTGTGCGTGCCACACACCAGTCACCCACAGTCGTCGCATGAAATATGGGCAGTGCTGCTGCCGCTTCTGCCAACGCGGATGAAAGCAGTGGCAATGTTTTATCTCTTGCCTGCGGCCCCTGCACAGCAATCATGGCCAGATCGCGCCGTGGCGTGACGGTTACAGCAAAAGCCGCTGCCTGCTGTTTAATCCAGGCCAGATCTTTATCTGCACAGCCCGCATTAACCACTATTCGGAATGCATCATCCTGAAAATAGTAGACAATCAGGTCATCAATTACGCCGCCCTGTTCATTTAGCATGCAGCTGTAGAGTGCTTTGCCTGTTGTCTTAAGGCGAGCGACATCATTCGCTAGCAAGTACTGAAGAAAGGGGCGGGTTCGCTCGCCGGCAAGATCAACCACTCGCATGTGTGAGACATCAAACATGCCTGCGTTCTGGCGCACCGCATGGTGCTCTTCTATCTGCGAGCCATAATGGACGGGCATGTCCCAGCCCGCAAAATCGACCATGCGCCCGCCCCAGCTACGGTGCTGATCATTTAATACTGTCTTCATTGTCATTTATGCGATTTTCCCATGAGTGATTCAATTTCCTCAACTGTTTTGGGGGCATCCTTGGTCAATACATCAGGGGCATCTTTGGTCACCAGCACATCATCTTCAATACGGATGCCGATATTACGCCATTTAGCCACAACACCTCGTGTCCCTTTTGGAATATAGATGCCTGGCTCTACCGTCAACACCATGCCTGGCTCCAGCTGTCGCCACTCGCCGTCAATCTTATAATCACCCACATCATGCACATCCATACCCAGCCAATGGCCGGTGCTATGCACATAGAATTTGCTGTAGGCCTTATCTTTGATCAGCTTATGGACAGCACCTTTTAATAGCCCTAGCTCCACCAGCCCTTTGGTGACTACTTTAACCGCCGCTTGGTGGGGGGCATTCCAATGGTTGCCAGGGATTACCTGCGCTATGGCCGCCTCTTGTGCCGCCAGTACCAACTCATAAATCTCACGCTGCGCCTTACTAAAGCGGCCATTGACAGGGAAGGTGCGGGTAATATCAGAGGCGTAATAGTCATACTCACAACCGGCATCGATCAATACCAGATCACCATCCTTTAGCTCATCTCTGTTATCAATGTAGTGCAGCACACAGCCATTGCCACCGCCACCAACAATCGCCGGATAGGCCTGAAATCGCGCACCTAAATGCGCGCATTCATGGATAATCTCTGCCTCTAGTTGATACTCCATCATGCCGGGTTTGCAGACATTCATGGCTCGTTGATGCGCCTTGGAGGAGATCTTGGCCGCCGTGCGCATCGCCTTGATCTCTGACCGGCTCTTGTAGAGCCGCATGTCGTGCAGATAGTGATCAACGGCCACAAACTCCAGGGGAGCATGCAGACCTGAGCGTGAAGCGTTGCGCAACCCATTAACCCACTCACCCAGGTTTTTATCCAATGCAGGATTACAACCCATGGCATAGAAGACCCGCTCACACTGCTCCAACATGCGCGGCAGGATGTCATTTAAATCGCCAATGGGGAACGAATCGTCGGCTCCATATTGCTCACAAGCACCATCCTGTCCTGCCCGTGCGCCATGCCACATCTCTTTCTTTTTATCCCCTTCGCGACAGAAGAGGACATATTCTGCCTGCTTGCGCCCTGGTATCAGTACCGCCACCGCTTCAGGTTCAGGGAATCCGGTGAGATAGTAGAAGTCACTGTCTGCACGGTAGTGATAGTCCACATCACGATTACGCACCGCCACGGGAGCCGATGGCAGGATCGCAATGCTGTTTGATCCCATCATCCGCATCAGCTGCCGACGGCGGCGCTTGAACTCTGCTGGGGTCATTAATGGGCATCCCGCTGTGGAGCCAGATCATCGTAGAGGGTCATAATCGCCACCCGCACAAACTCTTCCAGCTCAATGAATGCCGCCTCATTTTCATCACTCTCTTCAACCAGCTCTGTATCCATGCGGGTAATTTCAGTCAGATCTTTCAACGCCTCACGGGCAAGGTCAGAGAGTCTTTTCTCCATATTATTGGGGGATAAGCCAAAACCATAGAGAAAGCCCTGACACCAGATGCTTAATGCCTGACTGCGCTCAGAGATTGAGCACTTATCCTGCGGAAGCAGCAGCGCAAAGCCAAACTCTTGGTCATTCATGGCCTTAGCCGTTGCAGAGTAGAGTTTATCCAAAACAGATTGCAGTTTTTTAATGGCGGCCAATGGCAGCCCTTCATCCAGCAGCTCATTCAGCCACACACCTCGGGCATCGCCTGTCGAGTGGCACAGCAGACCGCACAGCAGTCCCTGCGCCTCAGCAGGGCTTAGATTCACTTTTGCAGCGCAAAGCTGTCGTTCAATGGTTTCAAAATCAAGCATTGGAATATAGATTCAGATTTCAGTGAAAAATTCTCATCACCTAATATAGATATGGTGGAGTAGCTTACATCCGGTCAGGATATGCATATAATGATAACACTCATCTAAACCGTTGACCCACTGCTTAGTGCTCTCTATATTTGCCTCATGAATACAACAAAAGATAATAACAGCATGGAATTTGACCTAAAAAAACTCGAAGTCCGCGTTGAAGAGCTTATACGCGCCTGTGCCCAGCTTAAGGATGAAAATCACTCACTGCGCTCGCAGCAAGATAGCTTAATTGCCGAGCGTACAGACCTCATTGAAAAAACAGAATTGGCAAAAGCCAAGGTTGAGGGCATTATCACACGCCTTAAATCCATGGAGGAGGCGTCATGAAGCAAGAGTCCTCCCCCGTTGTCGTGCATATTCTTGATAAAGAGTACCGCGTCTCCTGCGAGACAGACGAAAAAGAAGCCCTGCTGAAATCGGTTAGATTTTTGGATGAAAAAATGCGGGAAATCCGCCGCAATGGCAAGGTGATCGGCACCGACCGCATTGCCGTAATGGCTGCACTTAACCTGGCACATGAGCTTTTAGGCCAACAAACCCAAAAAGAGAGCAGCAGCCAAAATACAGGCAAACGCATCAAAGCCCTGCAAAGTAAAATTGAAATTGCATTAAATGCTACAAACCAACTAGAACTTTAAGCCAATAAGGTATAGCCTTATAGTTATGGTGTCCCCTGCAGTGCCCGTCAGTGACTGGGTATTTTCTTGAGCCTAATTGATGCCTAGGGATCGAATTTGCAGTGCTGTTGTGCATGTCCACCCCGAGTGGAAAGCCTGATGCGCTCTCAGTGATCCAACTTGAACCTACAGGTTCAGGAACAAAGGTTCACGACGACACAGGTGGGGGATACCTCTTATCTCACCCTAATTTAACCCATGCACAACCCAAAGCAACTGCGTCAACAAATCCGCGCGCAACGCCAAGCACTCTCGGCTCAACAGCAAAAATTACACAGCCAAGATGCGGCTAAACTGCTGACCAATTCGACACTTTTTTTGCGCAGCCAGCGTATTGCCTTCTATCTCTGTGCCGATGGCGAAATAGACCTGAGCCCCATCCTTGATCGTGCCCATAAAATGGGTAAAGCATGCTTTCTACCCGTCATACACAAAGGCTCACAAACCACACTTTGGTTTTGCCAATATCAGCCAGGCGACAAACTGACGCCCAACCACTTCGGCATAAATGAACCAAACCACCAGAGAAACCCACCGATAAAACCCTGGGGATTGGATCTTATCCTCATGCCACTGGTGGCCTTTGATGCTAAATGCAATCGATTGGGCATGGGTGGGGGCTACTATGACCGCACGCTGAACTTTCTCCGCAGACGCAACCACTGGCGATCACCCCATTTGATTGGCATGGCTCATGAGTGCCAAAAGGTCGATCAACTGACCGTACAAGACTGGGATATCCCGCTACAGGGCGTTATCACTGAATGTTCTTTTTATAAACCTAGAAAAATCAGTTGAAAAAGGCATTACAGTAACTTCTCAATAACCTGTGGCATGCTAGTTTCTCAATCCGAGCAGATTCCAAAATATTTTCAATTCAGGTGCGTTTTTACTTGACAGGGTTTTGAGTGAAA
>JAJRWL010000171.1 GCA_024276875.1 Gammaproteobacteria bacterium
CCAGTATATTCCGCCACTTGAGATCATGATGAAAGAAGCCTCCTTTATGCGCCACTCGCATCTGTCCCAGCAGGCAATTAGAGATCTCTTTATAGACCTGTCGCCGCATTGGTTCAGCCATCTGATACCAGCTCTCCAGTGCAAAACGATCCAGATCCTGGGTATTTGGCACGGCACGGGTAATGAGAAAACTTGAGCGCATGATGCCCAAAAAACGCTGTTCGCCAAAGGCAATCACATCCAGCGAAGGAATCTTCAACGCGGCCAATTTTCGATAGGCCCAAACCTCAACCGCTGCCTTGCCTGGGCGCATCCAAAAGCGCATCGCCCGTCTGACGGAACCCACATAGCGTTTGTAATAAAAGGTGCTGCCATCTGCCAAAATCACACGATAGCAGCGAGTTGCGGGTGAATCTGAAATCAGCTCTCCCGCAGAAAAATTGACCCAATCCATATCGGCGTGAACACCCATCTCGCTCAGTTGCGGCTCAAAGCCCGCTTCACTCAGAAACTTTCGTCCATGAAATCGCTGCATTCGACGAGCCAGATAGAGCATTATTTACTCTTTTGTGACCAACACATCCTCCATAATCAGATACTCCAGATCTGATCCAAAGAACATGTTGAGCGCATCCGTGGGCGAGCAGACCATCGGCTCACCGCGTCGGTTAAGCGAGGTATTGAGAATCACACCATTGCCAGTATGTTTCTCCAGCTCCTCTATCAATTCGTAGTAGCGGGCATTGGTTTCGCGGGTCACGATCTGAGCACGAGCGGTACCATCCTCATGCACCACCTCAGGGGTTCGCTCCTTCCAGCCGTCGGCCACATCAAAGGTGAAGGTCATGTAGGGGGCGGGGTGATCCGTCTTCAACATCTCTTTTGCCACTCGATCCAACATGCTGGGGCAGAAGGGTCGCCAACGCTCACGGTATTTGATCTGCTCATTGATCCGGTCGGCAATCCCTGCGGTATTGGGCGCGCCGAGAATAGACCGATTGCCCAATGCGCGTGGGCCAAACTCCATCCGCCCCTGAAGCCAGGCGACGGGGTTGCCATCGGCCAATAGCTTTGCCGCCCGTTGTGGCACTCGGTCGATACGCTCCCAATTAGGCTTTTCTGCATGCTGCTTGCAGGCTTCGATGCACTGCTCGGTAGTGTAGCTGGGACCGAGATAGGCATGCGCCATCGGCTCAATATCATCCCCCAGCTCATGGGCAACATAGGAGGCTGCACCAATGGCCGTTCCCGCATCAGAGGCGGCAGGCTGCACAAACAGCTCCTTTACATCGAGTCGGGCAATGATGCGCTGGTTCAGCTTCACATTCAGCGCCACACCTCCAGCAAAGCAGATCTTGCCGGTATCTTTCAGAATATCGCCGAGATAATGGTCGATCAGGCCAAGAGAGACCTCTTCCAGAATATTCTGAATGCTGGCGGCATAGTCGATGTAGGGGTCATCAATCGCATCCCCTTCCCGCTTTGGCCCCAGCCACTCAATCAGCTTGGGGCTGAAGAAGTAGCCCTTACCTTTGCTGTCTTTGTAGCGGCGCAGGCCAATCACATTGACCAGTTCGGTGTTGACCTTAAAACCCTGTTGATCAAATTCAATCAGCCGCGAGAAATCAAACCGCTTTGGGTCACCGTAGGGTGCCATGCCCATCACCTTGAACTCACCATCCAGCATCTCAAAGCCAAGGTATTCGGTCATTGCCCCGTAAAGGCCACCGAGCGAGTCCGGATCATAAAACTCTTTAATCTTATGGATGCGCCCATTCTCACCGTAGCCAAAGAAGGTGGTGGCATACTCCCCTTTGCCGTCGATGCCCAGAATCGCCGTTTTCTCTTTAAATCCACTCAGGTGATAGGCACTGCTGGCATGCGCCAGATGGTGTTCGACCGCCTCAATGCGCACCTTGCCACCACCAATATTGAGATCACTGATCAGCTTGTTGAGCTGAACCATATTACGGTAATGCCGCCGGTTGCCATTGAACAACGCAGTCAGCGCCCGATCCGGTGCATACCAGTGACGGGCGGCATAGTGCCAGCGAGCCGGACTGCTGAGCGGGATTTCCGCATGGGGAAAGGCCACGACATCGACATCTTCCGGATGAATACCGGCAAACTCCAGGCAGAAGCGGGTCGCCTCATAAGGGAAGCGCCCTTTGGCGTGCTTATCGCGAATAAAGCGCTCCTCTTCTGCTGCGGCAATCAGTTTGCCGTCAATAAAAAGTGCCGCAGAGGGATCGTGGCTGACCGCGCCGGATATGCCCAAAACTATCATTAAATGGATTCTTTCTTAATTGATTAAATTATAATCGCCAATTTTGCCAGCGATTGAGGTTTGGTGCGAGTTTTAATCCGCTTCTGGCAGTGGGCGAGTACGGTATAGCGCATCACCCCGCTGCTGCACCGCCTTCAGAAAAGCCGCCTCATCAGTCAAAATCTGACGCAGTGGTCGCCCAAAATAGACCCGCAGAAACCGCAGCAGATCCCGCTCTGTCAGCCCAATCTCCATAGATGAAAAGTGCAGCGAACCAACATCCTTTACCACCCAGCGCATCGGTGTCTGCTTACGGATCTGCACCCGATGCAGGTCAATAAGATGCAGATGCAGTGATATTTCACTGCCATCCCACGGCCGTTGCAACAGAAAATGGCAGATGTAGAGGTCCCGGTGATTCACGCCATTCTCATGCAGGCGGCGGGTCATCTCTGCCACTCGTTCAATCAGCACTCTTTTTTGGCTAAAGGGTGGTGGAATTTTTGCCCAATCAAGGCA
>JAJRWL010000172.1 GCA_024276875.1 Gammaproteobacteria bacterium
CGATCAATTCTGTCGAGAAATGCACTGACTGGTTCGGCGCACACCACCCCGAAGTAACGTTGCGCATCTATGCCATTTCAGATCTCCCAGACATCACCTCCAGTAGCGATCACGAAAAATTCGAAGAAGCTCTCTTCCGCTGTTATTTCTATACAAAAGAAATTTCTGGAGAAAACATGCACCTTTGCCTAGCGGGCGGTTTCAAAACCATGTCCTCCGCCGCCCACCAAGCCGCCGACCTCATCGGTTGCCAAAAGCTTTTTCACGTCATAGCACCATTTGGCAAGCGCTTTGACGATCACGACTCCATTCTCAAAGGTATCGAAGAGGGAAATATCAATCTAGTCGATCTCGGTGCCCGCTCTGGCTGGCCAACCATCCGCGAACTGCAATCCGAATCCCCTGCTCTTCCTGAAATCTCGGGTTCACTTGTCATTGACCATACTGAGCTGCGCGACAAAATTTACCACCGCCTCAAGTCCGCTAGCCAACTTTCCGCTTCCGAACACGAATTAGCCACGTTGCCTTTTCCACAAATCGCCCGCTGGTCTCCCGGTGATCGCGCCTGGCTCGAACAAGCTCTTGATGCCAAGACAGATGAAACATGGATACGCGCACTTCCCAAAATAGAACTGCACTGTCACCTCGGAGGTTTCGCTACCCATGGAGAACTGCTCGACCAAGTGGAAGCCGCCGCTAAAGAGCCTGATAAACTGCCAACCCGCAAAGCCAAAGCCCTGCCAGAAAAATGGCCGCTACCCGATGAACCCTGCGATTTGCGAGATTACATGAAATATGGCGACGACAGCGGATCACGCCTGCTCAAAGACCCTGGCTGTTTGAAAAAACACATCCGACTTCTTTATCAGCACCTACAGGAGCAAAACATCCTCTACGCAGAGATCCGCTGTTCCCCTGCGAACTACGCTGACCCACAAAACGGACGATCAGCCTGGAAAGTGCTCGAAGAGATACAAAATACCTTCCAAGAATGCATGGTAGCTGCATGCGTCCCGCATGACAGGATAGTTAAGGCATCCGTCTCGGATGCCAGCATGGTAGCTGCATGCGTCCCGCATGCAGTAGATTCTACTCATAAACAGGCGAGACGCCCGTTGCCACACCCTGCAGGCGAGACGCCCGCAGCCACTACCTTCATCCCCTACAACAAAGATGCTGAATTTTCCCAAACCTGGCGCAACCTGCCCCACCGACACCAGCATCATTGCACCACCTTTCTCACCTTCAGACTAGCCGATTCCCTTCCCACAGCGCGATTACTACAATATCGTGAAGAAGAAATTCTTTTCCAAAAATCTCACCCTAAACCATGGGATCAAAACATTTGGCAATTGTATCAAAAACAATTCCCCGAACGTTTAGAAGATTGGTTAGATGAAGCCCATGGAGAAAGCCTGCTGGCAAAACCCGAGATTTCCAACATTGTTGAACAAGCTCTACGCCATTTTGATGGCGAACGCTACATTCTCGATCATTTTGTCATCATGCCAAACCATGTGCATGTGCTGGTCAAACCTATTAAAGATTTCACTTTGAGAGAGATAGTTCACACTTGGAAATCCTACACAGCCCATGAGATCAATAAAACCTTGAATAGAACAGGATCTATCTGGCAAAAAGAATCCTTCGACCATCTATTGCGAAGTCAGGAACAACTGCAACGCCTCAGAGCTTACATCGACGAAAACCCACAGAAAGCTGGATTAACATCAGGATACCGAACAGGCCACGGGATTAAATTAGCCGCATGCGTCCCGCATGCAGTAGATTCTACTCATAAACAGGCGGGACGCCCGTTGCCACACCCTGCAGGCGAGACGCCCGCAGCGACTGCAACAGCCCCCCACATCAATCTCATCATCATCGCTACTCGCAAGGAAAACGGCGACTACCGCTCAGACATTTCACGCCATCTTGCACTAGCCGTCACCGCTGCCGAGCATTGGACCAATCCCGAGCAATGCCGTGTGGTCGGGGTTGATCTAGCAGGTTACGAGAACATCGATACTCGCGCCCACTATTTTCGTGAGGAGTTCACCGCCGTGCATCGTTGCGGATTAGCTCTAACCATACACGCAGGCGAAAACGACGATGCCGAGGGCATTTGGAGTGCCGTTTTTGATCTCAATACCCGCCGCATCGGCCACGCCTTGCACCTGATCGATTCACCATCGCTGATGCGCTCTGTAGCCGATCGCCGTATCGGCATCGAAATGTGTCCCTATGCCAATTTTCAAATCAAAGGTTTTTTACCTATGAAAAACCGTTCAGATTACCCTTTATTAAAATACCTAGAAGCAGGGCTTGCTGTCACCGTGAACACCGACAACCCCGGAATCTCCGCAGCCAACCTCTGCGACAACTTCCTCCTCCTAGCCCGCCTATGCCCAGGCCTGAAACGCATCCACGTCCTGCAGCTGCTCCGCAATGCCGCAGAGCAAAGCTTTTATGGAGACAAAACCAAAATGCTAAGTCAAATGAAGATTCCTCACCCAAGCACCTCCCTGAAACCTCTACGATAAATCTTATGCACTTACTCCAACTCGTCGGTGGTCAAATATGGCCCAATCTACTTCCTATCTTAGGCTTCAAACCTAATAAAGTCACCTTTCTCACCAGCTCTGACCCAAATGAGCTTTTTCGCCAATCGATCGAGCATTTATCTCAGGCAGCAAAAGAGATGGGAATCTCTTTTGAATACTCTATCCTATCCACATCGGGAAGGCAGCCTACTCTTTTGGATTGTATCCGCACCCTGAATGACAACTCTTCAAGTTATGATCTGATCAACCTAACTGGTGGCAGCAAACCCATGAGTATAGCTGCCTACCAATACGCAACCGATCACAAGATCCCCTCCTTTTACCTCGATACTCGACGCAGTAAAAGTTCCCCTTTTGAGAATACTCACACCGCTGATCTTACTCTGGATTTTCCCAACATCACAGAAATCGCAAAAAACATAAGTGTACGCAGTGCCTTAGCCGCTCAGGGCTTCCCAGTACCACCGCACTTCAAAAAACCTTCAACACGTGAACTTGACTTCGCCAAAAAAGCCGCAGAATTGCGCAATAGCCCTGAAGATAATAGAACTATAGCCAAAGCCCTCAACGGCATCCGCAAAACTTTGCATGATGATAAAGGCAACTTTCTACGCAAAGGCAAACTGCGCAGCGCTCTAAAGCAAAGCATCCACTGTGAAAAAAACACCCCCTTCCATGCCTATCTGCAAAACGCAGTGCATGCGCAACTGCTCGACTGCCCCGACAGCGAGGAAGAATTTTATCTCACCTGTCTCGATCCCGCCACAGAAAATGCCGACATCCTAAAAAAAGAGGTCGAGAATAATTTCAAATTGATGGAAGGCATTTGGTTCGAGCTAGCAGTTTATGCTCATTTGTCAGAAAAATCCAGCTTCGCAGACATCGCCTGGAGTGTAGAAGGTGATAGCGACGCTCGGGGAGAAACCGACCTTGTTGCCTTCAACCTAAGCACCTTCAATTTACATTTCATCTCTTGCAAGACCACCGGTCCCCACAGCTCACCCCTTGATCACATCCAAGGCCTACGAAGGCGCGCGACCAAAGAAGGCGGACGCTTCAGCAAAGCGGAATTGTGGATCTTTAGTCCAAAAAGCGAGCAGAATAAAAAGACACTCAGTCGCCTGTGTGAAGAAAATGAAGTCGCCTTGAGGATCTTCACCGAAGTAGCTACTGGCGTCCCGCCTGTAGAAAGGTGACAACATGCGTCTCGCATGATTTCTTTCCACACCCATCATGCGGGACGCATGAGGCTACTTTCATGCGAGACGCATGGGATCACGTCTCCCCGACGTCCACTTGACGTCCTTCCACTATTACTAAGCTCACACTACTTATAGCTTACTCGCATGCCCACCGTATGGATCAATCGAGAAACCACCAAGCTCCGCATCTCTTCCCGTAAGCTGATCGCCGAGTCCTCCGATGCTCCCAAAGTCAGCATCCCCATCCGCGACATCGATCGCATTGTCATCACCGTCGGCAGCTGGTCCATGACTAGCCGCACCCTGCAAAGCCTGATGCGCGACAACATCCCCATCGTCGTTCTCTCCACTAGTGGGCAAGCCATCGCCATCACCCTACCACCACCCAATACCCAC
>JAJRWL010000173.1 GCA_024276875.1 Gammaproteobacteria bacterium
CTTTATGCGTAAGGTGTTACCTGAAATGGTCGCTTTTCACTCAAAACCCTGTCAAGTAAAAACGCACCTGAATTGAAAATATTTTGGAATCTGCTCGGATTGAGAAACTAGCATGCCACAGGTTATTGAGAAGTTACATCAATGGCTTGTAAGGGCATGATCTTCTCTGTTTTTTCAACAACCGATTCTTTGAAGATATCTCCTGGAACCATCCGTTCATGGCCACTGAGTCCTTGCACATAAAAGGTCATGACTTGCTCTCTGGCAAATTATCATCACAACAGCCCCCACGACACCAGATGCAGTGACAGTCAATATGATCACAGCTGACATCTTTACGTTGGCTTTCGTGGCGATGTCTGGCCCACGGCGCCAGCAGGCGCTTGGGCAGAGAGGGTTGATACTGCCGTTGCAGTGACCCACGCAGGTCTGTTTTGTTACTGAGACTCCGCAAGCACCAACTATAACCACGATTCCCCATCAGACTATAGAGCGCTCGGTTGACAACAGAGGTATCCATCTGCGGTTTCAACGCTTGTTGCCAAAGGGTGTCATAGTTTTTGCCGTTCAACAGGCTTTGTGCCGCCAGCATGCCCGATGAGATGGCCAGGCGCATGCCGAACCCCCACAGCGTATCCTGGAAGCCGGCCTGTTCCCCCACCAGTGGATGAGAGCCGCTGTAGGCACTATGAGGAATGTGGAAGTTGCCACTGCCACCGTGAGGTTTGGAATTTTTCATCTCAAGGCCAACCAGTCTCTGGAATGCTTCCAGTGTCCGCTGCACATAAAGTTTCTCCTGTTTGAAACCTGAAAACATACAGCTCTTGACCGTACCTCTGCCCTTCATCACTAAGAGATAAGCATAGCCTTTTGGCGCTAACTCATTGTCACAAATCGCCCAGAAACCATCTGCCATATCAGTCTCAAAGTGGTAACCCACAGCGATGGCATCAGCAGCACGGGGGCCAACAGCGAGGATTCCTTCCCCGCTCATCTGACTCAGACGGCTGTTGAAATGCACGTCCACACCCAGCGATTGGGCTTGCCGGAGCAACGCACTATCGAGTGTACCGGAACCGGGCCCACGCTCTACCAGATAAAACAGCGTCTCATCACTCTTGATTTCATGGCGTTTACCGATGAAATCAAAAAAAACACCATTGTGGCAAGGTACGGCATCAAAATCTGTCGTTAATCCCTGCCCCTCCAGCACACTCAATACATCCTCTTTGGTCGTCCAGTTTTCCAATCCCTGAAAATCATTGCCAAAACGGTGACCCACCTCTTTGTGTGTTTCATACACGATCACTTGGCATCCTGCATGAGCCAGGGTAATTGCCGCTGCCAACCCCGCTGGCCCAGCACCTGCGATCTCAACGGGTGTGTCGTGGGTGTTATTTTTTTCATCAGGCATAAGCGACACCTCTCCAATTATTAAAACTCAGATAGTGCTCTGGATCTGCTGCGAACTTATCCAGGCAAAAGCGGTAGAGTGTTCCCTCATGCATCTTGCCATACCCCTTATCCATCTCTACCTCCACTCCACACACGGGGTTATGGCGCTTCACATCAGTTTGACTGCCATGAGAGTGACCATGCCCATGTGCCATATGCGCACCACAACCAAAACGCATCATGAAGTAGCAAAAAGCAGCAATAACGAGCCTAAACCTTCCACCTCTCACCTCCTGTTTCAGATATCAGTTACTCCACCTCTTCCCCCCTAACCTCTACTGTTAAGAACGCCTTCCATTGATTGCGTGGTGGGAAAAAAGCGGAGGTTTTATGCACATAGTCATTGTAAACTTCACCAAATTCCGCCTCGGCACGCCGCTCTTCAATCCTGGTTAGGCTCACATAGGCATACAGCATAATGGGTGCCATCAATACGGTGAGCAGTGTCGGCCATTGAACCAAAAAACCGATGATGACAAGAAATAGCCCCGTATATTGCGGATGACGAGCATAGGCATAGATGCCATCAGTGACCAAACCACCCCGTGCAGCATGGATCTGTGTCCAGCCTTTTGAGAGCAGCGTGTAGCCCATGAGCATCAATGCAAGGCTTAAGCCCATCACGATGACCCAGGCAAGATTCGAGCCTCCAAATACCACTACCCAGAGGTGGCCAAGCTTGTGATTAAAGGGCTGTAGTGCCGGATAGGCATCACCCAGCCAACCGGTAAGCAGGTAGATGGTCAATGGGAAACCGTACATCTCAGCAAAAAGTGCCACCAGAAAAGCGGTGATCACGCTCATACCACGCCACTCATCACTGCCGCGCGGCTTAAGAAAGCTCAGCATAAAAAACAGGAAAATACCGATATTAAATGCGGCTACGACCCACAGGCCATAGGCATATTCGTTTTCACCGTGCATGATTCAAACCTCCTCTCTGTTTGCAAGAACCTGCCGCTTTACACCGCACCATCAGGCTTTCTATCCGGCATTGTTTTCCACTTTTTTAATGCATTGTTATAGGTTGTTCAGTTCTGCCAATCTGCCCCTGATTTAATTGATGCTCTGAGCACGCTTTATTCACTGTCTTACTCATCAGTGTGACCCCCAAGTGCAGCACACAGGTCAACTGTTTTCATCTGTTTAATATCGGGTAAACACTTTGGTTTGTCCCCCTTTATTGAACACCAATACGTCATAGTCGCTTGGCTTTTCATTAGGCGGTTGCATCCCAGGTGAATGGCGGGGCATTCCTGGGGCAGCCAGCCCAGTTACTTTGGCATTCTCTTTCAACAGCCGTTTAATATCAGCAGCAGGGACATGACCCTCAATCACATAATCACCTACCATAGCCGTATGGCAGGAGGCTAGATGAGGCTTCACTCCGAGCGATTGCCTGATGCTATCCATGTTCTTTCTGTTATGCGTAGTAACCTTGAAACCCTCTTTCTCAAGGTGTGTCACCCAGTCGCTACAACAGCCACAGGTGGGGGATTTATAGACCGTAATCTCTGGCCATGTCTGCTTTGATTCAACCACCGCTTCTTTGGCTTGAAAATTTCGCTCCGATTCACTGCATGCGGTTGTCGCTACTGCAATCAATAATGCAACTCCGCTGATGGTTATAGCTTTAACCACCGATTTTTTTTGTCTGTTCATGGTTTAATCTCTCAGGTTGGTATAGCTACTAATTCAGTGTCATTAGCTAATCCTGCAAAGCACTCACACTCTGTAAGCGCAATCACACGCAGGGATCTAGATATCAAATTTCACTGCCGCAGCTTTGCTACTGTTTTTTGCACAAAAAAACGCATAAATATCACCTTTTTAAGTATGCTTAAAAACGCAATACCGAGAACTCAAAATGGGTAGATAAAGCCCCCGATATGATTATCTGTAGCGCATAAAAAACCGGCACTTACAGAAAGACAGCACGATACGCCGTCTAGCTAAACGGGGTGTTTCGAGGAGGGGGTGTTTCAGTGGACAGAGAGATACCAACTCAGGATATTTGATAAGCAAGAACAACAGAAGTGATCTCGACTACCGTTACAGGGAGGGGATTTTGAAGCAACGCAACGCTACAAGACATCATCGAACAAGTTGAGGTACAGCACCCATCCGTTGAAACAGAGGAGGCATCTTTATTCATGGCTTGATGCATAACACCATGAACCATCTCATGATCAGGCATAGCCTGAGATATAACGCGGCTCGGACTATGATGCATCGCCGTCATGGCATAAGCACTCACTGCTGGCTGAAATACCATGATGGCAATCAGTAAAATCTTTAGCAAGGTGAGATCTCTTTTGCTCATAAAGCGAATATAGGTCTGATTAATTTAATTTGCAAGCTTAGTCAGCTGATAATGACACACCCGTGCTTGTATAAAAAACACGGGGCTAGCGAACATAGGCCGTTTATAGACAGGCATTAGCTCTATTGTTCAACCTGCATATAATACGATAAAAAAACAGCACTCATTTTTTACCTGTGTGTATCGATCAAGTATGAGAGTGATCAATGGTTTGATAGAATCTACTACACCATTTCAATGCACCACTATCATTTTGCTTATCTCAATAAAACGATCATTTTTTGAGACTGATTATTCGGGTAGATATTGCAATGAAATTTTATACTAAACGCAACAATACAGACCCACATAACCAATGAAATCAGCCATAGCGACGCCGACACACACACCCATGATGCAGCAGTATCTGCGCATTAAGAGTGAATATCCACAGATGTTGGTGTTCTACCGCATGGGGGACTTCTACGAGCTTTTTTATGATGATGCAAAGCGGGCAGCACAGATCCTCGGTATTACACTCACCAAACGCGGTAAATCTGCGGGACAACCCATCCCAATGGCAGGCATTCCTCATCATGCAGCCGAGGGCTATCTGGCCAAGATAGTCAAACAGGGCGAATCTGTTGCCATTTGTGAGCAGATAGGTGATCCGGCCACCAGCAAAGGGCCGGTTGAACGAAAGGTGATGCGGGTCGTCACCCCCGGCACAGTAACCGATGAAGCGCTGCTGGAAGAGCGCCAAGACAACCTGCTCGCCGCACTATTTGGCACAAAAGCCGGTTTTGGACTGGCCACCCTAGATGTCACTAGTGGCCGCTTTACCATTCAACAACTGTCTGATATTGAGGGGCTGACAGGTGAGCTGGAGCGGCTTCACCCTGCGGAGCTACTCATTGCAGAAGAGAATACGCTGCCTGCTCAAATCACCAGCCGAACCGGTATTACCCGCCGCCCCATCTGGCATTTTGATAGTGACACAGCGCATCACTTACTGACCCAACAGTTTGGCACACGTGATCTTGGCGGCTTTGGCTGTGATGATCAGCCATTGGCACTCTGCGCCGCTGGCTGCCTTTTGCAGTATGTAGCGGATACACACCAGAGCGCCCTACCTCACATTCGGGGTCTAACCACGGAACGCCGCGATGATGCCATCATCATTGATGCCGCCACCCGACAAAACCTAGAGATTGATTGCTCACTATCAAACCAGCCCCAGCACACGCTGACTGGCATACTGGATCGTACCGCAACCGCTATGGGTAGCCGCATGCTGCGGCGCTGGATCACGCGCCCACTGCGCAATATTCAAGTCATAAAGATGCGTCACACTGCCATTGGTGAGCTGCTAGAACAGCAAGCATATTCGGAATTAGCGGAAGCGCTACACAGCATTGGTGATATCGAACGCATTCTTGCGCGTGTGGCACTAAAGTCTGCCCGCCCCCGCGACCTGGCCGTACTGCGCGACTCATTAGCCTGCCTGCCAAACATCCAAAGCCAACTCACAGCACTGAGCTCACCCCTGTTGGTACAGCTCTCTCAAGAGGCAGACACTCATCCTAATATTGTTGATTTACTCACCAATGCCATCATAGAAAACCCACCCGTATTAATCCGTGACGGCGGTGTGTTAGCTGAAGGTTATGATGCCAAGTTAGATGAACTGCGGGCGCTGTCTCAAAATGCCGACCAATTTCTACTGGATCTAGAGTCACGAGAGCGGAAGCGCACCGGCATTGCCAACCTTAAAGTCAGTTACAACCGCGTTCATGGCTATTACATCGAGATCAGTCGACTTCAATCAGACAAGGCTCCCGTCGATTATGTCCGCCGCCAAACCTTAAAAGGGGTCGAACGCTTCATCACCCCTGAGCTAAAGAAATTTGAAGACCAGGTGCTCAGCGCACGCGAACGCTCCTTGGCTCGTGAAAAAGCACTTTACGATGAATTACTGAACCAACTGCAACCACAGATCCCTGTCTTACAGCAGTGTGCAGAGAGCCTGGCCGCACTGGATGTGCTTTGCAATCTGAGTGAACGCGCCATCAGCATGGATATGCAAGCCCCCGAACTGACGGAAGAGCCAGGACTCAGTATTAAGGGTGGCCGACACCCTGTCGTTGAGCAGGTTAGCGATACCCCTTTTGTCGCCAACGATACCTATTTTAATGACAAACGCCGCATCCTTATTATTACCGGCCCTAACATGGGAGGGAAATCCACCTTTATGCGTCAAACAGCGGTGATTGTATTGCTGGCTTATGCGGGCAGCTACATCCCTGCAACCAGCGCAAAGATTGGCCCCATCGATCGTATCTTCTCCCGCATTGGCGCATCTGATGACCTGGCAGGTGGACGCTCAACCTTTATGGTTGAGATGGAAGAGACCGCCAACATTCTGCACAATGCCACCCAAAACAGCCTGGTGTTGATGGATGAGATTGGCCGTGGCACCAGCACCTTTGATGGCCTCTCACTTGCTTGGTCTTGTGGTGTCGAGCTTGCTACCCGCATCAAAGCTTACACCCTGTTTGCTACCCACTATTTTGAGCTGACCACGCTACCAGAAGAGTTCTCTGGCATCGCTAACGTGCATCTAGATGCGGTAGAGCACGGTGACTCCATCATCTTTTTGCATGCTGTTAAAGAGGGGCCAGCCAACCAGAGTTATGGCCTGCAGGTAGCTGCACTGGCTGGGGTGCCAAAAAGCATCATAGATCGTGCGCGCCAACGCTTACGGGAGCTTGAAAATGCAGCTCAACGTCATACCGAAAATCAGACGATGCAGATGTCACTATTTCAACCCGTTGAAAAACCGCTTATTGAGAAAAACCTTGTTGAAGAGGCTATGCGTGAACTGGAGCCAGACAACCTTACTCCTCGACAAGCGCTGGATGAACTTTATAAATTAAAACAACTTACCTAAACTCGACAGGCTCCTAACCCAGGGTGATTTTAATCTTATCTTCACCCACATCAATGACATCACCATTCTGCAATTGCCCTGTGTTTGTTATTTTTTTTCCATTGACATCGGGCATCTCTCCCCCAACATGCAATAGGTAAGTGCCATGGGTTCTTCGAGTAATCACCGCAACACTTTCACCGGGTCTGCCAATAGTAAAAAGTGTTTTTTTCAAAAATTTTACTTGGCCTTTTTGAGCGCCCTGCAAGAACAATAACGATACCTTTTGTAATTCAGCTCGCCTGTTTTCTGTAATGGGTTGAACCACAGCATGCGATGCAGCAACTAAACACTTTGCATCATCTGCGATGACATAACGTAATTCAAAATTACCGATACGCAAGTTATCACCCGGCCTAAATACATGTTTATGCACCGGCCGACCATTCAACCTAGAAAAATCAGTTGAAAAAGGCATTACAGTAACTTCTCAATAACCTGTGGCAGCCACAGGTTATTGAGAAGTTACGGTCAAAGTTTAAAAATCATGGGGGAGTGAAGCGGTAAAGTTGAAGTGAAATGGGAATGAGTTGAAGCGAACCTTCTCTCCAACTACCCGCCCCACAAAGTGGGGCAGCTAGAAGAAATTACCTCAAGGCATCTAGGGACCAGTTTAATGACTGGAGATGCGACCCTGTAAATAATTCTGTGTAACTGCCTTGCTTCAA
>JAJRWL010000174.1 GCA_024276875.1 Gammaproteobacteria bacterium
AAAGAACCTCTAATGGCCTCATGAGCAACTCTGTAATAAATGCCATCACTATAGCGGTCAATGGCTAACACAGCGCAGCATCAACAGGAAACAAACTGGCTTTATTAATCTGGCTATAGCCTATTCTGGTCACTTTGACTTGGCCAAATAAACTTTCAAGTGCTCGACTTGTAGCGACTCGAATATGGTTTAAATGCTCGCCTGAGGCTGAAGTAACGCTGTCTTTCTTTTCCTCATTATCTGCTTTTAAGTCCAGCCAACCTTGCAATAGCTGTCTCATGACTTCATGGCCTTTCTTATTGATGAAATTTTCTATATCACCATGTTCACTCTCAGCCTTGTGGTCAGACTTGAGTTGTTGTATTAACAAATTAAATTCTTCCTGAGCACCAGAAAAGAATGAAAAATCAGTTGAATCAAGGTAAGCTATGTTCATGAGAGGGCTCTTTCTGTTGGCTTATGAATGTCAGATACTTATAAACCTGTAGTTTGATCTCTCTCTATCTGATTTTCAAGCCTTAAATGCTGAATTTATTACATAATTTCGTCGTTTCAATCGATCTACACCCAATTTCAATAGTGCTTTAAGCTTGTCGACTCGAGGATCTGTAGATATAAATTTTGAATTCTGTTGCATACGGTCTTCTGTCTGTTTTATCAGTTGCTTTGCTTCGTTATATTGCTTGTTAATTATATATATATTGGCTAGATTAGGTGCATGTTCACGTCCGCCACCGCCGATAATAAGGATATTCATATAGGGTCTCTTGATGCTTAAAACTTAAAATGGCCCATCAACGATGGGAGATAATGCCTCGATCACTGGCCTCAATAAAACGGATGATATGTTGTACCTCTGCCGTTGGGTTATTGCTCTTGAGCTGAGCCAACGCTTCAGCAGGTTTGAGGCCGGATTTGTAGACTATTTTGTAAGCTTGTTTGATGGCTTTACGCTGTTGAGGTGTGAAATTGTTGCGCCGCAGACCAATGGTATTGAGGCCAACAACCTCTGTCCGATGACCATCAGCGACCACATAAGGGGGCACATCTTGTGGCACACCGCTGACACCAGCCACCATTGCATAGGCACCGATGCGGCAAAATTGATGGGTGGCGGTATGGCCAGAGAGAAAGATGTGATGTTCCATCTCTACATGTCCTGCCAGTGTTGCGGTGTTGGCAAAGATATTGTGATCCCCCACGATACAATCATGGCCGATATGAGCGTAGGCCATCATGTAGTTGTGGCTGCCGATGAGTGTGCCATGATCGCTCTTTATCCCTCGGCTGATATTCACCCCTTCCTTGAAATGGTTGTAATCACCGATGATGAGCGGCTTGCTCTTTTCGGGCGTGTAGGCCAGATCCTGCGGCTCGCTACCGAGTGTGACACCGTGGCAGGCACGGTTATGGCTGCCCATGCGTGTGGCACTGTAGATGCGTACATGGCTTTCAATAATGCAGCCTTCGCCCACCACGGCCCCCGCCTCAATAATAGAGAAGGGGCCGACGGCTGCTGAGGGGTGTAGTTCTGCACCCTCCTCAATGATTGCTGTTGGATGGATACTCATGGCAGCAATCAGTGGCGAAAATGCCGCATGCCGGTGAAGACCATGGCGATGTTGTGCTCATCAGCGGCAGCAATCACCTCCTCATCCCGCATGGAGCCGCCTGGCTGAATGACGGCGGCAATGCCTGTGGCAGCGGCGTTGTCCAGGCCATCGCGGAAAGGGAAGAAGGCATCCGAGGCCATCACGGAACCAGGCACGGCTAAACCGGCGTGTTCGGCTTTAATGCCTGCAATACGGGCACTGTTGATGCGGCTCATCTGGCCTGCACCGACACCAATGGTCATGCCATTTTTGCCATAAACAATGGCGTTGGATTTAACATATTTAGCGACGCGCCAGGTAAAGAGCAGGTCAATCATCTCCTGCTCGGTCGGTGCACGTTTAGTGACCACTTTGAGTTCATTATGGAGTGCCAGATCCGCATCCTGTACCAGCAGACCGCCGTTGACACGCTTGTAGTCCAGCCGTGAACCTTGTGCAGGCCACTCACCGCAAGTCAGCAGGCGCACATTCTTTTTGGCGCTGACGACCGCAATGGCTGCATCAGAGATGCTGGGGGCGATGATCACCTCTACAAATTGACGATCAATGATGGCTGTTGCGGTTTCAGCATCCAGCTCTCGATTGAAGGCGATGATGCCACCAAAGGCGGATTCGGTGTCGGTGCTGTAGGCGCGGTCATAAGCATCCAGCAGGTTGTCGCCCAGTGCTACGCCGCAAGGGTTGGCATGTTTGACGATCACGCAGGCAGGGTCGTCGTTAAATTGTTTAACACATTCCAGGGCGGCATCTGTGTCGGCAATGTTATTGTAAGAGAGCGCTTTACCTTGCAGTTGTTTGGCGGTGGCAATGCCGGCCTCATTAATATTGCGTTCAACAAAGAAGGCGGCCTTTTGGTGGGGATTCTCGCCATAACGCATGGTCTGAACCTGCCGAAACTGTAGGCTCAGGGTGCGTGGGAAATCAGTCACTTCACCGCTAGTGCGTGCCCCCAGATAGTTGGCAATAGCACCATCATAATGGGCGGTGTGTTCAAAGGTCTTTGTGGCCAGATCAAAACGGGTGGCATCACTTACAGCGCCATCATTGTTCGCCATCTCTACCAGGATACGGCTGTAGTCAGTGGCATCGGTAACAACGGTAACCGCTGCGTGGTTCTTGGCAGCCGCACGCAACATGGTGGGGCCACCGATGTCGATATTTTCGATTGCAGTGGGTAGGTCACAGTCTGGATTGGCAACGGTGGCTTCAAAGGGGTAGAGGTTGACCACAATCATGTCGATGGGCGGAATATCGTGTGCCGCCATGATGGCTTCATCTGTGCCACGACGACCTAGGATGCCGCCATGTACCTTGGGGTGCAGTGTTTTTACGCGGCCATCCATCATCTCTGGAAAACCGGTGTAGTCGCCCACTTCGATGACAGGGATGCTGTGCTCGGTCAGTAGCTTGGCGGTTCCGCCAGTGGAGAGAATCTCTACATCCTGTTGGTGCAGGCTGCGGGCAAAATCTACAATGCCGGTTTTGTCAGATACGCTGATCAGCGCACGGGTAATGGTTGTCATGATGGTCTCGTTGGTCAGTAAATAATCTGTTATTGGTCTAATTCGTATAGCGCCAGTTTTTTACGCAGGGTACTGCGGCTGATGCCGAGGATATCTGCTGCACGGGTTTGATTGCCCTGTGCGTAATCCATAACGGTTTCTAGCAATGGTGGTTCAACTTGTGATAGCACCATTTGGTATAGCCCACTGGCTCCGTAGCCGTTTAGGTGTTGGAAATATGCGTTCATGGTGGTGCGCACCTGATTGCTCAGGGGTTCTACGGTGGTTGTGTTGTGACGAATGGATTCTGCTGTTATTTGCTCTGTGTGTGGTGTTGTTAAATTCATGCAGCAATGCCCCCTGTTTCTGCCCATTGGGCAAAAAATTCCCCGATTAAAGTAAGTTGTTCTGTCGTTGATCTGCTGTTGTTGATCTGCTTTCTAAAGGCTGCACTGCTGGGCAGTGTTTTACTGTACCAGGCGATGTGCTTGCGGGCGATCCGTATGCCCTGATGCTCACCATAGAAGCTATAAAGTTGCTCCAGGTGTTTTAGTAGGATGGTGCTAATTTGGCTGGGCGAAAGCGGCTGAAGGTTTTCTCCCGTTTTTAGAAAATGTGAGATCTCGTTAAAGATCCAAGGGCGACCCTGGGCGGCTCGGCCAATCATGATGCCGTCTGCCTTGGTGTAATCCAGCACCGCTTTCGCTTTTTCAGGGGTGCAGATATCACCATTGGCAATCACGGGAATATGGACGGCCTGTTTGATTTGACGGATGGTTTCAAATTCAGCTTCGCCAGAAAAGCCGCATTCACGGGTGCGTCCGTGTATCGTCAGTGCCTGAATGCCACTCTGTTCGGCAATGTGGGCAATGGTGAGCCCATTGCGTTGTTTGGGATCCCAGCCTGTGCGGATCTTCAGGGTAACAGGGACATCGACTGCTTGGCTGACCGCTTCCAGAATTTGTTGTACCAGTGGCTCATCTTTAAGTAGAGCAGAACCGGCGTTTACGCGGCAGACTTTTTTGGCAGGGCAGCCCATGTTGATGTCAATAATTTGTGCACCGTGATCCACATTGACCTGTGCAGCAGCGGCCATCTTTTTAGGATCAGCACCTAGGATTTGTACGGTGATGGGAGCCGGTTCGCCCTCTAATATCAGGCGGCGCATCGTCTTTGGGTTGCCCCACAGGGTTGAGTCTGAGGAGACCATCTCTGATACGGCCATGCCAGCGCCCAGTGAGCGGCAGAGGCGACGAAAAGGGAGATCAGTCACACCTGCCATAGGTGCAAGCAGGAGGTTATTCGTTAATTGATAAGAGCCAATGCGCATACGGTTTCTTAGTGTTTGTTTGCCAGAATGCGACAAAAAGTGGCATATATAATACGCCTAAAAATTGTACAGTAAAAGTGCGGGTAGGGTCTGGCGCTGAATTTATAAGTTATTGATATCTAGCGTAAAAGCTGACGCACCTAATGTGCAATGCTATGCAAATCAATCGTTTATGAAGGGTGAATAAAAGGCATATTTTTTACACGGGCTAGAAAAAATCAAACTCGAAGCTGGTGACACCTATGCCGGGATCTTCAATGGCCATTTCAATCTGTTGGGAAATTCCAGCTGGCATGAGCTGATTGGAGTCAATGCCAGATGGCAGGTATTCAGCAGGGGAAAAACTGCGGCGGGCAATAAGCGCCCCATCTGTTGTTGAGAGGCTGAGTGATAGTAGTGGGTAGGGTTGATTAAAAGAGGCCTGGTTTTTTATGGTGAGCTGTACAAGCAGGGTTTCCATGTTGCCTGGGTGAGATGTGATCTGTCTTTGGGTGATGGAGATCAGAGATAGATCTCGCCGTTGCGGCACTTGGCAGTTGGCATAGCGGCATAGTTGCTCTAGTAGCATGCGACCTTCTGGGTAGGCGATCACTTGTTCGCGCTCAAACCATGCTATTTGTACCACTGCTGCTGCCAGTAGTGTGATGCTGGCTAAAAACCACAGCAGTGAGGTAAGGGGGCTGCGCTTTTTTGCGGGTTTTGCCAATAAGTCATCGATAGAGAGTGGTGCTGAGTGAGTATGGATAGGCGCTTCCTGTTCTGTTGTTAATGGTGATGGCTCAAGTTCCTTTTGGATCTCTTCTATTGTGGATTCAACCTCTGCTGATTGATAAGTTTCAGCAGGGTTGCGGTTTTCGGTATCATGCTCAATATCACTGTTCTGATGGGCAAATTCAGGTGCTTCAGTTGGCTGAGAGGGCTTCTCTGTTGCCGGCTCTGCCAGTATGTTTTCACGGGCGTTAAATACCTGTTCACAACGATAGCAGTGTGCCAGACCATCGGCCATGGAGAGCTGGTCTTCTCGAATACGGAAGATGGTTTGGCAGCCAGGGCAGCGGGTTAGCATTTTTTTGTGCCCTCCAGCGCAACCCACTCTGCCTGAATGATCGGGGGTTGCATCTCAAAATGGCGGTTGAATACCTGGCTGACTTCATCAGCCTGTGCGATTAAAATGCCGGATAGAATGATGCGGCCACCGAGTTTGACTTGTGATGCGAGCCGCGATTCAAGCTGGATGAGTGTGCCAGCGAGGATGTTGGCCAGCAGGATATCAACTTGAATGGATGGTATTTGATGGGGTTCTTTGATCTCCAGCTTGGCATCAACGTGGTTTTTCTTGGCATTATCCAGTGTGGCCTGTCGTGCCTGTGGGTCATGGTCGGTAGCAATAGCCCGTTCAGCGCCCAATAGCAGTGCCGCCACAGCCAATATCCCTGATCCACAACCAAAATCAATAATGGTCTGATGTTTCAGATCAATGCTGTCGAGCCATTTGAGGCAGAGTGCGGTTGTGGGGTGAGTGCCGGTGCCAAAGGCCAGCCCAGGGTCTAGCTCCATGATGATGGCGTTGTTTGCTTTGGGTCGCTGGCCTGTAGGGCAGACCCAGAGTCGTTGACCAAATGGCATGGGATGAAAGTCGGCCAGCCAAGTGCGTTCCCAGGCCTGATCTTTCAGTCGTTCTATCTTTAACTGGCAGGATACGTCGTTGTTCAGGCTTTGGTTAATGCAGCTGCGCAGGTTGTCGGGGTCGCTATCACCTTCAAATAGGGCGGTAATCTGCGTCGATTGCCACAGTGGGGTCTCATTGAGGCCAGGTTCTAAAATAGGCTCATCCCCTGCATCGCCCAGGGTGATAGAGAGTGCGCCCATGTTTTCAAACAGTGCCTCGATCAGAGGAGCCTGCTCTTTTGAGGTGGTAAGAGAGAGTTGGAGCCACATGTGATCATCCGTTTTGGGCTATGGGTTTAGTAGCCTATCACGGTTGTTGCATTCCGAGTTTCTTTTCCAAGTAGTGAATGTTTACACCGCCTGCTTTAAAGCCTTCGTCGCTGATAATGTCGCATTGCAGTGGAATGTTGGTTTTGATGCCATCAATCACCATCTCGCTCAGTGCGGTGTTCATGCGAGCCAATGCCGCTTCACGGTCTGAGCCATGGGCAATCAATTTGCCAATCATGGAGTCATAATATTGTGGCACGGTGTAGCCGTTGTAGATGTGGGTGTCTAGCCGGATGCCAGGGCCGCCAGCGGGGTGAAACTGGGTGATCGTGCCAGGGCAGGGCATAAAGTTGCTGGGGTCTTCGGCATTGATGCGGCACTCGATGGCATGCCCACGGATCTGAATATCTTCTTGTTTATAACGCAATTTTTCACCGGCTGAGATGAGGATCTGCTCTTTGATGATATCCACGCCAGTGACCATCTCGGTGACAGGGTGCTCTACCTGTACGCGGGTGTTCATCTCGATAAAGTAGAATTCACCATCTTCGTATAGGAACTCAAAGGTGCCAGCGCCACGATAGCCGATGGTACGGCAGGCTTCGGCACAGCGATCCCCCATCTTTTTTCGTAGCGCTTCGGTGATGCCAGGGGCAGGTGCCTCTTCAACCACTTTTTGGTGACGACGTTGCATGGAGCAATCGCGTTCGCCTAGATGGATGGCGTTGCCATGTTGATCCGCAAGCACCTGGAATTCAACGTGGCGGGGTGTTTCTAGAAACTTCTCCATATAGACTTCATCATTGCCAAAGGCGGCGCCGGCTTCAGCCTTGGTCAGAGAGATGGCATTAAGCAGTGTGGCTTCAGAGTGAACCACCCGCATGCCGCGACCGCCACCGCCACCAGAGGCTTTGATGATGACGGGGTAGCCAATCTTACGTGCAATATTGAGGGTCTGTTTGTTGTTTTTGTTGAGTGGGCCATCGGATCCTGGCACGCAAGGCACACCGGCCTTTTTCATCATCTCAATGGCCTTGATTTTGTCACCCATGGTGCGGATGGTTTCAGGCTTGGGGCCGATGAAGGTGAAGCCGCTGTTTTCGACCCGTTCGGCAAAATCAGCGTTTTCAGAGAGAAAACCGTACCCTGGGTGAATGGCAACAGCGTCCGTTACTTCAGCGGCACTGATGATGGCGGGGATCTGTAGGTAGCTGTCGATAGAGGGGGCGGGGCCAATGCAGACGGTTTCGTCGGCCAGGCGCACATGCTTTAGATTTCGATCAACCTCTGAATGGACGGCGACAGTGCCAATGCCGAGCTCATGGCAGGCGCGTAGAATCCGGAGTGCAATCTCGCCCCGGTTGGCGATTACGATTTTTTCTTTCATTCGATGATAAACAGTGGTTGATTGTATTCAACAGGTTGGCCATTCTCGGCCAATATCTTTTTCACCACACCGCTCTTGTCGGATTCGATCTGGTTGAGGATTTTCATCGCTTCAATAATGCAGAGGGTGTCACCCTCGCTTACCTGCTGACCCTCTTCAACAAAGGATTTGCTACCAGGGCTGGCGGCGCGATAGAAGGTGCCAACCATGGGTGATGTGATGGGGTGTCCGCTGATCTCTTCTGGCTCGGGTTTTGCTTCCGTTACTGCGGGGGCTGTGGCAACGGCGGGGGTGGCGGCAACCTGGGTGCTTTGAACGGGGAAGGCGGTGGCTCTGCTAATGCGGACAGATTCTTCACCTTCGTGGATCTCGATCTCTGCAATGTCGGACTCTTCCAATAGTTCAATAAGTTTTTTAACTTTTCTAATATCCATTGAGATGGCCTGTGTCTATATTTTGTCTTTAACCGGATCAGCTAACCGCTGGATGACGGCCTGTAAAGCAAGTTCATAACCTTGAGCACCTAGGCCGCAGATTACCCCTTGAGCGATGTCGGAGAAATAGGAGTGTTGGCGAAATTTTTCCCGAGCGTGCACATTGGAAAGGTGTACCTCAATGAATGGGATGCCAGTACCCAGTAGTGCATCCCGCAACGCAACACTGGTGTGAGTGAAGGCGGCGGGGTTGATAATAATGTAGGCAGTTTTGTTGCCCTGTGCCTGGTGGATCTGTTCCACAAGTTCGTGTTCAGCATTGCTCTGTATGAAGTCCAGTCGATGGTTTGCTTGCTGTGCAACTTTTTCCAGCTGTGCCTGGATTGAGTCCAGGGTGTCGTGCCCGTACAGTGTCGGCTCACGGGTTCCCAGCAAGTTTAGGTTTGGGCCATTGAGTACTAAGATAGTGGGCATGTTTGTCAACTTAGGTTAGCTCAAAGTTATAGGCTGAATCTGACATCGCTGCTATCATTGCGCAATTTGCGAATTTTGCAGAAGTTCTGGTAGTTTGTCCAGTTTTCTTGAAAGATAGGCTCAAATTGTCCCTTTTTATTGAATTTAGCGCAGTGCTCGATCGGCGTGAGCTGCAAATTCATCGGCGGCCATAAAGCCGACAAGCCGATAGTTGCGTCGCTCTTGGCCATTGCGGTCATAAAAAATAATGCCGGGGGGGCCTGGCAGGTCAAAGCGGCCTTCAATGAGTGCTTTGTCATTCTCATCATAAGCCGTGACATCCGCTTGCAGCAGTTGGTAGTTGGATAGCACATTAATGACCTTGGGGTCTGAAAAGGTGTAGCGTTCCATCTCTTTGCATGAGACGCACCAGTCCGCAATAAAATCCAGTATGACGGGTTTTCCTTTGGCGCTGGCTGCGGCAAGCTCACGATCAAGATCGGCCACGCTTTTGATGGCTTTCCACGATAGATGCGCTGAAGTTGTGCCGGTATTGGTTGCTGCGCCCAGCCCTAAGCCGCGTAGTGGTTGAACCGTATCTTTCCCCCCTGCGGCTGTGCCGACCAGCATGAGTGCGCCGTAGATCATCAATACAACGCCCAGCCCTTTCCAGAGGTGATCCCAGCCGCTGGCTTCGATGGGGAGTACACGTAAAGCCCCCATGTAGATAGCGCTGACAATAAGTAGTATGCCCCACAGTGCCATTGATATGGGGGCGGGGATGATGCGTTCCAGCATGACAATAGCAACGGCCAATAGACCAACACCAAAGACGGCTTTGACCGCGTCCATCCATGCCCCTGCTTTGGGGAGCAGCTTGCCGGCAGAGGCTCCCAGTATAAGGAGTGGTGTGCCCATGCCCATGCTGAGTGCAAATAGGCTGATGCCGCCACGCACCCAATCACCTGTTTGGCCAATGACGATGAGGGCGGCAGCCAGGGGTGGCGCTACGCAGGGCCCCACGATTAGGGCGGATAAAAAACCCATAATGGCAACACCAATCAAGCTGCCGCTGCGCTGTTTATTGCTGGCTTCGGTGAGTTTGGTTTGCAGCTTATGAGGCAGTTGCAGCTCATAAAAACCAAACATGGAGAGCGCCAAAAATACAAAAACGGCAACAAAGGCACTTAACACCCAGGGGTCTTGAAAGGCCACCTGTAGATTGCCGCCCAGCAGCCCCATGGCGACACCAATAGATGTATAGGTGATAGCCATTGCCAATACGTAGACCAGTGAGAGTATGAAGGCTTTGCTTTGGGTAATCTTGACTCCATGTCCGGCGATGATGCCGGAGAGGATGGGGATCATGGGGAAGATGCAGGGTGTAAGTGCCAGTGCCAGTCCGGCTCCAAAAAATATGGCGACGACCAGCCAGATGCTCTCATTGACCAGTATGTCGGCCAGCCTATCCTGCTCTGCAATGATCTCTTCCTTTGCAATCGGGGAGGGTGCTGTCTTGGGTGCTGTCGTTTTGGGTATGACTGTTGGTGCAGAGGCTGAGGGCAGGTTGAGTGTGACTTTCTCTGTGATGGGTTGGTAACAAATACCGAGGTCGGCGCACCCCTGATATTTAACCTCCAGCTCAATGGTGGTTGCGGCTATATTGGTGCGGGTAAGTGGCAGTAACAGATCAATGCCATCATAGTAGACAGCCAGCTCACCAGTCGTGCCATCAATACGCAAGGCATCCTGTTTGATTAATGGCTCTGGCAGGTTGTAGTCACCAATGTTTACACCATCAGCATTGGTGAGTGCAATCTTGATTTTATCATAGTAAAGGTAGGTCTCATCAGCAATTTGCCACAGTAGGCGTAATTGCTCTGGGTTTTCCACCTCGGCACTGAATTGATAGGCCTCTTCTACGCGTAACGGTTCATTATTACTGCTAAATTTTAAGCTGGATAGGAAGCCCCCTGCCTGTGCAGAGAGTGAAATAAGCAGTGCAAAGAGGAGGAGTATATTTCTCATAAATTTTTTGTGCATTGTGTAACCCAGTTCAGGTATCCGGTCAGACCCCGATCTACAGGGACAGCGATGATTTCAGGAAGTTCATAGGGGTGGAGTGAGGTGAGCGCTTGTTCAAGATCCTGATAGCGTGATTGATCGGTTTTAATCAGCATCAGCACCTCGTTATCCTGCGCTAATTTACCTTGCCATTTATAGATGGAGATGATGTTTGGCACAATGTTGATGCAGGCGGCAACCCCCTGTTCAACCAGGGTGTTTGCGATCTCTTCTGCTGTGGCCTGAGTTGGGCAGGTGCAGAGTGTGATGAGGGTGGATGATGACATCGTGTAAAGATACAGGATAATAGGGGTAGTTGTCAGGGAGCAGAGGTCAGGGTATGGTGTTTATCTCATCCACTATCCATTTTGGCTATGAATCCTGGCTTTATCTTTTTATTGATCTTTGTTGGTGTTCCTGCTGTTGAACTCTATTTCATGGTGCAGGTAGGCGCTGAAATTGGTGCCTTTTCCACGGTAATGCTGGTGTTGTTTACAGCCGCTTTGGGTGGCGTGTTGGTTCGAGCGCAGGGCTTCACTACCGCTATGCGCGTGAGAGAGAGTATGGGGCGAGGTGAGGTGCCTGCCATTGAGATGATGGAGGGGATATTGCTATTGATCGCTGGCCTGTCATTACTGCTCCCTGGGTTTGTTACCGATGCTTTAGGTTTTATCTGTCTCATTCCCTCCGCTCGCCGTGGTATCGTGCTGTGGTTTCTCAAGCGAAGTAATGCTATCTGGCCTGCCTCATCCTCAGTGCGGCCACGATCTGATTCAGACCCCCGTATTATTGATGCTGAATACCGGCGTGAAGATGATTAAGCCTTAACGGGTATCTGCAACATATTTGGCCCTTCTTAAAAATAGGCGCTTCGCGTAGCGTACTACCGTGTTTCCCCCCTGATTTTCAAATTAAATAGCCTTACTTCTCGTTGGGTAGTGCTATTGTTGCCCATGTTTAGGACATTAAAAAATAACAAAAATCTTAATCTTTGCTACCTTTAATCCTAGAAAAATCAGTTGAAAAAGGCATTACACTACTAACCTTTTGAAACAACGGCTAAAAACATGATTCTCCCACCAAAACATAATCACCCAAAGGGTGATAAGCCAATAC
>JAJRWL010000175.1 GCA_024276875.1 Gammaproteobacteria bacterium
AGTGGTGGCTCGATGTTTGGCGGCGATAAAGGCGCTATGGGGAACGTAGATCAGTTCGGCAATCTTGCGTACCAGATGGTCTTCATACTTATTAATCTGGCCATCAGTATAAGCGACCAGCCATAGATGTTCGACAATGCTGATCTTCTCCTCAGCGGAAAAATGGGTGTTAATCAGTGAGGTAAAAGAGTGGTAGTCGATAGCCTGTGTGGCCTCTTTCTCTGCCAGTTGGATAAGTTGTTCTGTCTCATCGCTGGAGAGAGTGAATCTTTGGCCGATAAGTTTTTTGAGCAGGGCTTTTTCTTGCTCACTGATCTCATCGTCCATTCGCATCATCTCAAATAGCAGAGCGGCGGTGGCAAGTTGTAGGCTGTGTGCTTGGCTGGTAGCGTCAGTGTTTAAATCGGTTGTTGCAATGTGTTGTTCAAAAAAGTGTTTTATAGCAAGTAACATAATTATGGGTGAAATAAGTTGAAACAGATGGGTGAATTTTACATAAATCCTGCTTTTATTGCTGATTGGATGGTTAGCGTTGTATTCTTACCTTGAATCTTCAGGATAACTACCCTTTAATTTTACTGTGTGCTGTCCCCAGCAGTGGGGTCATTAGAATAATGAAATGTAAGTGAGGCCATAATGCCCAAACCCTTTGATATTTCGCAACTCAATGTGGCGGAGACGGAGATTCCCAAACTACTGGAAGCCTGTAGTGATTCGTGTCTGTTGCATTATGATGATGGCGAGTATCTCTTTTGTGAGGATGATGAAACCACCGAGGTTTATGCCATCCTGCGGGGGGCTTTTGTTGTAGAGCAAAAGAGTGGTGCAGCAGGTTTGCAGGCGATTGCTACCCATCATAATGAAGAGGATAACCCCTGTTTTGTGGGCGAGATGTCCTATCTTGGTGCGGGTCTCCGTACGGCTTCTGTACGAAGCTCAGGGGCGACGTATGCGATTAAGCTAAAACCTTCGCATCTTGAGACTATTATTGAGCAGTTCCCCCACTTTACCCGAATACTCTGTCAGCAGTTTTCTATGCGCCTCAAAGAGGCGAATGATGAGCTGAAAGATATTGCGGCAACCAATGCCGTTCCTGTTTCACAGATAGACGTTATGGCAGGCGAGGTGATTATTACACAGGGGGAGCCTGCTGACCGGCTTTATCAATTGATTTGGGGTGACTTGCAATGGGAGCAGGATGACCAGCCTGTTGCTGGCCGTCCAGTGATGGATTTTATTGAGCCAAGCGCTTATTTTTGTGATCTGCCGCATGCGGCCACGGTTCGAGCAAAAACAGCCGCCTGTTTGGTGGCCATCGAGAAAGTCACAAAAGAGGCCGTTGTGCGTAACTATCCTCAGTTGGTACTGAAGCTTTTTAAGGATGCGCTAGATAATCGTTCATAGTATTTTATCTGCCCTGTTTAGCAATGAATACGAATAATAACGAGCGGCTTTGGGAGCGTATTGAACAGCTCAATACGATTGGTATCGCCCTCTCTGCCGAGCACCATACCCCACGTCTCCTTGAGATGATTCTGCTGGGTGCAAAAGAGATTACCCAAGCTGATGGCGGTTCTATTTACAGAGTCTCTAAAGTAAAAAAAGAGGTTCAGCTTGAAATCATGCGAACAGATTCGCTTGATTTTGCGATGGGAGGAACCACGGGCATACCCGTCTCTCAAAAGCCCATACCGCTTTTTTTAGAAGAGGGTCGGCCAAATGATCGATTTGTCGTGACCACGGCGGTGCTACAGAAAAAGACGATCGCTATTGCTGATACCTATACTACAAAGGCGTTTGATTTTTCGGGGACACGTGAATTTGATATAAAAAATAGCTACCGCTCTTGCTCCTTTCTAACCATACCGATGAGAAATCACGAGGATGATGTCATCGGTGTACTTCAATTGATCAACGCAAAGGATGGAGAGACGGGTGAGGTCATTGCCTTTACTGATGCCGATCAGCATCTAGCTCAATCACTTGCCTCGCAAGCAGCAATGGCACTGACCAATCAGCGGTTGATTGATGAGCAAAAAAAGCTGTTTAACGCGTTCATAAAATTGATTGCTAGCGCAATTGATGAAAAATCGCCCTATACAGGTGCTCATTGTGAAAGAGTGCCGATATTGACAAAGATGTTGGCTGAGGCTGCGGATCGTGCTCAAGAGGGGGTGTTTAAGGATTTCTCACTGACTGAAGCGCATTACTATGAACTGGATGTCGCTAGCTGGTTGCATGACTGTGGGAAGATTACGACACCTGAATATGTAATGGATAAAGCAACAAAATTGGAGACTATTGTTGATCGTATTGACACCGTGTGTGAGCGCATTGAAATCTTAAAACGTGATGCAAAAGTGGTGATGCAGAGACAGATAATCGAGAGCCAGCAACAGGGTGATAAATCCAATGTTCAGATTTATGAGGCACAATATAAAAAACGATTAATGCAGCTATCGGGTGACCAGGTTTTTCTGCGAAAGTGCAACTCGGGCGGTGAATTTATGCGCCCAGAAGATCAAGCGAGAGTGCAGCACATTGGTGCTTACACATGGGTAGATGAGCAGGGTGATGAGCGGCAACTACTTTCAGGGGATGAGATAGAAAACCTTTGCATTTCGAAAGGAACGCTCAATGAACGTGAACGCAAGGTGATTAATAATCATGTTTCAGCAACCATTAAAATGCTGGATTCGTTACCATTTCCTAAGGCGTTAAAAAATGTGCCTCAATATGCAGGTTCACACCATGAGTGTCCCAATGGGAGTGGCTACCCCAATAAACTCTCAGGGGATGCCTTTGCCATTCCTGGGCGCATTATGGCGATTGCCGATATATTTGAGGCGCTGACGGATACCAGCAGACCCTATAAGAAAGGGATGCCTCTCTCTAAGGAATTGGCCATTCTTGAGCAGATGAAGAATGACAATAAGATCGATGCAGATCTGTTGGGTCTGTTTGTCAGTGAAAAAATATACCTGGATTATGCGACATGCTACCTGAGTGCAGAGCAAATAGACGTTGCTTAGTTGGCAAGCCATAGGTCTATATTTTAAGGCGTATTAGCAAGTAACAATAAGCGTACTATAGTTTAGAAAGGTTTAGTTGTTACGTTTTTATGCAGGCTAGCGGGCTGTTTAAAAGTGCATGCCGGAGAGTGGATAATAATATGAAATGGTTGAGGCTGGGTGTTGTTTTAGTGTGTCTGCTGGCTTTTAGTGTGTCATTAGCTTATGCAAAAACTGATTTTATTAATGAGATTTCAAGATTATACGATGCCGGTCAACGTGGTGAGGCCTATGCTTTAGCTGAACAACATCTTCTGGAAGCAGAGGGTGATCCCCTCTTTGATTATTACTATGGTCTATTGGCGATTGATAGTGGCCATCTTGATCAGGGGGTTTTTGCACTGGAACGTGTGCTTATGTTTCGGCCAAATTATCATCGAGTGCGGCTTGAATTAGCGCGGGGTTATTTTCTGCTTGAACAGTATGATCGTGCTCGCCAAGAGTTCACTAAGGTGCTGGATGCAAATCCACCCGCAGAAGTGAAAGAGAATATTAAACAATTTATGGATATTATTCGTCTGCGTGAGGCCGGTTATAAAACGACTGTTAACATGTATGCAGAGGCGGGAACGGGATACGACACCAATGTAAATAGCTCGCCATCAGCTGCAAATTTTAGTTCACCCACACTGGGGCCTGGCACCTTAAGCGGGACATCTGTTGCAATAAAAGATAGCTACTACAACACGGCTTTTGGTGTCAGTGTCATGCATCCGGTTAAACCTGGCGTTTTTCTATTTGGTGATGCAAGCACCACCTATAAATCGTTTGAAGACACCCCTGATTTTAATCTGAGATCTGTTGATCTACGGGGCGGCCTGATTTTATCGAATGATAAAACGCGGTTAAAGATTGGCCTGCAGTGGCAGGATTTTGAAGTGGGGCATGATCGTTATCGGGAGATGTCGGCTATTAATAGCGATATACGCTGGCAGTTAAATGATCAAACCATGCTAACGGGTTTTGCACAGTTGGCAGATATGAACTTTTTAACCAATAAGTCACGTGATTCATGGCAGCAGATGGCAGGTGTTGGCTTTCAGCGTCTATTTTCTATGCGTTATCGCCCCGTCTTATTTGCCTCGCTGTATGGCGGTGCAGAGCGTTCACGCCAAGATACGGCCGTAGCAGAAGAGCTGGTTGATCGGGATATCTATGGTTTCAATATTGGGACACAGCTCACAATAACCCAGAAGTTAAGTCTCAGCTTTGTTATGGCGCTACAGGAGAGTCGGTATCGAATAGAAGACAGTATTTTCCTTATAAAACGGGAGGATGAGTACCGTAATTTTTCTATAAAAGGCGCTTGGAAGCTATGTAAGCAATGGGCTGTTGGCGCAAACCTGGGCTACACTGAAAATGATAGTAATATTTCTATCAATAGATATTATCGAACACAAGCCGGCATGACGATTCGCTATGACTATTAAAAAACAGCCATTAGTAATAACCGCTATTTTATTTTTTACCTGCTTGGTGTGGTTTCCTTCGCCCGTGTTTTCTCAATCAGAAAGTATGCAAAACAGAGCCGGTTATATTGTTGTTGGCAGTGGGCGATTGGTGGCTCGTGGTGTGGATGGCAGTGAGCGGCGATTGCGTCGTCGGGCGGCTGTTTATGCCGGAGATACGATTGTTGTGGGAAAAAATGCCTTTGTGCAGATCCGTTTTACAGACGGTGGTCTTTTCTCACTGCGCCCCGATAGTGAATTTAAAGTCAGTGAATATCGCCATCAGGCACAAGAGACAGAGAATGGCAAAGTGGTTTTTGAATTGCTGAAAGGTGGTTTGCGTACCATCTCTGGTAGTATCGGTAAAAAGAATAGAGATAACTACCAGCTTAAAACACCAATCTCTACTATTGGTATTCGGGGTACGCACTATGGGGTGCGTTTATGTACAGGTAACTGTGTAAATAAACAGGGTGGTATGATGCCCGATGGCCTCTATGGTGGTGTGGTCGATGGTGAGATCAGTGTAAAGAATCAGAGCGGAGAAGGGATTGTTGGAAATGATCAATACTTTCATGTGGAGAGAAAAGATACGCCACTGCGTCCTCTGTTAGGGCCGCCCGGTGTTGTATTTGATCCGCCTGTAAACGGGGTGCAGGAGTCAGAAGATGAAGTGCCACAAGGAGGTGGCACAGCTCCACCAGAAGGTGGGTTGCCACAAGAGAGTGACGCACCCCTGGCGGGTGATCCACCACCACTGACGGAGGATGCCGCGCCCTTCCTGGTGCCTTCTGGCGCACCTATTGCCAGTGATGTTCCATTGGATCCACAGACGGCCACATCAACAACGCAAACACTCGCCTCAAGTTTAACCCCCGCTCCTTTCTATTCGGCTGCCGTTATAGCCGTTAATGATGGTAAATATGGAGCAGATGCAATGATTGTGGCTCAAAAAAATATACAGAATCCTGAGGTATTTATTGATGCAAATAACAATCTTATACATATTGAGCATAATTATGCACCAGATTGCCTGCCCTGTGTTTTTGATAAAGGGGCGGCAACGCTGACTAATGACAGCATGCCTTCAGGTGGTTTTACTATGCTAAAAGCTGATGAGAAGGTCTATTGGGGACGTTGGATTGGGGCGTGGTATGGATTAGACAATGTAAGCAGTGGTGTAGGTGACGGCAACTGGCACTTTATGTATAGCCCGAATGTCACGACACAGGCGGATTTGGATGCGCTACAGGTGAATAATGTTATTGCGCATTTTTCTCAATGGTCACCTGGTGATGGAACACTGCCAACGGATGAATTGGGGAATACGGGAAGTTACAGTGTGCTGCCCAGTGTGGATGTTAATTTTGGCACACGGGAGATGGCGAATTACCAGGTGGGTGTTGATTTTTCTGCTACAGGCCGTAGTTTTTATGGCGCACAGGCCTTAACTGTAGTCCCATTTTCTGGGCCTGGGGTGGATTTTGCTTTAGATGTTGTCTGCGCTGGATGTACTACTAGCCTGGGTGCGGGCAGAAGTAATATTGTCTTTGTTGGCAGTAGTGCATCACACGCTATAAACAGCTATGAAATGCACAGTGATGATGGTGTGAATAGTGCGGTGGGTGCGGCACTCTTAACCAGAACGCCATTGCCGCCTCCATAGTGCCTACGTTATCTGTCAGTGGTAGCAGTGCGTACACATAAGGGTATTCGTGTCGTCATTAGCCTGTTACTGACGACACTGTTTATATTGTCAGCAGCTGACCAGTTGACACTGCCTCTGCTCTCCCGCATGGAAAATCTCCTTTACGATGCGCGCTTGCGTGCCACCATGATGGGAGGTGTGGATGAACGTATTGTGATTGTTGATATCGATGAGCGTAGCCTCACTGCTGAGGGTCATTGGCCTTGGAGTCGGGATAAATTAGCGCGTCTGGTCGATACGCTGTTTGACCGGTATTACATCGGCCTGCTCGGTTTTGATATGGTGTTTGCCGAGTATGATGACCGTTCAGGTCTGAAGGCCTTGGATGAATTAGCACAGGGAGCATTAGCAACCAATCAAGCCTATCTCACTGAGCTTGAAAAGCTGCGACCGCAGCTGCAATATGACCATCTTTTTGCAGATAGCCTGCGTGATCGTGATGTGGTTTTAGGTTATTCACACAGTCATGAGGCGCAGATAGGTCAATTGCCCCCCCCTGTATTACGGATTGATGAACGTAATCAACAGATTCCTTTTGCTGTGGTGCATGGCTATAACGCTAATCTACCATAGCTACAGGCGGCAGCCTATTCTACGGGTTATTTTGGCAACCCACTGGTGGATGAAGATGGGGTTTTTCGACGGGTTCCACTGGTCTATCGTTATAAAGATGCACTGTATGAATCGTTTTCATTGGCAATTGTTAGAGCGCTGTTTGGCAAGCCGCCATTGGAATTGGAAATGGTTGATTCAGGGTTTGGAAAGATAAGTCTAGAGTGGCTGCGGGTAGGCGATCAACGTATTCCAGTAGATGATGAGGGTGCGGCTTTAGTCCCTTACCGAGGGGGTTCTGGTAGTTTTCGTTATGTTTCAGCGACCGATGTGTTGAGTGGCAAGGTGCCGCTGGAGGTGCTGGATGGTGTCATTGTGCTACTAGGAACCTCAGCTCCAGGCCTGCTGGATCTGCGAGCAACGCCTGTGGGTAGTGCGTATAACGGGGTTGAGATTCATGCCAACCTGATATCGGGCATGTTGGATAAACGCATCATGCATCACCCTGGCTATACACAGGCGATTGAGTTATTGGCTTTGCTAACCCTGGGGCTGGTTCTTGGTGTTTGCTTGCCTGTGCTGTCGCCGCTCTTGTCCAGCGTGCTCAGTGTGCTGATGCTCTCCTCTATCGTGGTAGTCAATCTCTATTTTTGGCATAGAGGGCTGAACATTCATCTGGCTTCACAGGTTTTTCTGGCACTGATACTGATTCTATTTCATAACGCCTATGGTTATTTTATTGAGGCGCACAGCAAACAACGCCTTGGACGCATGTTTGGCCAATATGTCCCGCCAGAAATTGTGGCTGAGATGAGTGAAGAGAGCAGTGATTTTGGTGTGAGCGGTGAGAGCCGTGAAATGACCGTGCTGTTCTCTGATGTGGTGAGTTTTACGGCCATGTCAGAGAGGTTAGAGCCTGATGAGCTTACGCGATTAATGAATGCTTATTTCACCCATATGACAGAGGTGATTCAGCAGCATCGTGGCACGATAGATAAATATATTGGTGATGCCATTATGGCCTTTTGGGGTGCGCCTCTTACAGATGAACTGCACCCACAGCATGCGGTTGTTGCGGCACTGGAGATGGTGGCTCGAATGGATCAGGTTAGAGCTGAATTTGTTGCGCGTGGCTGGCCTCCACTGCGTAATGGTGTGGGTATCAATACAGGGCTGATGAATGTAGGCAACATGGGGTCAGAGTTTCGTATGGCCTATACCGTACTGGGCGATGCAGTAAATCTGGGGGCGAGATTGGAAGGGCAGACTCGCATCTACGGGGTTGATATTATTGTGAGTGAATTTACCCAAGCCGCCACGCAGGGGATTATTTACAGAGAGCTTGACCGAGTGCAGGTAAAGGGTAAAGAGCAAAAGGTCATGATCTACGAACCTATTGGACTAGAGGGTCAGCTGCTGGCATCGGAACTAGCGTTGGTCGATCGCTATCATGAGGCGTTGGCTGCTTACCAGGCGGGTGAGTGGCGGCGGGCTGAAAAACTATTTGCGGGATTGCAAGAGACTGAGCCGGATCGAAAGGTGCATCAACTCTATGTGGAACGGTTGATGGATAGATCAACCAATGAGGCGAGGGCATCTCGATAGGGCGAGGCGGGTAGAATCTCAAGCGCGGCCTTGGCTTTACCTGCTTCGCGCTTTGCAACTGCTGCGGTGTAAGCGATGGCATCGGTTGAATTGATGGCCTCTGTAACCGCATCAATATGCTCTAGTCCACCATGCTCGATAGCGGATTGAATCATCTTTTTCTGCGCTGCCGTTCCTTGTTCCATGGCGCGAATGAGTGGCAGTGTGGGTTTGCCTTCAGCGAGGTCATCGCCTACATTTTTGCCCATCTCTTCGCTGGAAGAGCTGTAGTCCATGACATCATCAATCAATTGAAATGCCGTGCCGAGGTGGCGACCGTAGTCAGCCATGGCGGCCTCTTCATCTGCTGTCCCGTTGACCAGTACCACACCTAATTTTGCCCCCGCCTCAAAGAGCGTGGCGGTTTTACGATAGATGACCTTCATGTACTCCTCTTCGGTCGTCTCAGGATTGTTGCAGTTGAGTAGCTGTAACACCTCACCCTCTGCAATCCGATTAGAGGCGTGAGAGAGGATATCCAGCACACGCATGATGCCAACATCCACCATCATCTCGAATGAACGGGAGTAGAGAAAGTCGCCGGATAGTACGCTGGCAGAGTTGCCCCAGAGTGCATTAGCAGTATCTTCATTGCGGCGCTTGTCCGATGCATCGACCACATCATCGTGCAGCAGCGTGGCGGTGTGGATAAATTCGACAACAGCAGCAAGCTCAGTATGTTTGTCGCCCTTGTAGTCAAAGGCGCGGGCTGCCAGCAGTACAATGAGGGGGCGCATGCGTTTGCCGCCACTGTAAACAATGTGAGCGCCGATCTGGTTGATTAGCACAACGTCTGATTTCAGGCGTTTAAGGATGACTTTATCGACCGCAGTCAAGTCGTCTGCGATTAGCTCGCGGATGGCAGCAATATCCATGGAAACTCTATAAAAATGTAATTGAAGTGAAAATGCACTCGCATGCTAAGGAGTGCGCACTTGCTGTGTCAAGTGTGAATGGCAATATTTTAGCGTATATTTTAGGTGTGAATTTTGATTGACCTATCCGCAAGGGATATGTAAAATCGCGCCTCTTTCGTCGGCTACTTCTATTTTCTGCCGACACACACAGATTTTCTACGGAGATTGGGTATGTATGCCGTAATTCAAACCGGTGGCAAGCAGTACCGGGTTTCCCAAGGCGACACCTTACAGGTCGAGAAACTTGGGGCCGATGAGGGTGTCAGCGTAGAGCTTGATAAAGTA